>JAFMJP010000113.1 GCA_017853375.1 Actinomycetota bacterium
CAAGCATCGGAAAAACCACCGTGCTCGTCACCGCAAACGCCGCAAAGGGCGTGCGAGACGGCATCGACTTTTTCCCACTGACTGTCGACGTCGAAGAGCGTGCTTATGCCGCGGGCAAGATTCCCGGCTCGTTCTTCCGCCGAGAAGGTCGTCCAAGCCAGCAGGCGATTCTCACCTGCCGACTCATCGACCGTCCGCTGCGCCCAGCATTCCCCGACGGTTTCCGCAATGAAACCCAAATCGTCGTCACGGTGGTTGGTGCAGATCAAGTGAACCCTCACGACGTGTTGGCGATCAACGCCTCGTCGGCAGCGCTCATGATCAGCGGTATTCCATTCGATGGTCCAATCGGCGCAGTGCGCGTTGCGTACTCGCAAGACGGCACCTGGGTGCCGCACCCAACGTTCGAGGAAGGCGATGCGGGAACTTTTGAACTCGTCGTTGCCGGACGCGAACTCGACAACGGAGACGTCGCCATCATGATGGTGGAAGCCGGCGGTACCGAGAAGTCGTTCGATTTCTATGCCAATGGTGCACCGAAGGTAAGCGAAGCAGTCATTGCTGCGGGTCTCGAGGCGTCCAAGCAGTGGATCAAGGAGTCCATCAAGTTGCAGCGACAATTGACCGCAAGCGTCATCGCGGCGCGCGGCAAGATCGAGCCACTGGCCTACACGCCAATTCTCGACTACAGCCCCGAGGTGTACGCCGCCGTCGAGCGTGCAGCCACCGCCAAATTGCAGCCTGCAATCCGCATCTCGTTGAAGAAGGATCGCAACGCGGCAATCGATGAAGCAACGGCGTCAACCGTTGCCGAGCTCGTCGGAACTGCAGATGCGCCGGGTCAGTTTGCCGGTCAGGAGAAGCAAATCAAGGAAGCGGTGCGTTCACTCACCAAGCACCTCGTGCGTCAGCGCGTGGTAAGCGAGAACGTGCGCATCGATGGTCGCGGACCGCGTGATCTTCGTCCAGTGTCGTCGGAAGTGGGCTTGCTGTCCACTGCACACGGCACCGGATTGTTCCAGCGCGGTGAAACACAGGTCATGAACGTCGTCACCCTGGCCATGCCACGCATGAACCAGATGATCGACTCCATCACCCCAACCACCGAGAAGCGTTACATGCACGACTACAACATGGCTCCGTGGGCCAACGGTGAAACCGGTCGTGTGGGTACGCCAAAGCGCCGCGAGATTGGCCACGGTGCGCTCGCTGAGCGTGCAGTCTTCCCAGTGGTGCCAAGCCAGGAGAAGTTTGCCTACACCTTGCGCCTCGTCAGCGAAGTGTTGTCGTCGAACGGTTCCACATCGATGGCATCGGTATGTGCGTCGAGCCTGGCGCTCATGGACGCCGGTGTTCCCATCATCGCTCCGGTTGCCGGTATCGCGATGGGACTCATCTTCGAAGATGGCAAGTACACCGCCCTCACCGACATTCTCGGTGCAGAAGATGCATTCGGTGACATGGACTTCAAGGTGGCCGGTACTGCAGATGCAGTTACCGCACTGCAGTTGGACACCAAGATCGACGGCATCCCGAGCGACGTTCTCGCGGCGGCACTGCAACAAGCCAAGGAAGCTCGACTCAAGATCCTCGATGTGATGACGGCTGCAATTCCTGCGCCGCGCGACACCGTGGCAGAGAGCGCTCCGAAGATCGTCACCATCACCATTCCGTTGGACAAGGTGGGCGAAGTCATCGGACCAAAGGGCAAGGTCATCAACACCATTCAGCAGGAGACTGGCGCAACCATCGCCGTCGACGATGATGGTGCAGTTGGCATCGTGACCATCGGTTCGCCGGATTCCGCAAAGGTGGAAGACGCCAAGACTCGTATCTTGAACATCGTCGATCCTCCTACCGCAGAACTTGGTGCCACCTACACCGGTCGCGTCGTAAACATTGCGCAGTTCGGCGCATTCGTCAACATCCTCCCCGGACGCGACGGCCTCGTGCACATTTCCAAACTTGGAAACGGCGAGCGTGTTGCCCGTGTGGAAGACGTGCTGAATCTCGGTGACGAAGTCACCGTGCGAGTCGACGACATCGACGATCGCGGCAAGGTGAGCCTGTCGCTCATCGGCCCTGATGGTCAGCCAATGGCCGGTTCGGGTGGCGGTGGCGGTGGCGGCGAGCGTCGTGACCGTGGAGATCGTGGCGGTCGGGATGACCGCGGTGGCCGAGATCGTCGTGACGATCGTGGCGGTCGCGGACGCGAAGACCGTGGTGGTCGTGGACGTGACGATCGTGGCGGTCGCGGACGCGATGATCGTGGTGGTCGTGGTCGTGATGATCGCGGTGGTCGTGGTCGCGATGATCGTGGTGGTCGTGGACGTGACGATCGTCGTGACGACCGTCGCGATGACCGGCCTTCGAACGATCGCGGCAGCGAACCCGTTGCCGTCAGCTTCGAAGACGAGTTCAACGCCGATTTCAACGGCTAACGCATGATTCGCGTCGGCGTCGTCGGTGCAGCAGGGCGCATGGGCGCCACTGTATGTGCCGCCGTCGCCGGCGATTCATCCTTGGAACTGGTGGCGGCAGTAGACACCACCGGTGATGTCACAGCTCAAGGTGTGAAAATCAGCCGCGAGTTGAAGGCTCTTGCTGACGCGAAGGTCGATGTGGTCGTTGACTTCACCGTTGCTGCTGCTGCCAGGGTCACACTGCCGTGGCTCGCACTGCATGGCGTCCATGCAGTAGTGGGTACCACTGGTTTCAGCGACGCGGATCTCGCCGCGTTCAAGCAGGAATTCAGTCGTAGCAACTGTCTGATTGCCCCAAATTTCGCCATCGGTGCAGTACTGATGATGCGATTCGCCGAAGTAGCCGCGCCATTTTTCGACACTGCTGAAATCATCGAGATTCATCACGATGCCAAAGCCGACTCGCCCTCCGGCACCGCCGTGTCAACTGCACAGCGAATGGCCGCAGCCAGCAGTGCGTGGGCCAAGGACCCCACCACCCATGAAGCAATTCCGGGTGCGCGAGGTGCGAAGGGTCCGGCCGACATTCGTATTCATGCGGTTCGTATGCGCGGAGCAGTTGCGAATCAGGAAGTGGTGCTTGGCACGCAAGGCCAAACGCTGACGATTCGCCACGACACCATCGATCGCAGCAGTTTCATGCCCGGTGTCGTGTTGGCCTGCAAGAAGATCGCCGAGCATCCGGGTGTGACGCTCGGTCTCGATTCGTTCCTCGGCATCTAGCCACTTGACGTGCCCCGACGTTCAGTCGGTTGACGTCCTATTCGTCTCGAGAGAGTGCCTCGGAAGTCTTTTGCACGAGCAGCTCGCGCTCTGCGTCGGTGAGTGGGCGAGTGGTGCGAACGTTCAGTTCCACGCGGTCGCCTTCCGTGCCCGCTGCCTGAATCTCGTCGATGAACAACACGGTGGTGAGTCCCTTGGTTCCGGCAAGATCACGTACGGTACTGGAAACTCGTGATGCCTCGCCCGACGACACGTCGAATTGCAACGACTCGCGCACCGGTTCCTGACTGAGGTTGCGAATCACGTCCAGCTTGGAGTGCGGAACGTGGAAGGTGCTGTTTCCATCTCGCAGGCGTGTGGTGATCATTCCCACGTGTTCGACGGTGGCGCGAATGGGCTTGTCCCAACCCAGGCTTGCTTCGATCTCGTCACCGACACCGAAGCGATCCTCCAAAAGGACGGCCAATCCGGTGAGGTAGTCGCCGACCCGATGCTGACCGCCAATGGCAATCGCAGCACCCAGGAAGCCGGCGCTCGAGAGAAAGAACGCTGCATCGAGGTTCAACACGTTGAAGACCGCAATGATTGCGACGATCCACAACACGAAACTCGTGAGTTGGTGCAGCATGCCGGTGGCGGCCTCGATGCGCTGGCGACGACGATTCTCGCCACCTTCGAGTGTTTCTGCACCGACTCGCCGAACGGTGTTCTTCCACCAGCCCTTTCCACGTCCAGGTTTGCTGTCGGCAACCTTTCGCACGACCACGCGCAAGATTGCATACGTCAGTCGAGTGAGAATGAAGCATCCGACCACGATGGCGATGGCGACGACCGGTCGTGTGAAGAAGCGTTGAATGCCGTCGACGGATTCGTCGTCTGCGGCAATCAGCCCAAGTGACACATGCAGTGAGAAAAAGTTCACCCCTTCAGTGTGGCGGACGATCGTGCTTCACGTGTGCAAGGTTTCGGTGTGTCGTTCGTAACGGGCTGTCGCGCCATACCCAGC
>JAFMJP010000026.1 GCA_017853375.1 Actinomycetota bacterium
GAAGAAGGCCGCGAAGCGCCCAGCGAAAAAGGTCGGTCGCACGGCCGCTCCTGGCATCAACAACGTGGCTGGAATCATTCGTACGCACGCCAAGAATCTCTCGGGCAAGGTTGCCCTCGTGCAGGGCGATCGAGTGCAGACATGGCAAGAGTCGTATCAGCGTTCGTGCCAGGTTGCCCAGGCACTCAAAGCCGCAGGTGTGGGGAGTCAGGATCGTGTTGCATTCCTCGACAAGAACTCCATCGAGCACTTCGAGGTGTTCTACGGATGCGCCTTGCTCAACGCGGTGAGCGTCGATGTGAACTTCCGATTGGCGGCTCCCGAAGTTGCATTCATCGTGAACGATGCCCGCGCAAAGGTGTTCATCGTTGGTCCGGATTTCGTCCCCGTGCTGGACGCCATTGCAGGTGACCTCACGTACACCAAGAAGATCCTGGTCATTGGCGGACATCCCCAGCACGAGTCGTACGAGTCGTGGGTTGCGCGTCATCAAGCGGTCGACCCGGGAGCAGAACCAAAGACCGGTGACGTGGCATTCCAGTTGTATTCGAGCGGCACCACCGGCCGACCCAAGGGTGTCATGCTCACGAACGAAAACTTCATGGGCATCCTTCCCACATCACGTGACCTCTGGAAGATGAACGAGAACGCCATCAACCTCATCGCGATGCCCCTCTTCCACATCGGCGGCAGCGGCTGGGCGACGGCGGGTCAGTACAACGGATGCAAGTCGATCGTGGTACGTGAAGCAACCGACGTTGCCGGTTTGGTGAAACTCATCGGTCAGCACCGCATCACCCACGCATTCATGGTTCCGGCATTGCTTGCGTTCACGTTGATGGTGCCCGATATCGACAAGGCGGACTTCTCGAGTTTGAAATTGATCGCCTACGGCGCGTCGCCAATCTCCGAGCAAGTGCTTGCAGCGTCGCTGAAGACGTTCAAGTGCAGTTTCGTGCAGGTGTACGGCCTCACCGAAACCACCGGTGTGGTCACCATGCTGATGCACGAGGACCACGACGTTGACGGTCCGAAGAAGCACCTGCTTCGCTCGTGCGGCAAGCCGTCGATGGGTATCGAACTGAAGATCGTCGACGACACCGGCAAGCAGTTGCCAGCGGGTGAAGTAGGCGAAATCATCATTCGCTCCAAGCAAGTGATGAAGGGCTACTGGAACATGCCGGAGGAAACCGCCAAGGCCATTCGCAACGGTTGGTTCTACACGGGTGATGCCGGCTACACCGACAAGGACGGCTACGTGTACATCCATGACCGTGTCAAGGACATGATCGTGTCCGGCGGCGAGAACGTGTACCCAGCCGAGGTGGAGAACGCGTTGATGAAGCACCCCGCAGTGGGAGACGTTGCCGTCATCGGTATCCCCGACGATCGCTGGGGTGAAGTACCTCTGGCCATCGTGGTGCGCAAGCCCGGTGTCGAGGTCACCGAAGACGACATCGTGGCCTTCGGTCGAACGCAACTGGCCGGCTTCAAGACCCCCAAGAAGGTGGCGTGGGCGGATGTACTGCCACGCAACCCGAGCGGCAAGATCTTGAAGAAGGACCTTCGCGCGCCGTATTGGGAAGGCCGTACCCGACAAGTCAACTGAGTCGAGTTCGCTAGGTTCTCATCACCATGAAAATCTCCATGATGATGAGTTACTCGGGCGGATTCGTTGAAGGCGCACGTCGCGTCGCCGAGTTGGAAAAAGTCGGCCTCGACGTGGTGTGGATTCCCGAGGCGTACAGCTTCGACGCCATTTCGCAGGTTGGATACCTGGCGGCCATCACGTCACGTGTGGAAATCGGTACGGGCATCATCAACGTGTATTCCCGCACCGCCGCGCTCACTGCAATGACTGCTGCCGGCTGTGACTACGTATCGAGTGGGCGGTTCATCCTTGGGCTCGGTGCGTCGGGTCCGCAAGTAGTGGAGGGCTTCCACGGCGTTCCATATGAAAAGCCGATGCAGCGCATCAAGGAATACATCGAGGTGTGCCGCGAAGTGTGGAAGCGCGAAAAGGCTCTGTCGTACGACGGGCAGACCGTCAAGGTTCCGCTACCTGCCGGACAAGGGACGGGGTTGGGTAAGCCATTGAAGCTCATCAACCACCCTGTGCGAGCCGACATTCCGGTGTGGTGGGCCTCGCTGAAGGGCCTCAGCGTGGAGGCCACCGCAGAACTCGCCGACGGGTGGTTGCCGGTGTTTTTCGTGCCGGACAAGTTCCAGCAGGTGTGGGGTACGGCGTTGAAGAAGGGCGAAGCCAAGCGTTCGCCATCCTTGAAGAAGTTGGAGATCTCTGCCGGTGGTCTTCTGGCCATCGATGAATCGCTGGTCGGAGACGCCAAGGACAAGGTGCTCGACATGGCGAGACCCAACGTTGCGTTGTACGTGGGTGGAATGGGTGCCCGAGGAAAGAATTTCTACAACGACATCTGTCGTGAGTACGGCTACGAACGGGAAGCCACCGAGATTCAGGACCTCTACCTGTCGGGCAAGAAAGATGAAGCCGCACGTGCGGTGCCACGCGAGATGTTGGAACTCACCAACTTGGTTGGTCCTGCCGGCTACGTGAAGGAACGCATCGCGGCGTTTCGTGCGGCCGGAGTCACGCAGCTCTCGGTGAATCCAATCGGAAACAGCCAGTCGGCGCAGGTGGAAACGTTGCGCTCGCTCATCGACGCCTAGGTCGACGTAGCGCCGGCACGAAGTTTCGACGTGAGTGCGAGGTAGACGAGCGAACTTGCTGCCGCCAGCGCTCCGAAGACCGCAACCGTACCGCGCGCGCCAATCTGTTCCGACACCAAGCCAGCGGCAACGCTGCTCACGGCGAGCGTCAGCGTGATGAGCGCAAAATCGCCGGCAAGCAATCGACCGCGCATCTCGTCGGGTGCCGATACCTGCAGGCCGTAGGTCGAAAGCGTCCATTGCGCACCACCACCCAGGTGCGCGAACATCACGCAGACGGCGGCAATGATGAGGAACGGTGCAGCCGAGGCAGCGATGTAGCCGACGGAGAAGATCAATCCGGATACTCCACAGACCAGTAGGACGCGTCGTACGTCACCCTTGGCGAACCGTGCGCCGATGATCGGACCGATTCCCGATCCGACGCCGCGTGCGCCGAGCAACATGCCGCGCCCGGCGTCCCCGGATGAGAATGCGTCGGCTGCGTACACCGCGAGTTGACTCACGACTCCGGCGCCGATGGCAAACGTCATCTTCGATGCCAACAGCGCCATGATCATCGTGTCGCGTCGCGCCAATTGGATTGCCTCACGCATGTCGGCGATTGGACGAACGGGGGCGCGATGCGGGCCGCGATCCTCCTGCATCGGTTGCTTGATCATCGCGATGAGACCTGCCGCGACGACGAACGTGGCAATGTCCGCGATGAACGCGGCTTGTCTGCCGAAAACCTCGGCAAACACGCCACCGAGGCCGGCTCCGACGGCAAGCATCACGCCCCAACTGGAACCGAACAAGGCATTCGCACTGCGCAACTCTTCGGGTGACCGAGCCAGATTGGGTACCGCTGCTTCGACCGCCGGGCGAACGAATGCTGCGAATGCAGCGATGAGTCCTTGGGAGACGAATGCAAGCCAGATCTGGGACTCGCCGATGAAGAGGAGTCCGCACGCAGCGAGCGCTTGGGCCAGCGAAACGATGACCAAAACGGTGCGTCGGTCGTATCGGTCGGCGACGGGTCCTCCAATCGGGGAAGCGAGAAACGATGGAAGCGAGAATGCAACCAGGAGGAGTGAGACGAGCAGTGCAGAGCTGGTGACGTCTTGCACCAGACCGGCAAGGGCGACGAATGTGAACCAGTCGCCCATGAACGAGAGATTCTGTGCGATGAACAGAATGCGAAGGTCGCGGTTGGTGCGCAAGACGTTGTTGGTGCGCAAGACGTTGGGCATCTCGAGATTTCTTTCTACGTCGGTCGTTGGCGAGGCGACAATTGGTGGGTAGTTGGTGGACAGTGAGTGAATGGTTGGTTCAGCGCGTCGACAGTTTGCCGATACGCGCGAGCACCGCGGCGGCGTCATCGACGATACGACGCACGAGATCGCCCGCAGGAATCAACTCGTTGATTGCGCCGACACCTTGCCCTGCCGGATAAAACTCGCGCGATGAGTCGACTTCGGTACCGGTGGGGAAGCCGAGGTGGTTGACGCCCGCTTGCATGGAGGCAACGGCCTGCTGCGGGAAAGGTTTGAGTTCGGCAGGATTCTTGTCGTAGTGACGCGTCCAGTCGTTGGCAACCACGCGACACGTCTTACCGGTGTACGCGCGGCTGATGGTGGTGCCGTCTTCGCTCGTGGCGAGCAACTGGTCCTTGTACCCGTTTACCGCACGGGCTTCGGGTGTGGCGATGAAACGAGTGCCGATCCACACGCCGTCGGCGCCGAGCGCCAGCGACGCCGCCAATCCACGGCCATCGAACAATCCGCCGGCGGCAACGACCGGAACCTTCTCGCCGACGGCATCGACCACCTGCGGTACGAGTGCCATGGTGGCAACCATGCCGGTATGTCCACCGGCCTCGGTGCCTTGCGCGACCACGAAATCACAACCGCTCGCCACTGCTGCGACCGCATGCTTCACCTTGCCGCACATGGAGCCCACGAGAACGTTCTTTTGGTGCAAGAGGTCGATCACTTCACGCGGAACACCGAGACCAGCAACGAAGATCGAAGCTCCGCCCTCGATGACGGCCTTGATACCGGTGTCCACCTGGTTGGGCAGGGCAGTGAGCAAATCGACGCCGAATGGTTTCTTGGTTCGCTCGCGAACCAAGCGCATTTCTTCGGGCAATTCATGATCGCGCATCGTGGATGCGCCGAGCGTGCCGATGCCACCAGCTTCACTGACTGCCGCCACCAGTTCGTGGTAGGACACGCCTCCCATGCCGGCGAGCATGACGGGATAGTCGATTCCGAGCATCTCGGTGAGTCGTGTGCGCATGTGGCGAGATTAGTAGGCGCCAGGTGACGACAGGTAACCGCGGTGCCAACGTCGCGGGGTGAACGCGCTCGCTCGAGGCTCGTCTTCGAACATCCATCGCACGAATTTTTGCTTGCGCCAATCGCCACCGTCGATGATTCGAAGGGCGCCGCGCGCCAGACGCTCGTGCGACAGGATGCGTCCGAGAATCTGCGACATTCGATGGTCCGCGAAGAAGTGTTTGCGCATGTCGCGTTCGTAGGTGCGACTTGGCGTCGTTGTTGCAGCGGCATCGCCGGCAAGCATCCCCGACAACAACGCCTGCCCGATGCCTTCTCCCGTGAGCACGTCGGTTGCACTCGCTGCGTCGCCAACGAACAACACGTCGCCCACGCTGAGCGTTGCCGAAGTTACACGTGCCGGAATCGGCCATGCGCTCACCTTGTCGTCGATGACGGCACTGGCACCGAGTGCTTCGCGCACATGCGGGCGGGAAAGGACGCTGGACCACAGTTGTTTCATGTCGCCAACCTTCTGTGTCGACCCGCGAAGAATTCCGAATCCGAGATTCACTCGTCCATCAGCCAATGGAAACGACCAGGCATACCCAGGAAGCAAGTCGGGCTCGAACCACACGTACAGTCGGGAGCCCGCTGGCCCGGTCACGCCGTGCGCGTACTGACGAAGTGCATGCCATTCACCGAGGTACGGAGCTCGATCCGGTTGCAGCGCTTTGCGAACGGGTGACCACATGCCGTCTGCAGCAATCACGACCCGCGCCGAGACGACTCCGTCGCTCGTGGTTACCTGATAGTCGCCGTTGCGAGTGATGTCGACGAAACTCACGCCTTCACGAATGAGTACGCCTCGTGCACGGGCGTGATCGACCAACGCCGCGTCGAGGTCCATGCGCGAGGCGATGGCGGCGAACTGTCCGTTGTCGGGCAACTGCAGTTCCACCGTGCGACCCGACGGCGATCGCAACACGACATCGCGGCAGACCTTCCAGCTTGCGACATGCGACGGCGGTAAACCGAGTCGTTCGAGTAGCCGAAGTGCTCCCGTCGTGAGACCGTCGCCACAGCACTTGTCTCGGGGAAACGTGGCCTTGTCGATGACGCACACCGAGAGTCCACGTTGTCGGGCGGTGAGCGCAGCTGCGATACCTGCCGGCCCTGCGCCCACGATGAGAACGTCGGTGTGACTGGTCACGCGCGAAGAGACTAGATTGCGTCAGCGGTAGTTATCCGACGATGGAGTCGGGAAAGGGGTCACGGTCATGGCCAAGTTGTGTGAGGGTCGAGTCGTTGTCGTTACGGGGGCCGGTCGCGGCATCGGTCGTGAGCATGCCCTGAGCCTGGCGCGACACGGTGCCCATGTGGTGGTGAACGATCTCGGCGCAGGTGTCGATGGAAGTGGCGGCGACGAATCGCCAGCCAACCAAGTAGTGAGGGAAATCGAAGCCATTGGCGGAAAGGCAGTCGCCAACGGTGACGACATTTCGTCGTTCGAGGGAGCCGAGCGGCTGATCAAGACCGCTGTCGATACCTTCGGCGACTTGCACGGCGTGGTGAACAACGCCGGCATTCTTCGTGACCGCATGATGGCCAACATGAGTGAAGCCGAATGGGACGCAGTCATCAAGGTGCACTTGAAGGGCACGTTCGCGCCCTCGCATTTTGCTGCCGCGTACTGGCGGGATCAGTCCAAAGCCGGCAAACCCGTCGATGGTCGCATCATCAACACCACGTCGGTGTCGGGAATTTACGGCAACGTCGGTCAGTCGAACTACGGTGCGGCCAAAGCCGGAATCGCCGCATTCACCGTGATCACCGCGTTGGAGCTCGCACGCTACGGCGTCACCGTGAATGCGGTCGCGCCTGTTGCGCTCACGCGCATGACCGAGAACCTGCAGCCAACGCCGCCAACGGACGAAGAGCGCGAAGCGCAATCACCGCGTTGGATTGCGCCCATCGTTACTTGGTTGGCTTCGGCAGAGAGCAAGGACGTCACCGGTCGAGTGTTCGAAGCCAGCGGTCGAACCTTTGCGATTGCCGAAGGTTGGGTGCGCGGCCCATCGCACGATCCCGTGGATGATCCCACTCGTTTGGGGCCCATCGTGGAGGAGTTGCTCGGCAAAGCCCGTGTCAACTCGGGTATGGACGGTCGCCCCGGCGGCTGGCCGCAACCACAAAAGAAGTAGTGCGGGGCGTCCGCTAGCGGAGCCGCTTGGCGAGCATCGCCACGATGAGTCCGGGCTTGGATTCCTGCTCGCCGACTTGCTCGAATCCCAAGCGGGCATGAAATCGAAGTGAGCCGTCGTTGCGCGGTTGCAGATTCACCTCGCAGACAAAGAGGTCCGTCGTGGCTTCGTCACGAATGCGACGCTCCACCTCGGTGTACAGCAATTCACCCAGACCCTGAGAGCGAAAACCGCCGTCGATCACCACTCGATCGAGATACACGAAGTGCGGGTACCGCGCAGCGAACCATGCATAGTTCACTCCGAGATCCTCGGTGAGGCCGCTGGCGAACGTGGTGCAGAATCCCCGAATCGGGGCGTCGCCGACGACCAATGCGTGCTTGGCGAGACGAACATCCTGCTCAAGTTCCCCACGTTCGATGAACGAGACGGCCGGAACGTTGTCGTTGTTCATGCGCATGACGTCGTCAAAATCACCGGACTGAAGCTCGCGAATCATGGACTAGAACAACCTCAATTCGTCCTTGCGTCGACCACGAAGCTCGTCGTAGTCGACTTCTTTCCACGTCAAGCCTCGTGTTTCGGCGAGCGTGCGCGCCTGTGGCTTGATGGACTGGGCCACGAATACGCCCCGCAACACGCCGAGGGAGCTGTCGGCGCGGAGATACTCGAGGTACCGCCCGAGTTGTTCGACACCATCCATCTCGCCACGACGTTTTACTTCGATGGCAACCGTTGTGCCGTCGGTGGCCCGACACAACAAATCGACTGGGCCGATTGCGGTGGGGTACTCGCGAGAAATGAGGGTGAGACCATCCTCGATCACCGTTGGGTCGGCCGCCAACAGTTCTTGCAGGTGTGCCTCGACGCCATCCTTGGACAGCCCGGGATCTTCGCCGAGCTCGTGCGTGGAGTCACTCAGGACTTCCAACATGGTGATGGTGAGCTTCTCGTCCTTCGGATTGGTGATTTCCCAGCGGTCGGGGAACTCGCGAATCTCGTTCGGTGCGTTCATCCAGTTGAGCGGCTTGTAGGCGCCACCATCGGCGTGGATCGCCACGCAGCCGTCGCTCTTCACCATGATGAGTCGGGTGGCTTCCGGAAGGGAAGCTTCGAGTCGGCCCACGTAGTTGACCGTGCAGCGGGCAACGACGAGACGCATCCTCCAATACTGACAAATTTCGCGGTACGAAGCGAAGTGCGAGTCAGCGGCCGACGTGGTCGCGCATGCGTTTCTGGATCAGCTCGCGGCGCTTTTGCAGGTCGCGGTAGGTCATGCGGTCGGTGTCGTTGCTCACACCGAGTCCGGCCTTCACGCTGTCGAGGTTGATTTCCACTTGTGTGTGGTCGATCCCGAGTTCGCGTCCGAGACGCTCACCGTGACGCTGCGCGAAGAGCATGGAAATCTGCGCAATCTCACCCAACAAGTCGAGGTCGGGGGCGAGACGTGCGATGGCGCCGTCGAGGAACACCATGTTCTTGACGTACAGCATGAGCTCCTTGGGCATTCGTGCTCCGTATCCGAGCATCGCCTTCACCACTCGCTGCACTTCCTTCACCAGTTCCTCACCCGACAACGTGGTGGGATCGATGGTGGGTTGGTCGAGTCGCAGATCCTTGATGACCGCATCGAGGTCGGTATCCATTGGCAGCGCGCCCAAGTCGCGTAGTGCGGTCATTTGACCCTTCACGTCATTGGTGGTGGCGCTCAGCATGAGGCGCAGGAACGCCAGCCGTCGGTTGCCAGAGAGGCGACCCACGATCCCGAAGTCGAGTAGCGCAGTGCGACCGTCACGCATCACGAACAGGTTGCCGCCGTGCAGGTCGCCGTGGAACACGCCGTACAACAACGCACCTTCCATGAACGCAACCATTCCGGTGCGGATGACGGCCTCCGTGTCGATGCCTGCGTCCTTCATGCCGGCAACATCGTCGAACTTGAATCCCTCGAGGCGTTCCATCACGATGACGCGACGAGTCACCAATTCTGGGTGTGGGCGCGGAATCACATAACCGCTCTGCTTCAGGTCTGCAAGGATGCTGGCGATGTCCAGCATGTTGGACGCTTCGAGTCGGAAGTCCAACTCTTCGACGATGGTTTCGGCAAACAGTTCGACGAGAGCCGGCGGGTTGGCGAGTGCCGCAATCTTTATCCTTCCGACCAGGAACGGTGCCAACCAGGCCATCACCTTCAGGTCCTTGCGTACCAATACGCCAACTTGTGGTCGTTGCACCTTGACCACGACGGATTCGCCGCTACGGAGCACTGCCGCGTGCACCTGGGCAATCGATGCGGCAGCGATTGGTTCCGTGTTGAAGGAAGTGAAAACGTCTTCGATGCGTGCGCCAAGGTCGGCTTCCACCACTGCACGAACGTCGTCGAACGATTCCGCCGGCACTTGATCCCGACAACGTTTGAATTCCTCGACGAGTTCGACGGGGAAGAGCCCCTCGCCGCTGGAAATGATTTGCGCCAACTTGATGTAGGTGGAGCCGAGTCGTTCGATGGCGCGACGCATCCTCAATGACAAATCGGCGCGCGACGCCTCGGGTGTCGCGTACTTCTTGCGGCGACGCTTCCACCACCACGGACCGAGCGCTACACCGAGTCGAAACACCACCACGAAGAGTCGTGCGACCGGCGGTACTCGCGGTGGCCGCATGAGCGACGGCAATTCGGCGCGGGCTTGCATGCGAAGACTCTCGACGAGCCCGCGCCAGCGAATGGTGTCGCGATCCAACGTCCACGGCGGGTTGTCACTGAATGCGCCCCAGGTGCGATCGGCAGGAGGAGTGACGACGCTTTCCACCCCCGCAGTCTGCCGAATGGTTCAGGGTGTGCGTCGGGCGCAGCGCCTCAGAGGGATGTGAAGTTGCGCACTGCCCGCAGGATGTCGTCGGCAAGGTGTGGCTGACACACCAGTAAGTCGGGCAGCCATGTATCGCGATCGTTGTAGAGAAGGGGACTTCCGTCGATTCGGCTGGTGTGGAGTCCGGCCGCGCGGGCGACTGCGATCGGTGCAGCAGAGTCCCACTGGTACTGCCCACCTGCGTGCAGATAGATGTCGACGTGTCCCAAGACCACGGCCATCGTTTTGGCCCCGGCCGAACCCAGCCGCACGCCGTCGTAGCCCAATTCCCGCGCCACGGCTGCGGCAACTGCCGGCGTTCGAGATCTCGACACCACCATGAGTGGGGTGCGGTCGTGACGGGGTGGTGCCGGTGGTGGCGGAAAAGTCGACAATGTGTTGTCGAGTGCCGGAAGCGCAACGGCCGCGGCAATCAGATCCCCGCTCACGCCGGCGGTGCGGTCCCACAGTGCAATGTGTACGGCCCAGTCGTCGCGATCACCTTCACCGAACTCCGACGTGCCATCCAACGGATCGACGATCCAGACGCGCTGGGCCGACAAGCGTGCTGCATCGTCTGCTCCTTCCTCCGACAACACTGCATCGCCGGGTCGAACTCGACGCAACGTATCGACGATGAAGCGATGGGCGATTGCGTCACCGGCGTCCATGAGGTGCCACGGTGACGCACCCTCGCGGATGAGCCGTTCGCGCAACTCCACCAATCGCTCGCCGGTTTCTCGTGCCAGTCGAGTGGCGAGCTCGGCGTCGCTGAGGTCGCCGGGAATCTGTTGTGCGTGCGCGTCACTCATCTGGTGCGCCGTCCGAGCTCAATGGCTCGGCGCACCAGGTCGCGTACGGCGGACTCGCTACTTCCGGAAGCGATCAGTCGACGGATTCCGGTTTCGAGGATCTCCGCATCGGCCTCGTTGAACACCTCTGCTCGCCGTTGGCCGGCAACCGTACTCACGGCCAACAACACCACTGCAGCGATGGCGCTCACGATGCCGGCGGTGAGCACCGCGCCGATGTTGTTGTCGGCCAGTGAAGCGACGATCATGCCTGCAATCCCACCGACGAAGCACACGGCACACACCACACGAATGATCGCCACGGCTCGATGGTTGGTGGGATCGCTCATACGTCGTGGCACTCGAGGGTGAATGGGCGCATGGCTCGGCTACTTGCGGGTGAGTGGCTTGTAGCGAAGGCGTTTTGGCTGATCGGCATCGACGCCGAGCTCCTTGCGGCGCCATGCTTCGTAATCCTGGAAATTGCCCTCGAACCAGCGCACTTGGCTGTTGCCTTCGAAAGCCAGCACGTGGGTGGCAATTCGGTCGAGGAACCAGCGGTCGTGGCTGATGACCACTGCGCAACCAGGAAATGCTTCGAGGGCAGACTCCAGGGCGCGCAGCGTGTCGACATCCAAATCGTTGGTGGGTTCGTCGAGCAGCAACACGTTGCCGCCGCTCTTCAGCAGTTTTGCCAAGTGCACGCGATTGCGCTCGCCACCGGAGAGTTCGCCAACCTTCTTCTGCTGGTCGCTGCCCTTGAAATTGAAGCTGGCCACGTAGGCGCGACCATGGATCTCGCGTCCGCCAACCTTCAGCGTGTCGGTACCACCGGTGATCTCTTCGTACACACTGTGGTCGGGGTTGAGTGAATCGCGGCTTTGGTCGACGTAGCTCAATTGCACGGTGTCACCCACCGTCACGGTGCCGGAGTCGGGCTGCTCTTGACCGGTGAGCATCCGAAACAGGGTGGTCTTGCCGGCGCCGTTCGCGCCGATGATGCCGACGATGCCGGCAGGTGGCAACGAAAAGCTCAGATTCTCGATGAGCAATCGATCGCCGTATCCCTTGTTGAGGTTCTCCACCTTGATGACGGTGTCACCGAGTCGCTTGCCGGCAGGGATGGTGATTTCCAACTTGTCGGGTCCGCGTTCGGCAGCTTGCGCTTCGGCATGCAGTTTTTCGTACGCCGCGAGACGTGCCTTGCCTTTGGCCTGACGCGCTTTGGGGGCCATTCGCACCCACTCCAACTCGCGTTGCAGGGTACGTCGTCGAACTTCGTTCGATTTTTCTTCTTGTGCCAGTCGCTCCTGCTTTTGCTCCAACCAACTCGAATAGTTGCCGCTGAAGGGGATACCGCGACCACGATCGAGTTCCAGAATCCACTTGGCGACGTTGTCCAAGAAGTAGCGGTCGTGCGTGATGGCAATCACCGTGCCGGAGTATTCCTGCAAGAAGCGTTCCAACCAGTCGACGCTCTCGGCATCCAGGTGGTTGGTGGGTTCGTCGAGCAACAACAAGTCGGGGCGAGAGAGCAGCAGTCGACACAGCGCCACACGACGACGTTCGCCGCCGGACAACTTGGTGACGTCGGCGTCGTTCGACGGACACCGCAACGCATCCATTGCAATCTCCACGTTGCGCTCCAGGCTCCAGGCGTCGGCTGCTGCAATCTTTGCCTCGAGTTCGGCTTGTCGCGCACCCACTTTTTCGAAATCTGCATCTGGTTCGCCCCACATGGCGGTGACCTTCTCGTACTCCGCAAGCAGGTCGCGAATCGGCGCAACCCCGTCCATGACGTTGCCGAGGACGTCCTTGTTGGCATCGAGTTGCGGCTCTTGGGCCAGGAGTCCGACGCTGAAGCCAGGAGTGAGACGCGCTTCGCCGCTGTACCCGTCGTCCAGGCCCGCCATGATTTTGAGGAGACTGGATTTTCCGCTGCCGTTGGAACCCAACACCCCGATCTTCGCGCCGGGGTAGAACGACAGAGAGATGTCGGCCAGCACCTGACGGTCGGGAGGGTAGAAGCGTCCCAGTTTGTAGCAGGTATAGATGAATTCGGCAGTCACCGACGTACAACCTAGTTTCCGCTACCTTCTAAGTGCGAGCGACGGTTGTCGCACGTCATTACAACTCACTCCGGAGGTCACACGGTGGAACTGTTCTCGGGCAACTATTTCCTCGATTTCTTCATGCGCTACCTGCACGTCTTGGTGGGCATTGCGTGGATCGGCTTGCTGTACTACTTCAACCTGGTGCAAGTGCCGGCACTTGCAACGTACGGCGATGAGGCAAAGGCCCGAAACATCACCCTGGACAAGCTGGCGCGTCGTGCGCTTTGGTGGTTCCGCTGGGCTGCAATCGCCACGCTGGGAACCGGACTCCTCATTACTGGTCAGCCCGACTATTGGCAGAACTTCCTCGGCGAAGGTTCCACCGCCGGCATCGGTCATGATGCAGCGATTTCGGTCGGCATGTTGTACGGCTTGACGATGGCGGCCAACGTATGGATGATCATCTGGAAGAACCAAAAAATCGTGTTGGCCAACGCCGTGAACGTGCTCGGCGGCGGTCAAGCTGATCCGAACGCGGCGGCTGCCGGTCGCCGTGCCCTGCTGGCATCACGACAGAACCTGATCTTCTCGGTATCGATGCTGTGGTTCATGGTTGGTTCTGCACACTTCTACAGCGGCGCGTACGCAGAAGCGACACCAAGTCAGGCGTCGACCTACGTCATCATCGCCGTGGTGATCGGTGCAATCCTGCAGTTGAACGCACTCGGAAAACTGGGCGGTTCCGCGGCAACCAACAAGTTGCTCTGGCCGTACGAGTCGCACAAGAACGCGCTCATCACCAGCGGTGTGCTGTGGCTGGTGCTGTGGCTGCTCTCCGAATTCATGCTTGGCTAAGCGCCAACAAGAGCAGGTGCGACGAATAAGTACGCTGGAGGCGTGAGTTCGCCCGTGAACACCCCTGCAGGTGCCTCGGGCGAGGACTTCGGTACCAACTCCTGGCTCGTGGAAGAGATGTATGAGCGTTTCCGTGACAACCCGGCGGCGGTCAGCGAGCAGTGGCGTGAGTTCTTCAGCGATTACAAGTCGGTAGGTGCGGCAACGTCGCCTGCTGCCGGCGCTACGACCGGCAACGGCAAGAAAGCGGCGGGATCGAACGGCAAAACCGACGACACCCTTCCGGTGCGTCGTCCCACGGCGATCACACCCACGCAAACGGTGGTGTCTGCACCCGCAACCCTGACACCTCCTGGTGAACCGGAACCAATTCGCGGTGTTGGCGCAGCGATCGCCACCAACATGGAGCGAAGTTTGTCGGTGCCCACCGCCACGAGTGTGCGCCAGATTCCTGCGAAGTTGTTGGAAGTCAACCGGCGTGTGATCAACGGTTATCGCTCGCGAACCGGGCAGAGCAAAGTGAGCTTCACGCACTTGATCGGTTTCGCGGTGGTTCGTGCATTGACCGATGCCGTGCCGAACATGAAGAACGCATACGTTGCCGACGCCGATGGCAAGCCCCAGCTGCAGCGCTACACCAACGTGAATTTGGGCCTTGCGGTGGACGTCGACAAGGGGAACGGTCAGCGCACGTTGGTGGTGCCGGTATTGAAAGGTGCCGACACCCTCGACTTCATGGGCTTCCTCATGGCGTACGACGAAATCATTCGTAAGGTGCGCAACAACAAACTCACACTGGACGACTTCCAAGGTGCGAATGTGAGCCTCACCAACCCCGGCACCATCGGCACCAATCAGTCGGTGCCCAGGCTCATGGTGGGACAGGGAGTCATCGTTGGCGTGGGGTCGATCGATTATCCCGCCGAATTCCAGGGAAGTGACGAGCGTGCACTCAACCAACTGGGTGTGTCGAAGGTGGTCACCGTCACGAGCACCTACGACCATCGAATCATCCAGGGAGCCGAGAGCGGTCTCTTCCTCAAGTACGTGAACGAACTGTTGCTGGGCGAACACGGTTTCTATGAAGCCATCTTCCGCAGTCTCGGTGTGCCGTACGAATCGGTGAAGTGGCGAACCGACACCAACGACCTCGAGGGCGCCGATCTGCAGGCCCACAAGCAGATGCAGGTTGCCACACTGATCCGAGTACACCGCGTTCGCGGTCACCTCATCGCTGACCTTGATCCGTTGCGTTGGAAGGCGCCGCGCATGCCGCGCGAACTCGATCCGCTGACGTACGGACTCACCATCTGGGATCTCGATCGTGAGTTCGCCACCGGCGGCGTGGGTGGTGTGCAGCGTTCTACGTTGGGTGAGTTGCTGGGTGTCTTGCGCGATGCGTACTGCCGCACCATCGGCATCGAGTACATGCACATCCAGAACACCGACGAGCAGCGCTGGATGCAGGAGCGAGTCGAAGGTCATCGCGACGAATTCGAACCCGAGCCAATGGTGATCCTGGAACGGTTGAACGCCGCCGAAGCCTTCGAGCGTTTCTTGGCCACCAAGTACGTGGGCACCAAGCGATTTGGTTTGGAAGGTGCCGAGTCGGCCGTGCCGATCATGGACATGATCCTCAACTTGGCTGCCGACCATGCATTGGACGGCGCCGTCATCGGCATGGCGCACCGCGGGCGCTTGAACGTGCTCGCCAACGTGGTTGGCAAGAGCCTCGAGCACCTCTTCGGCGAGTTCGAGGGTCATGTGGATCCACATGCCGTCCAAGGCTCGGGTGACGTGAAGTACCACCTTGGCGCCACCGGGAAGTTCCAGGCACGTAGCGGCGCATTGTTGCCGGTGGAGTTGGCATCCAACCCCAGCCACTTGGAGACCGTCGATCCGATCGTGTTGGGCACCGTTCGCGCCATGCAGGACCAGATCGAACCGCCCGGTGCATTCAGTGTGTTGCCGTTGCTGGTGCACGGTGACGCAGCGTTTGCGGGTCAGGGAGTCGTTGCGGAGTGTCTCGCGATGAGCGACACCAGCGGCTATCGCGTGGGTGGAACCATCCACTTGATCATCAACAATCAGATCGGTTTCACCACGTCGCCCGAATACGCGCATTCGTCGCAGTACTGCAGTGACGTAGCCAAGTCGGTTGGTGCGCCGATCTTCCATGTCAACGGAGACGATCCCGAGGCATGCGTCCGCGTCGCAAAGCTCGCATTCGACTATCGCCAGCAGTTCCACAAGGACGTGGTGATCGACATGGTGTGCTACCGCCGTCACGGCCACAACGAGGGTGACGACCCGAGCTACACCCAGCCGCTCATGTACAAGGCGATTGCCGAGCGACGCAGCGTTCGCAAGTTGTATCTCGAAACCCTGGTGAAGCGCGGAGTCGTCACCATCGAGGAAGCAGAGAAGGTGCTCACGGATTATCAGGGCAAGTTGCAGGCGGCACTCGATGAAACTCGGGCGCACGCGCGAGAAGTCACCAAAGTGCCACCGCCGCCGAAGCCGGTTGGCGTGCTGCCGCACGTACCCACCGGAGTGGACCGTGAGGTGCTCGACCACATCTTTGCGTCGCTCACTCGATATCCGGACGGCTTCACCGTGCATCCGAAGCTGTTACGACAGTTCGAGAGCCGCACCGAGATGTACGAACGAGACGGCGAAGTCGACTGGGGAACAGCCGAGGCATTGGCCTTCGGTTCGTTGGTCATGGAAGGAACGCCCGTGCGATTGGCTGGCGAAGACTGCCGCCGTGGAACCTTCAGTCATCGTCATGCGGTGTTGGTCGACTACATGAACGAAACCAAGTATGCGCCGCTCGCCAACCTCGGTGCCGGTGCCGCGAAGTTCTTCGTGTACGACTCGCTCCTGTCGGAGTATGCGGCGTTGGGATTCGAGTACGGGTACTCCCATGCCAATCCGGCTGCACTGGTGATGTGGGAAGCGCAATTCGGCGATTTCGTCAACGGCGCGCAAATCATCATCGACCAATATCTCGTGGCAGCCGAGGACAAGTGGGGTCAGCACAACGGTCTCGTGTTGCTGCTCCCGCACGGCATGGAAGGGCAGGGTCCCGAGCACTCCTCGGCACGCCTCGAGCGATTCCTGCAGCTGTGCGCAGAGGACAACATCCAGGTGGCGTACCCGACGACGTCGCGTCAGTACTTCCACTTGTTGCGCCGTCAAGTTCGTCGCGACGTGCGAAAGCCGCTCGTGGTGATGTCACCGAAGCAACCACTGCGAATGAAGGAAAGTCGTTCACCCGTCGATGAATTGACCCAGGGTTCGTTCGAAGAGGTGTTGGACGATCCGTTCGTAGCCGACCGCTCGGCCGTGCGACGTGTGGTGTTGTGCTCGGGCAAAGTGGCGTGGGATGCGATGAGCGAACGCACCAAGCGTGGTGCAGCCGTGGCCGTGGTGCGTGTGGAACAGCTGTATCCGTTCCCGGAGGCGCAGATCAACGAGGTGCTCGGTCGTTACACGAACGCCAAGGAAGTGTTGTGGCTGCAGGAAGAGCCGGAGAACATGGGCGCATGGCACTTCGTGGAACACATCATTTGGCGCCTCAAGGATCGCGGTTACGACCTGCGCCATGCGGCACGCGTCGAATCGGGAAGTCCCGCAACCGGCTCGAAGGCCGTGCATGACCAAGAGCTCGCCGACTTGATGGACTCGACGTTTGCCACGTGGTAGTCAGCAAACCGAAAATCGCTGATCGTTCCAATCCCAGCCATGTGGTGGTGGATGGAAGCAACCTTGCCACCGAAGGTCGCGGTGCGCCGAGCTTGAAGCAATTGAACGAAGCGGTGCTTGCGTTCATGAAGGAATACCCAAAGACCCAGGTCACGGTGGTGGTGGATGCGAGTTTTGCTCACCGTATCGACAAGAAGGAAGCCGTCGAGTTTTCCGAGGCGATTGCCAACGGCGAACTGGTGACGCCGCCTGCGGGTGCGTTGGGCCGAGGAGATGGTTTCGTATTGATGATCGCCGACAAGGTGAATGCAACGGTGGTGTCGAACGACAGCTATCAGGAGTTCCACGACCACTATCCATGGTTGTTCGAGCAGGGACGTTTGATTGGCGGCAAGCCGGTACCGCACGTCGGGTGGGTCTTCGTCGATCGTTTGCCGGTGCGCGTGAAAACCGATGCTCCGCCGCGTCGTGGCGTTCCGAACAAGACGGCACCGATTCCGCGGCCAACGAGTCGACCACCAGGACG
>JAFMJP010000114.1 GCA_017853375.1 Actinomycetota bacterium
CCCCCGTTGCCGCTCAGGCAAGCGTGAAAAATGGGGCGAGATGCACGAAAGTGGGGCAACTCGTCACGCTGAAGCAAAAGAAGAAGTCCGTGGATTTCGTCTGCGTCAAAGAGGGCAAGAACCGCGTATGGCGTGTTCGCTCAGGTGCACTTCCGGGTGGTGCCGCTCCTGGTGGAACTCCCACTGCCAAGCCAGGTGAGGCACCTGGCGGAGCAGCCACCGCATCCGACTGTACGAAAGCGCAATACAAAGCCACCAGTACGGGAGTCAACAACATCATCGGTTGTGATCACGTCACGACGTATTCGGAGTTGGCGGTGACGTCGGGAACTTCGGTCACCAGCGGGCAGTCGGCAGTGGGCTTCATGAGCATGCCGGGCGTTGCGAATGAGTCCGGTGGAGCACTGTTCTTCAACCATCCAGCCGGCATGGGGACTGACGGTACGCGTTTGGCCATCGCTGATCGCAACAACAATCGAGTACTCATTTGGACGTCCGCCCCGACGGGAAATACCGCGCCGAATCTCGTGCTGGGCCAACCCAACTTTTCCACCAACAACTCGGGGTCTGCGCTCAACGAGATGAATTGGCCGAGTGACCTCTCGATCTCGTCGTCAGGCATGCTCATGGTCGCCGACTCCAACAACAATCGCATCCTCATTTGGCGAACGTTCCCGACATCCAACGGTCAGGCCGCCGATATTTCTCTCGATCTTGGCGAGGGTTCGTGGCCGTGGGGTGTGTGGACCGATGGCACCAAGATCATGGTGTCGCGAACCGAGGCCGGCGACATCAAAGTGTGGAACAGCATTCCGGCAACATCGGGGCAGACTGCGGCATCCTTCACCATTGATCCGGAGATCATGGGTACTCCACGTCAGATCACCTCCGACGGCAATCGGGTGATTATCGGTGACGAAAACTCGCGGTCACCACTTGGTAATCGCGGCTCCCACGTGTGGAATTCATTCCCGACGTCGGCTGGTTCCAACCCCGACTACTTCATGCTGTTTGGTCGAGATCGGAACGCGGGCTGGTACAACGGCCACATCGATTCCACGGGCGTGTATCTGCTGCAACGAGATCTCGAGATTCTGCGAACATTCCCCACCAGCAACCCGGCACAAGCCGACCTCACGGTGGCGCCACCCGAAGTTGGATTGCAAGGCGGTGACGGTGGAGACGTGGTCAAACTCGGGAACCGTGTCTACGTGCTCGAGTACAACGCAAGTCGAATTGCGGGTTGGAACGCGGTTCCTACCGGCGCGAATCAACCGGCCGACTTCTACGTCGGTTCCACGGGGGTAAGCGACAATTCGAATCGCGCAGCATTCATGATCACGAATCCGGTGTTGTCATCCGACGGCACGTCGTTGGCGATCAACAGCGACTTCGAGCGCCGTGTGTACGTGTGGAAGAAGATTCCCGGCGACAACAACGCCAAGCCCGACCACTCGTTCATCATGCCGTTCCAGCCGTGGGACTCCGTTGCGGCCACTTTCAAGGGCACCAAAATCTATGCCGTTGCCGGTGAGGGCAAGTTGCACATCTGGTCTGGTGGGATTCCACAGAACAAAACCACGCTTCCGACGACGCAACTCGACACCAATATCGGTGGAGTCACGATGTCGGGGCTCACTGCGGTGGCTGCGGACAACAACTACATCTATCTCGCCGACAAGCAATCGGCGAAGGTGTACGTGTTCAACCAGATTCCAACAGCGACAAGTGCGCCTGTGTTCACGCTTCCTGGTTGCCCCGCTGCAACGCAGCTTCGCTCGGACGGCAACTATCTGGTGCTCACGTGTATCGCGAATCCGGGAACGTACGTGTGGACCGTTGGTGCGCTCGCCAACAATCAAGCCGGCACCACGGTGACGGGCACGCAGTTCAACCTGCCGATGGGTGGACTGCCGGTGAACGGTGGCCTCTTCGTTGCCGATACCGGTTTCGATCGCATCGCCTGGTGGTCGACGATGTCTGCGGCGCTGTCCGGCGGTGCGCCCACGGCAGTTCTCGGCGCATCCACCGCGGCCACCAAGGCCAACACGGGATTGGGCATCAACAAGTTCCGCATGCCACGCTCGCTCATGGTGACGAACGGCTACCTGTGGGTGGGGGAGCAAAAATTCGGCAACCGCGTCCTGCGATTTAAACTCGGCTGATGACCATGTCGTCTCGGCTCATGACCCGCGCGCAACGTCGTTCTCTTCTGATTGCCTGCGCAATTGCGCTTGGGCTGGTGGCTACGGCTGCTCCGGCAGCGGGCGCCGTGACGGTGCCAACGCAGCCCTACCTCATGTCGTTCCACACGTGTGCGCCTGGCGCGACTGACTGCAACAATCCGGCAAACCACATCGTGCAACTCGCACAGAGTGCCGATGGTGCCAATTGGTCGCTCGTCGGCGGTTGGCAGTCGTACAAGGGATCGGTGCCGGATGTGTTTCGTCGGGGCAACACGCTGTACGTCTTTTCAACGAGTGGTCTCACTCGAGTCGACATGTCATCGGGGGCAACGACCACTGCGGCGGTGTCGTTGAATAGCGGAACTTACGTCGACCCTTCGCTGGCGCAGTTGCCGGATGGGCGGCTCATCTTGTTCTTTTTGCCGGGTATCCCCGGCCAGGATCCGGCGCAATGCGGCGCCGGTCAAACTTCGTGTGTGCGCGAGATCAAGTCGGCAGTCGAGGTTGCAGGCAGTGATGGAACCCGATTCGAGCTGGACTCCGGCGCACGAATTTCGGAGACCATCACCACCGGTGCATTCAGCGACCCCGACATCTTCTTCAACGGCACCGAGTGGGTGTTGTACGTTTCGCGCGGGCCCTCGGTTCATGCATACACCTCCAGCTCGCTACAAGGTTCCTACACGTTTCGTGGCGTGGTTTCGAACGGGGCCGGTGGTGTGCCGGCTGGAATCCAACTGGCCGACGGCGCAATTGCCACGTACGTTCACACCAGCGCGGGTGGGTCGACTGACATCCGTCGTGCTACTTCGGCAACCGGCGTCGCAGCAATTGCATCGTTTCAAACGACCTTGACGGCCCAGTCGATCGGGCTTGGTGCTCATGCCGAAAGTCCGGGGCTGGCGCTGAACACTGCGGGCATCAGTTGTGCGACGTGTGGCTCCTCGTCGAATACCACTACGACTGCAGTGGCGTCGACGTCGGGAGCAGTTCGAGTCGGCGGTTTGTGCACGAAGGCCGGTGCGACAGCAATAGCGGGGAAGACCAAGGTGGTGTGCAAGAAGTCCGGCAAGAAATTGGCGTGGGTCAAGCGGTAGTACTGACGACACTTCGGTGCGAAGTTTTTTGCTGGTCGTAGGCTTGAATCCCTCGCGCAGGCGACGTGCGGGCGTTTAGCTCAGTTGGTTAGAGCATCTCCCTTACAAGGAGAGGGTCGGGGGTTCGAGTCCCTCAACGCCCACCAGTCGTTGCGCATGGCAAGTGCAATCGCTTACGGGCCAAAGAAGCGAACGACGCGCACATAAATTGGGGTCTGTTTGTATCCATCCAAGCGTGCCTGTCCACCATTGAGGAAATTCTGGTACCACGCGGTAGTTGAGTTGTGTTCAGAGGAGCTCCAGTAACTCGCACCGACAAAGCCAGAGCGCAATGTTCCACCCGAACATGTATCGGTACTCTCCGGGAGCTGTCGGGCATAGCGACAGACATAGTTCAATTCATCCTTCGACGGCAGAAACCAGTCCGTCTTTCCACCGACTCCGCCATTGTTGTTTTTCTGGTTGATCCAATACGCGGCTCCATTGCTTGTGCAGATGGACAGCATGAGCGTCATATTTGATCGACCCGTTCCGACTGCAGTACCCGATGCGCCAACGAGGGTTGTGTACTCAGGATGGCACCAGCGAAACGCAGTTTCCGTTGCGTTGTACCAGTTGTTTCGGGAGACTTCCATGTACTTGGATGAGCCACTACCGCTTGTATATACGACGATTCCTCCACCGGGACCTGTATCCCCGACGACGCACGTGCCGCCTGCAGAGCACGTTGCTGGTGCAACCGTGGTTGTCGTGGTTGACGAAGTGGAAGATGTTGACGTAGTGGTCGTTGTTGTAGTCAATGGATTATCCGTCGCACCGGTGAAGGTGGCGCCAGTCAAGGTGGCTCCGGTGAAGTTCGCGCCCGTCAACGTTG
>JAFMJP010000115.1 GCA_017853375.1 Actinomycetota bacterium
CCGGTGGCGGAATGCCCGGCGGCGGCATGGGGATGATGTAACGAATCGTCCCGCTGACGCGGAACAACTCAACAACTCGAGTTAACGGTCGCTTCCAAGCGCGCCAAGTACGGCGCCGTGGAGGCGACCGTTGCTCGTAATGAGCGAGTCCGAGCGCCAGTCGGTGTCGCCGTGGCGATTCGACCATGTGCCGCCGGCTTCGGCGACGATTGCAGCGATCGCGGCGATGTCGTACGGCCCGAGCCCGATGGCGTCGATGGCAAAGTCCACCGTGCCTTGCGCAACCATCATGTGTTGCCAAAAGTCGCCGTAGTTGCGCAAGCGCCCTACGTTGCGTTGCAACGAGTCGAGTTGATCGGTCTTCTTTGCTACGTGCCACGACTCGGTCACCGTGATGCTGGCACTTGCGCGTCGAACTTCGCTGACATCACTGACGCGAATCTCCTGGCTTGCATTGCCGGCAGCAACCGATGAGTGAAATGCTCCGAGGCCACGTGCCGCCCACCAGCGCATACCGAGAGCCGGTGCCGACACCACTCCAAGTAGCGGCTCATCACGATGTACCAATGCGATGAGCGTGGCCCACACCGGAACGCCGCGAACGAAGTTGCTGGTGCCGTCGATCGGGTCAATGACCCATTGGAATTCGGCATTGCTTGGCCCGACGACGCCGTGCTCTTCGCCGTACAGGGAGTAGTTCGGGCGTTCCGCACGAAGCAGGTCACTGATTGCCGACTCGGTGTTGCGGTCGAGTTGCGTGACCTCGCTCTTGTCGGCCTTGCGTTCCACCGTAAACGAACGTTCGACGAATCCCGGATGGCTGACTGCGTCTGCAACTGCGGCCGCTCGGAGCGCCAGTGCGAGATCGTCGGCCAACTGTGGGGTGAGGGCGTCAGACAGTCCCTGCTCGTGACCGTCGTCGGGGGGAGTCATGGCTCGCCCGACGCTACGCCAGCCGTGACGTAGCGATGAAGAACGCTGCGAGAGGCAATCTGTGTGGTACCTTATAAATGAATTCATATTTATTTTGACTGCGGAGGGCACGATGAGGCACAAACACTATGCGGCGTTGATGATTGCGGGGTCCTTGCTCCTTGCCAGTTGTGGCAGCGAGCCGCAGGCTCGTCTTCGCAACTCGGCAGCAAACTGCTTTGAGACGGCCGAGGCACAGACTCTGGCTGTCGACTCTGCTCGATCAAAAGTGACCTCTGCGCAATCTGCCCTCTCGAATGCTGGCGACAAAGCGGCACTTGACACTGAGCTCATGTCGGCAACCAGCGCCGCCGCGACCGCTCAAACTCAATACGACGTTGCTCGCACCGAGTCTGATCGGCTGATTCGAATCGTCTGGGACCTGCAGGGTCAGGGCTACAGCACGAGCCTGCCCCCTGGGCCGGATAGGACCCTCTACGTGAACGCCTTGAACGTGTGGGATGCAGCAGACAGGCAGGCTAAGAATCTGGTCCTTCCGCTCAATCGGGCAAAACAGCGCCAGTCCGCTGCCCAGCGAGCAGTGGATGCGTGGTCGAGGGCCAGCGCCGATCTGACCTTGGGACAGTCGGCAGTGACGACGGCGGAGACCACACCGTTGTGTGTGGTTAAAGATACGACGGCTACCGAGGACACCATAGCGACTGAAGATACGACGGCTACCGAGGACACGACCGCCACCGAGGACACCACTGCTACTGAAGACACGACCGCCACCGAGGACACCACTGCTACTGAAGACACGGCGGCCACCGAGGACACGACTGCTACTGAGGACACAACCGCTACAGATGCAACGGTTACGGAAAACACCTCCGATGACTCGCTGAACACAAGTGACGAGCCAACGTCATCCGAAGACGACGCTTCTTCGACGGAGTGTGTTGTCGTCAACACCGAAGTGGCGGCGATAGTGGAAGTTGGACAAATCTTCGACTTCGTCGTTACGACAAACATCCCTTGCGGTGTGCTTATCATGACCTCCTCGAATCCGAATGGGTCAACGGAAAGTGGTGAGTTGACCGTTGACGGCACCAACACCACCCTGAAACTGCGAGCTCTTGCCGTGTCAACGACCTTCATCAAAGCCTGGACGTTTGCCAATCCTGGTACATGGATAATGAACGAAGTACCCATCGTTCCGCAAGGTTCATCCGAGCAAAGTGGTGGAAAATGTGACGGAGTCAGTCCGTTGGTGTCGTGGAGTGAAGACGACAACGGCGGAATCAGCATGACAGCAACCTGCGATGCAGCCAAAGTCATCAATCTGGAGATCTTCGATACGGATGGCAACACACTCCTTGCGGCACAGACTCTTATTGAGCCTGGTGTTGTCAGCTCTGGGTTCTCGGATCTGCGGGGACTATCCAAAGCAGAACTGCGTTATCGAGCATGGCACGGCTGTGATTTGCCAGATGGGTTGAAATGTGGCGATACAACCGAAGGTTTGATTGCGTCGATCTCTGGTGACGGGTCGAATCCATCCGCGAATTCCACTTCCACCACGGTCGCTTCATCCGAGGAAGTTGGGCCTCAGCCCGTACCCGTGGGACTGCTCAGTCCGGTACCAACAACATCAGGCGAAGGAGAAGCGCCACAAGTGCTTCCGGTCGCCCAGATTGTTGTCGATCCCTCGGTGGTAATCCTGCTGTGTGAGCAGGATTGTGTCGACAAGATTGCCGACCGCACTGGTGTTGAGGACGGATTTGTCGAGATGCGGGTCGATGGAGGCGAGTGGGTGCCCGCGCTTGGGGGAATCATTCCGGTGGGCGATGCACTCGTTCCTGTGGAGTTCCGTGCCACGCCATTGGAAGGTGAACCTGTCGTTCTCGCTGCAGATTTTGTTGGCAAAGGCCGGTCCATCCGTGAGGTGACCACCGTGAAGCCGTCCGGCGAGATCGTTGATTCGACCGGCGAAGTGGTGTCCACCGTGCCGGTGTACGAGACCGTCACGACCGATGGGCTGCCATGGCGCAACATCATCATCGGGGTGGTTCTCCTTCTCCTGATTGCACTCGTCGTGATCTCCATGCTCAAGCGCAAGCAGCGACTTGTTTCGAGCGTGGATGACTCGTCCAGCAAGGTGTGAAGATTCTCCGAGGACTGTTGGTTGTCGCGTTTGCGACAACGGCGGTGGTGGGGTGCAGTTCGTCGAGTTACGGCGGCGAACTCCTCACTTCTGGCCTGACTCCGACAAGTGATGGTTTCTCCTTTGCCAACTTCGGAAGCTCGTCGACCCCTGAAGTCTTCGACGCCTCCGACATTGTGGCGATGTTCGGAGAGAGCGAGTGTGTTGACGGTGTAATCGACCCATGCATACTGACGCCCGAGGCGGCAGCTTGGGCCCGCATGGTGAACGAGTCGCGATCGTCTGGTCACTGTGAAGGAATGGTGGTGCAGGCAGCGACACGTTTTCGCGAGCGGCAAGAGCCAGCAACGGCGCAACTTGCCAACGATGGCGAAGTGACGCATGCGGTGATGCGCGCATTCGCGACCCAGTTTCTTCCCGAGGCTCAACGCGCGACCGCGGAGTGGGCTCAACGCTCACTTCGCGACATCGTGAATGAACTTGCCCGTTCATTCGAGTCGGGCGATGAGAGCTACTCGTTGGGTCTGTATACGGCTACTGGTGGTCACGCCGTCTTGCCGTATCAGATTCGGTCCATCGGGAACGACGTGTTCGAAGTGTCGGTTTATGATTCAAACTGGCCGGGTTCGAGTCGAGTCGTCATCTTCGATCTCGGATTCAACACGTGGAGATTCTCGTTCTCAGGCATTGATCAAACCAAGGACCCCTGCCAGTGGACGGGTGGTCCGGGCGACGTCGATCTCACTCCCTTGAGCGCTCGCCTCGATGCAACGTGCCCATTCTGCGCTGATAAGGCGACAACGAAGTCGTCGATGTTGTTGATTCGCTCAACGACCAAGAACTGGACACTGACGACAGCCCAGGGCACTTACAGCCCGGCCGACGCCGAGACACTCGACGGCGTGATCGTGCGACCGATTCGGTCGGCGGACTGCAGCAACGTCGTGGTGAATCCGGAGTACCTCGTATCGGCCGATTCCGATGATATTTCGCTGAATCTCCCAGATCCGTCCTCCGTTTATGTGGTCAATGACACTTCCGTGGTTGAGCTCGTCACTGA
>JAFMJP010000001.1 GCA_017853375.1 Actinomycetota bacterium
TCGTTGATTGCAGCGACGGTGCTCGCGATCGATTCCGGTGGTACGGGATGACTGATGAGGTAGCCCTGCGCCTTTGCGCAACGCAATTCGCCCAGGGTCTGCAACTGACGGACGCTTTCCACGCCTTCTGCGACCATGTCCAAGCCCATCGATTCGCACATGGCGATGATCGTGCGCACCAGGGCGCGTGCGTCGTCGTTGTCGGCGACTCCGTTGATGAAGGTGCGGTCGATCTTCAGTCGTTGAATGGGGAATTTCTGCAGGAGTGAGAGCGACGAGTATCCGGTGCCGAAATCGTCGATCGCCACTCGAACGCCGAGCTCGCAGAGTTTGGTGAGTGCAACCAAAGCCTGGTCGGGCTGCGAAATCATCACGCCTTCCGTCACTTCCAGCCAGAGCTGCTTTGCCGGAATGTGGGCGCGAGTGAGGGCTTCGCTCACCACATTGACGAAGTTCGGATCGCTCAACTGCCGTGGCGAGACGTTCACCGCCATGGTTGCGTCGCGCGGACATACGCCGCTTGCGATCCACTCGCTCAGGTGCGTGAGAGCCTCGAGCAGCGCCCAAGATCCAATCGGCACGATGGTGCCGGTTTCTTCGGCGATGGGAATGAACTCGGCAGGGGAGATGGTGGAGCCATCCTCGCGATCCCAGCGCATGAGTGCCTCGAATCCGACGACCTCACCCAAGCCAATGTCGATGATGGGTTGATGCACCAGCCGCAATTCGCGACGTTCGAGTGCGCGGTAGAGAGCGGTCTCCACCGCCAAGCGTTGTGTGACGCTCTCCAGCATGGATTCATCGAAGATCGCAACACAGTTGCGTCCCGATTCCTTGGCGCGATACATCGCGGTATCGGCGTGCCGCAGCAAGTCGTCGGCAGAATTGGTGACCGACGGCCGATAGGTGGAGACGCCGATGCTCGCCGAGACGAACACATCCCCCTGCCGGAGGGCCAACGGCTCGTGGAATGACTCGAGGACCCGGTCGGCGAGCACCATGGCTTCGCTTGGCCCTGCAGTGTGTGGGTCGAGCACGACGAACTCGTCACCGGCGATGCGCCCGACGACGCACCTCGTGGGGAGCACGACGCGCAAGCGTTCTGCCACGGCAATGAGGACGTCGTCTCCGGCGGCGTGACCGAGGCTGTCGTTGATGTTCTTGAAACGATCGACGTCGATGAACAGCACGGTTGGTTGGCGGCCATCGCGCCACGCAGTACGCAGGGCTGTGTCGACGTGCTGCAGCATGAGGGATCGATTGGGTAGGCCGGTCAACGCATCCGTTTGCGCACTTGCCACGAGTTTTGCCTGCAACATGGCATTGGCGCGAACCGCGAGCACGACTCGCACCAACACCACTGCCGACAACACGAGCACCGACACGGTTCGCACGACGCGATCCCGGGTGTCTTGTGCGTCGGTCAGGGCAAAGATGAAGATTGGTGCGACCAATCCGGAGATCACCACCACGAGGCGTCCGGCGAGTGGTCGGGTGGATCGGTAGGCACCCTGTGCGGTGAGAAACCGAATCTCGGGATGCAACAACGTTGCCGCTGCCGCAAAGAGCGCGAGTACGTATGGGGCATTCAGTACTGACTGCGAGATGTCGGTGAGTCGCGCATCCGACACGGCCCACAGCAAGTCGCCGATGAGCGACGCAATGATCGCACAGGTTGCCAGCCACACCACGGTGTTGTTTTCCGAGTCGCCGAGCAGCAAGGTCGCTAGCAGGAAGAGCACCACCGCAGAGAGGGAAAACGTGACGCCGCGAAGTGCGACGACCGCGGGTTCGTCGGTGATGGTGTCGAAGAGAGGTCGCAACACGGTGATCCACAGCACCAGCCACGTGCCGAGTGAGAGGATCGAGGCATCGGCGAGCACCCCGACCGGCTCCCTTCCAATGCGACGTTGAACGACCACCAACAAACCGAAGATGAGGGTGGCCTGCACGATGAGAAAGAAGAACTCTCCAACGAAGTGGGCGGTAACGCCGAGCGAGTCCCGTGAGAGGACTTGTCCGCTGGTGACGGAACACGTGATGACGGCAAATCCGAGGAGAATGCGCCGGTCGAGTCGGTGGCTACGAGCGGAGGCACCCGCGGAGAGCGCAACGCTGGCGACTGCAAGTGCATAGACGACGTTGCCGAACGTCTCGGACCGAATCACCAGATGCGCAAACGACGTTGCAGCGCCCGTCCCCAAACAGAGCCACGAAGCGCGCTCGAGCGTGCGTTCTGTCACGCGAACACCACCGAAACCACGGTAGTAAATCCCCATGTAACAACGCGTGATTCGTTAGCCTGAAAGCGGGCGGAGGTCAGTGACCTCGGGCGCGTGAGCGCTCATCGGAGACCCATGTTCATTACCCGTCATACGCGCCTTGGCGATGTGGATTTGCGCGATCGTTTGTGGGAGTTTTATCGGCGTGCCTATGCCAACAATCCGGTGTTGCCGTTCACCGAGTTGGTGAATCGCTCCGAATTCGACGAGGCCTTGCTCAATTCCACCAACCGTGTATGGGTGGTGTGGGACGACAACCGTCCGATGGTGATGACGTTGATCGCAACCGACATCACGTCGACTCGTTGGTTGAATCCCGACTATTTTCGAAAACATCACGCGGATCGCATGCGAAAGGGACTGGTGCACTACGTGATGTGGGTCGTGGTGGACTCGGATGTCGAAGTTCGAGGAGCCAACATTGCCCTGGCCAAAGAGGCACTCGCGGCAGAAGCACGCGACGGTGCGCTTCTCGTCTTCGATTTGCCCGACACCACACAACCCGGCAACGACGGCGGTGCAGCAGAGTTGATGTTGCGAATGGGACGAATGGTTGGCGAAGTGGAATTGGTACCGCTTGCTGCTCAACGGTTTTTCGCCCTCGATTTCGCGGCAGTTGGCGGGGAAGTTGCCAAGCAGAACGGGGCTAACATGAAGGAGGCCATGGGCACCCCCGCGACATGACCGTCGCCTCATCTGCCACCACGGTGGTCATTCCCGGAACCCATTTGATGGCGGCTCTCCTCGGTGAACGTGACGAACTGTTGCGTCATGTTGAACGTGCATTTCCGCATTGCTCCATCGTGGTTCGCGGCAACGAAGTGAGTAGCTCTGGTCCGGAGGCCGAGGTCGTGGGTCGGCTGTTCGAAGAACTTGCCGAGCTCCTGCAACGCGGGGAGTCCCTGGATCTCGTGATTCTTGGACGTGTGATCGACATGGTGAAATCGGACGTGAGTCCGAGCAGCGTGCTCACCTCCGACATCGTGCGAGTGGGCCAGAGCCGACCAGTACGTGCCAAGACCGCCGGCCAGCGTCGCTACGTGGATGCAATTGCCGAACATGTCATTACCTTCGCACTCGGTCCAGCGGGTACGGGCAAGAGCTGGCTGGCAGTTGCCATGGCGGTCCAGGCATTGCACTCCAAGTCGGTGCAAAGAATCATCCTCACTCGACCCGCAGTCGAAGCTGGCGAACGGCTGGGCTTCCTGCCGGGTGACTTGATGGCCAAGATCGACCCGTACCTGCGCCCGCTCTACGACGCATTGCATGACATGGTTGGTGCCGAGCACGCACAGAAGTATCTCGAGCGCGGGGTGGTGGAAGTTGCGCCGCTGGCGTTCATGCGCGGACGAACCCTGAACAACTCGTTCATCATTCTCGACGAGGCGCAGAACACCACGCCCGAGCAGATGAAGATGTTCCTCACGCGTATCGGGTTTGGTTCCAAAGTCGTGGTCACCGGCGACACGACGCAAGTCGACATCCCGGACGGGCGCAGTGGCTTGGCCGGCCTGGAGCGAGTGTTGACCGGTATCGAGGGTCTCACGTTCGTGCACCTCGAGTATTCCGACGTGGTGCGCCACAAAATCGTCGCAGACATCGTCGCCGCCTACGAGAAGTCGGGAGAGAAGGCTGCTTCACGAGTTCGGAGCGCCAGGCGCCGTGATTGACCGGCCGCGATCCAACACCCCACGACGAGTTGGTGGCGACGGGAACGTGGAGGTGTTCGTCTCCGATGAGCAAACCGACGTCGACGTCGAGTCCGTGCGATGGCAGACACTCGCCAGTCGCGTGCTGGAGGCCGAAGGCGTGAGGGGTCAGGCGGAGATGGCGCTGTTGTTCGTGTCGCGCGAGACGATGCACGAGATGAACCGAGTGCACATGGGTGTGGATGCCCCCACCGACGTGTTGGCGTTCCCCATCGACCTGGTCGACAATTCGCGAGCCACCGGGCCGACGGCCCGCTCGGCAACGCCGGTGTTGGCCAGGGTGGATACGGGGGAGTTGCCGCTCCTCGTCGGTGACGTGGTGGTGTGCCCTGATGTTGCACGCGATCAGGCACCGACTCACGCTGGAACGCTCGAGGATGAGCTTGCGCTGCTGGTCACGCACGGCGTATTGCACGTGCTCGGTTACGACCACGACACGGAGACGAACGCCGGCAGGATGCGGAGCCGTGAGCGAGCGCTCCTGGAACAGCTTCATTGGAGTGGCGCTGCACCAGCCGCCTTTTCGCAGGGGTATTGATGTTGTTGTCGGCCACGTTCACCAACAGCGATGCATGGGTGCTCGTCACCGTGGGAATCCTGCTCGTGATCTTGACGCTGCTCGCATTGGCGGAGATGTCACTTTCGCGAATCACCAAGCAGAAGGCAGAAGCCCTGCTTGCCGATGGCCACAAGCGCGGCAACATCCTGGTTCGGTTGGCCAGCGATCCCACTCGATGGGTGAATCCGCTGTTGCTCACGGTGAACATCCTCCAAACACTGCAAGCAACGCTCACCGGAGTGGTGGCGAATCGCGTGTTCGGCGCCCCGGGAGTGGTGATCGGCGTTGCGCTCAACGTCGTGGTGTTCTTCGTGCTGGCAGAGGCAGTGCCAAAGACCTACGCGGTGCTCTATTCGGTGCGGGGCGCAACTGCAACTGCGCCGTTGGTTTCTGCGTTGGCGGCATTCTGGCCGCTACGCGTGGCGTCGAACCTGCTGATTCGCGTCACGAACCTCATCGTGAAGGGAAAGGATCTGGAGCAGGGTCCGTTCATCAGCGAAACCGAGTTCCTCGGCATCGTCGAGGCAGCCGCAAAGGATTCCGTGATCGAGGCCGAGGAACAGGAGCTCATCGAATCCGTGATCGAGTTCGGTGACACCAAGGTGCGCGAAATCATGAAGCCTCGACAGGACATCGTGACCGTTGACGAGTCGGCGACGGTGTCCTCGGCGCTGGGTGTGGCAATCGAACATCAATTCAGTCGCATGCCCGTCATTCGAATCGACGACGATGACATCGACGACGTCGCGGGAACGGTGAATACCAAGGACCTCATGCGACTCGAACGTGACGGACGTGGCGGGGAGTCGGTGAAGCTCCACATGCGTGAGGCGCACGTCGTTCCCGAAGGCAAGCCGGTCGCAGAACTGATGCGTGAAATGCAACGAACACAGAATCACCTCACGGTGGTGGCGGACGAATACGGGGCTTTCAGCGGCATCGTCACCCTGGAGGATTGCCTCGAGGAGTTGGTCGGCGAAATCGTCGACGAGCACGACGACGTTGATGCCAGGTTCCGTACCCAGCCGGGCGGTGACGTGTTGGTGGAAGGAGCGGTTGGCGTGGACGACGTCAATGAGCGTCTGGGAATCGAGATCAGCAATGCCGAGTACGACACCATAGGTGGCTATGTCTTCGGCATGATCGGAAGAGTGCCCCGAATCGGTGATGGCGTCGAAGCGGATGGATATCGACTCTGCGTCGAGGAGCTCGATGGGCGGCGTGTCACCATGGTTCGCTACGTACCTCGGGCGGGAAACGGTCCGACTCCGCAGTAGGGCTCGTCGGGCGGCGTGCGAAGTAGGGTCACGGTCATGGAAGTTTCACTCGCTGGCAAGGTTGCACTCGTCACCGGCGCATCACGGGGTATCGGCAAGGCGATTGCTGCACAGTTCGCGGCTGCAGGCGCCAAGGTGATGATCACGTCGCGCAAGGAGGATGCGCTGCGCGAGGCCCGCGCAGACATGAAGGGTGACGTGGAGATCTTCGCCGCCAATGCGGGCGATGTCGAGGCAGGCAAGGCATGTGTCTCGGCCACCATCGAGCGGTTCGGTGCTCTGGACATCCTCGTGAACAACGCCGCGACGAATCCCTACATGGGCCCCACCCTCGAAGTGGACGAGTCTCGATACGACAAGACATTCCAGGTGAATCTTCGTGGTCCATTGTTCTGGTGCAAAGCTGCGTGGGAAGCGCATTTGAAGTCGCATCCCGGGGTCATCATCAACATCGCATCGGTGGGTGGACTGCGCGCCGAGGGATTTCTGGGTGTCTACAACCTCACGAAGGCGGCCCTCATCCACATGACGCGTCAGTTGGCCGGAGAACTCGGACCAACTCGCGTGGTGGGAATCGCGCCCGGTTTGGTGAAGACGGATTTCGCATCGGTCTTGGTGGAGAACTTCGGTGAGCGACTCGCTGGTCAATTGCCGACGAAACGTCTGGGTGAGCCGGAGGACATCGCGAATCTTGCGTTGTTCCTCGCCTCCGACAAGGCCAGTTGGATAACGGGTGAAACCTACGTGATCGATGGCGGCGCAGGAGTTCGTTCGGGCGCCATATAACGACGGGCATGTCGCAGTAACGGCGGCGCGCCGACGAGGAGAACGATGCCGAGCAGCACCGCTGATGCTGCATAGGTGGCGCGCAGACCGAAGTAGTACGCGATTTGTCCGCCGAGAACTGCGCCGAGGGCGGAAGTGCCCGTGCCGATGAAGCGGTACACACTGTTGACGCGACCGAACAGTTCTTGGGGAATCAACCGTTGACGCAAACTCACGGTGATGACGTTCCACACCGTGCCGAACACCGCCATGAGCGTTCCGGCCACGACCACGGCCCAGACTTCGGGGACCGCTGCCGGGATGACTTCCAGCGCGGCGAACATGGTGTACGACACCACGATGGCGACCGATGGGCCGAGCCAGCGGGCCACGCGTGCTCCGATCAGGCCGCCGAGGATGGATCCGACGGCTGCAGTGGCCAACAGCAGACCAAACCCACGGGGTCCCAAACCGAGTTCGTCGCGCACGTATTTTGCAAAGATCGATTGCGCAAACATGTGGCACATGTTCGCCGCACCGAGCATCAGTGCAAGCGTGCGCAACAGGGGATGATGCCAAAGCCAACGAAATCCGGTCGTGAAACTCTCGCGGTAGCTGCCCGACACCGGACTTCCGGCGAAGGGACGTGCAATCTTGATCGACGAGAGGAGCAGTGCGGCAATCGCCAGTGCCACGGCTTGGAGTCCGAAGGGTGCCGATGCGGCGATGACGAACAACCACGCACCGATGGGCAGACCCACGAAGGAATTCGCCGCAACTTCGGCGGCGTAGAGCCGACCGTTGGCTTTCTCCAGAAGATGATCGTCGACGATTGCGGGAAGGAACGCCTGGGCGGACATGTCGAAGAGAACTTCGCACACGGCGAGCAGGAGGACGAGCAGCAGGAGCAGCCAGATGTTCACTACTTCGGTCACGATGGCCACTGCGAGCACTCCGAACAGGGCGGCACGAATCAGGTTTGCCGAAGTCATGATGCGTTGTCGGTCATGGCGGTCGATGAAGACACCGGCGGGAAGTGACAATACGAGCCACGGAAGCATTGCGGCGAAGCTGACTGCACTGATCATGCGGGAGTCGTTCGTGAGACTCAGCGCCAGAAGCGGTGCGGCAGCACCAACGAGGCCGTCTCCGAGATTGGAGGTGGTGGACGCGGCAAACTGTCGCCAGAACGCCGGAGGAAGGCGAGTGGTTGTCGCTGGCGGTTGCTCCGCGCTCATCGGATCAATTCTGACATCAATGGCTTTCCGAGCGCAGAGCGGGGAATCGATTCAACGAGGGAGATGCGACGAGGCGCAGAGTAGGCAGCCAGCGTTTCTTTGACGTGGCTTCGTAGTGCGTCAAGCGTTGGCGGTCGATCCTTCGTGGTCGGCACGATCCATGCGCACACCACGGTGCCCCACTCGGGGTCGGGAACACCACGGACCACCACCTCGGCAACGAGTGGATGTTCGCGCAATCGCTGCTCGACGATGTGGGGCCACACCTTGTTGCCGCCCGTGATGATGAGATCGTCGCTGCGTCCCTCGATACGGAGAATCCCCGAATCGAGCGTGCCATTGCGTTGGTCGCCGTTCAGCGTGCCAACGTCGCCAGTGTCCAGCCATCCATCCACGAGAGGCATGGCCGCGTGCCGGTAGGTCCGCGCCATGCTGGGCGTGCGCAAGTAGACGCGGCCATTGGTGAGTCGGATGTCAACGTCGCGCAGTGCGGTGCCGTTGTACACGACGCCGCCGCAGGTCTCGGTGAGTCCATAGGTGGAGATTGCATTCGATGGCAGCACTTCGCTACGTGCAGCACCAACCAACACGAGTTTCCAGTCTGCAAATGAGTGTCGTGCGAGAAGGGTGGGCACCACGGACGTATGGGAAGCCCCGCGCGCAAGGGCCTCTGTGAGGGTTGCGTCGTCCACGTGATTGGCAAATGAGATCCGGGAGCCAAGTCGAATCGCTCGACTGAGTACGCCGAAGCCACCGATGTGCGCAGTGGGAAGGCACAGCCACCAATGATCGGCTGCGCTGAGAGCGAGGCGTTCGGTCACCATCCGCGCATGCGCAGCGATGCCGTCGTGCGTGTGCACCACACCTTTGGGCGCCCCCGTAGAGCCACTCGTGGCGATGACGAGTGCGTCACCGTCCCGTAAGGCGACCAATTCCACATCCGGGGATTCGAGGATCTCTGTTCCGTGTTCGCTGACGAGTTCGTTCGCGCCGAGCGACACCGCAAGTTTGCGCCGAATTGCTGGATTCATTCGTTGGTCGAGTGGCAGCACGGCGTGACCCGATTCCCACGCGACCTCCACCTCGGCACGTAGCCGATCGGATGCCGGGAAGTCGACGGCAATGAGACGCGTCACATCGTCACGCTAGGAGAATGTGGCGAGAACGCACTATCGTGCCCTCGTGGAGACGAGTGCCCGAACCTGGGTGGCGGGAGCTCGACCACGCACGCTTCCTGCTGCGGTGGTGCCAGTAGTGATTGGTGCCGCGGTGGCAAGCACCGTTGCGGGAATCGACGCGATTCGCTTCGCGGTGCATGGCGGGTTGGCGTTGGTGGTGAGTTTGGCACTGCAGATTGCCGTGAATTACGCCAACGATTACTCCGATGGTGTGCGTGGCACCGATGCCGTTCGCCAGGGCCCCATGCGTTTGGTGGGCTCCGGGGCTGCGAGCGCCTCGGCGGTGAAGCGCGCTGCATTGCTTGCGTTCGCCGTTGCCGGAACCGCCGGATTGTGTTTGGCGGTGCTTACCTCGTGGTGGTTGATTCCCGTCGGTGCAGTGTCGATGCTCGCCGGCTGGACCTACACCGGAGGACCAAAGCCGTACGGTTATGTCGGACTGGGCGAGCTCTTCGTATTCGTCTTCTTCGGGCTCGTAGCCACGGTCGGCACGACGTTCGTCATTGCAGAGACGGTCAATCGACTGAGCTGGGTGTCTGGTGCTCTGGCGGGATTCTTGGCGGTTGCGCTGTTGTTGGTGAACAACCTTCGTGACATCGATACCGACCGGGCGAGCAACAAACGAACTCTCGCCGTTCGCCTCGGTGCATCACGAACTCGTTGGTTGTACGGCGCGATGTACGCCCTCGCAACGGCGTCGATGCTGTTGGCGATCATCGACGTTCGCACGGCGGCGATCGGCGTCGTGGGGGTGCTGGCTGCCTTTCCTGCCATCGCCACCGTGCGAGCGGCGCGAACGGCGCCCGAGCTCGTCGAGGCGTTGGGAATGACTGCCCGTGCTCAGCTGGTGATTGGCGTGCTGTTTTCTTTGGGGTTGTTGATCCAATAGGCGATCTCCTGCGCGACCACGTCGGGATGCTGCAGGTGCGCACTGTGTCCCGCGTTGGCAACGAGTGCCAGTCGCCCATTGTTCGCAGCCACTGCAATGCGACGTGCGAGAGCGACGAATTTTTCATCGCGTGAGCCCGCGATGGCAAGGATCGGCACCGCGCACTTGGCGATCGAATCCCACATGGGTGCGGTGGCTCCCTGACCGCACGAACGAAGGCTCGAAGCCAATCCCTCCGGAGTATTGCCCAACCGTTCCGTTACTTGGGCGTCCGTTGGTGAGAGATCGGCAAAGAGCGGCTGGGCGAGCCACTCGTTGAGAAAGGCTTCCACTCCGATGTCGATGATGCGCTTGGCAAGCAGCTCGTCGGAGCGTCTCCGTGCCTCTCGTTCCTGTCGATCCTCGATACCTGCCGTGCCGCTGAGGACGACGGCGGATATCACATTCTCGGGATGTTGCAGCACGGCTCCCAGGACCGCTCTCGCTCCGAGCGAATACCCGACGTAGTGCGCTGATCGACCGATGGCGCAGAGCAACGACGCTGTCTCGTACACGTCGGCGACGATGTCGTGCGCCTGTCCGTGCCCCGGGAGATCAACCAAGATGCACCGCAGATTCGGGGCGTGGATGCGCAAACGTGTCGCGACGGGCAGCCAGGACGTTCGTGTTTGTGTGAAGCCATGGGCAAACACCACCGTGGTGGGTCCGTCTCCAAGCACGGTGTGGGGCAACACCGAAGTCATCGCGCGATCATCTTTTTCATCAGTCGTGCGAACGTCGGTGCATCTTGGGCTCCGGGAACTGCGAGCGAATCGTTGACGACGAACGTTGGTACTGCCGTAATGTCCCGAGCTGCAGCCCACGCAACATCGTCTCGCACCGCCCGTTCGATTTCGTCGTTTTCTCCGGTAACCACAGTCGTCAACGTTGAATGGTCCAGCATCGTGCACGACGCACATTCCACGAGTGTTGCGGGATCTGCGATGTCCTTGCCTTCGGTGAAGTACGCACGCATGATCGCTTCGTTGACCGCACCCTGGCTGGATGGTTGCACACGTCCGATATACGAGAGCAGGCGGTGGGCTCGCAGGGTGTTGGCTCGAAGTGCAACGTCCATGCGGAACTCCAAGCCTTCTGCTGCTGCGGCATTCGTCACCGTCGCAAGAATGTGGTCTGCTCGATCGACACCGCCGAACTTCTTGGCGTAGGCGTCCCGGACGGGGGTGGGCGGTCCCAGCGGCGCGGTGGGGTCGAGTTGAAAGGCGCGATACGTCATCGTGAGGTCGGTGGTTATGCCCTCCTGGGCAAGGAGGGCCAGGGCGGCCTCGAATCGTCGCTTCCCGATGTAGCACCAGGGGCACACCACGTCGGAGACAATTTCCACTCGCATTGCTGCCACGATAGAGGCATGCAATCGGCCGACGTTACCGCCACCTTCTGTGCCACGTTGGTGGACGAGTGGTGCCAGGCCGGTGTTCGTTGTGCGGTGATCGCCCCGGGCTCAAGGTCCACCCCGATGGCACTCGCCTTGGTTGCGAACCCCTTGCTCAACGTGCAGGTGTTCCACGATGAACGCAGTGCGGCGTTTACCGCGCTCGGGGTTGCGAAATTCACGGGGATGCCGACGCTCCTGTTGTGCACCTCCGGCACTGCGACGGCCAACTTTCATCCGGCCGTCATGGAGGCATCCCACGCCGAAGTGCCGCTCATCGTGTTGACCGCAGATCGGCCACCTGAATTGCAGGGGGTTGGAGCCCCGCAAACCACCGACCAACAACGTTTGTACGGTTCGTCGGTGCGTCTGTTCCTCGATGCGGGTGTTCCCAACGACGAGCAACGCGACGATTGGCGAAGGATCGCGCAACGTGTGTTCGTGGCGGCAACGTTCGAGCGACCTGGTCCCGTGCAGTTGAATCTGCCGTTTCGTGAACCGCTGGTGGGGCTCACCGGCACTCTGCCACCACGCACCGATCGTGACGCCGGGAGAAGTCGGTTACGAACCGCGTGGAATGCTCCGCGGATGCTGAGGGGGACTGCGACGACTCCGGTAGGTACCGAGATGTTGTCGAAACTTTCGACGCGACTGAGCGGCAAACGTGGCGTCATCGTGGCCGGCGCTCGGGGCGGAACGCCATCGAAGATTGCCGCGCTTGCCCGTCAACTTGGTTGGCCCGTCCTCGCCGACCCGCTGGGTGGTTGTCGTACCGAGAGCGACACGGCCGTTCGTCACGCCGACGGTTGGTTGCGCGACCACACGCTGGCTCAGCGTTTCGCACCGGACGTGGTGTTGAGGTTCGGTGCTCTTCCGGCCTCGAAGGTGGTCAACACCTGGCTGCGCGATTGCGGGGCTGAGATCGTGGCCGTCAGCGCATCGCCGTTCCTCATCGATCCCGACCGAAGGGTTTCGCTCCATGTGGTGTCCGATCCCGACGCGTTGTGCGACGATGTGTGCGGCATCGTCCGTGCGGCGGATTCCGAATGGACACAGCTGTGGAGGGCCGCAGAAGCCAGGGCTCGAACCGCCCTCTCCACGTTGCTGGAGGACGGTTCGTCGCTGAACGAGCCTCGTATCGCGCGCATCGTGGCCGAAGGAATACCGCGCGACGGCAACCTGGTGGTGTCATCGTCGATGCCGATTCGCGATCTGGAGTGGTATGCGGGCTCAACGGGACATCTGCGGGTGTTTGCGAATCGCGGGGTGAACGGCATCGATGGAGTGGTCTCGACGGCGGTTGGAATAGCGATCGGGTCGCGCGCACCGACGACGTTGCTCATCGGGGATGTGGCATTTCTCCACGATGTCAACGGCTTGCTGGGTGTGGCGAGTCGGGGCGTGGATCTTCGCATCGTCGTGGTGGACAACCGCGGGGGAGGAATCTTTTCCTTCCTGCCCCAGCGCAGCAGTTTGCCGGAGCAACAGTTCGAAACGCTCTTTGGTACGCCGCATGACGTCGATTTGGACGGATTGGCGGCCGCACACCGTGTTCCATGTCGAGTCGTCGAATCGGCAACCGAACTCCGCGCGGCACTGGTGACACAGGGTCCTCACGTGGTGCTGGCCCGCACGGATCGAATGGCAAACGTGACGGAACACGAGCGACTGAATCAGGCGATCATCGACGCCGTGGCGACCGTCTAGCGGAGAAGATCGATATCGAAAGGCGGACCTAGGGGCGGATGATCGCGGCCAACATGGCCTGAAACTTCGCTTGAGTTTCTGCCAGCTCTGCAGCCGGTTCGCTTTCGGCAACGATGCCGCCACCCGCGAAGAGACGTGCCGATCGTCGGTCGGCACTGAGTTCGGCACAACGAATGGCCACGGCCCAAGTGCCGTTGCCCTCGGCGTCGCACCAACCAACGGCACCGCCATAGCGGCCGCGCTGAATGCCCTCGTGTTCTGCGATCAATCGAAGGGCGGCCGCGCGCGGATGGCCGCCGAGTGCCGGTGTTGGTGAGAGCGCCCCGACAAGGTCAAGGACGTGGGGATACGGATCCGACAGCATGCCCTCCACCCGAGTGCCGAGATGCTGCACGTTGGCAACTGCGATCACTTCGGGTTCCGGTTGCCAATCGAGATAGGAACACCATGGCAGCAGGGTGTCGTGCACCATGTCGATGACCACGCGGTGTTCCACCTGATTCTTCGTGCTGGCACGCAGCTCTTTGGCGAGCTGTGCGTCCACGGTGGGATCTCCCGTGCGTGCCGTTGTTCCAGCAAGTGGGTGACTGGCAACGTGGCCTTCCCGTCGCTCGATCAAGAGCTCGGGCGAGGCGCCGATGAATCCATCGATGCTGAAGCGATAGCTCGACCCGAACGACGTCCTGAGTCGGCGCAGCAACGCGTGAACGTCGATCGCCGACGAACTCTCCACGATGATGTCGCGTGCGATGACGGCCTTGGTGATTTCGCCGCTGCGTACCGCATTCCGAACGGCCGTCACCGCGTTGAGGTACGTTTCCATGCTGACGCCCGGTCGGATGGAGAACGAGGATCCTGTTGGTGCGCTGGGGCGTTGCGCGATGAGTGCCTCGGAGATTTCGCGTTCGGCCCCGGTCACGTACGTGACCCACGGGTCGGTGCCCTCCGCCTTTCCGATGACGACACGAGGAACGATGAGCTCGCTCGAGTCGCCCGAGAAGGAATGCCACCCGAGGGCCACGGCTGCACTTCCTGTGAGGTTCACGGCGTCGTCAGTCGATGCGCCAATCAGCGCCTTTCGCACCTCGGAAGCCTTTCCGCGTAACGCGATGCCTCGACCTGCAAATCCGACACCGTTTCGAACGAACAGCACGCCATCGCTGGCGGCAACGTCATTGAGATCGCAGGGTTCGTCCGTGAAGTCGCGAAGTGGACGAGTGGTGAACTTCAGCACGAGGACGTCCGGGTGGCAGTGAGGAGTTGCACCAGTCCACCCGAAAGTTGTCGATGCGTCACATCGGCGAATCCGGCGGAACGGAGCATGGTGCACATCTCTTCCGACGAGGGAAGATAGGAAACGCTGCGGGGGAGGTAGCTGTACGCGGCACGGTCGGACAGCAATGCGCCGATCCTTGGCACGATACGTCCGAAGTAGATGGAGTTTCCGAATCGAACGACCGGATTGCGGGGAACGGAAACGTCGAGGAGCGAAATCCTGCCGTGCGGGCGAGTCACGCGCGCAAGTTCTGCAAAGAACGACGGGAGATCGACGAAATTCCTCAGCGCAAAGCCGCAGGTGACACCGTCCACCGAAGCGGTACGAACGGGCAGGGACAACGCATCGGCCTGGGTGCGCGGTGCAGCGCTGGTGTCGGCGGCCAACATTCCGTACGAGAAGTCGAACGAGAGTGGTCGCAAGTCCTGTCGCGCAAGTTCGCGGCAGAAGTCCCCGGTGCCACTGGCCAGGTCGAGCACGAGCGAGCCCTCCGGCAGCCCGAGCGAGGCAACCGTCCGGCGGCGCCAGCGCACATCGAGTCGAAACGTCATGATGCGATTCACGAGGTCGTATCGCGGGGCGATGGTGTCGAACATCTGGCGCACGGCCGCCGCTTTGCGTTCCCCGGTGGGCAGGGTGTCGGAATCCCACGCACGACGTGTGGGTTCGCTCATCTCCGCAAGGCTACGGTGACCTTGCTTCGTGATTGCTGGTCCTCATGAGGCACACTGGTCACATGATCGATTTCTCCTTCCCGCCCGAGGTCGAGGATGTCCGCTTGCGAGTTCGCAGGTTCATGGACGACACCGTTCGTCCGCGCTGGGAGGCGACCAATCAATCGGAACGCAAGGAAGTGGTCAAAGCCATCGTCGAATTGCGTGCGGTTGCCCGTCGTGACGAGAAACTCTGGTTGCCGCACATGCCGAGCGAGTGGGGTGGGATGGGCTTGGGGCCGACGGCGATGGCCGCCGTCTCTGCAGAAGCAGCCAAGGTGAGCATCGGGCCCTTCGTTCTGAACGCTCAAGCTCCGGACGAAGGCAATCAGCACACGCTGTTGCATTGGGCCACCCCCGAGCAAAAGGAAAAGTACTTGCGGCCCCTCTGTGAGGGCACGGCGCGATCATGCTTTGCGATGACGGAGCCCGAAGTGGCGGGCAGCGATCCGACGCTCATTCGTACGCATGCCTATCAAGACGGTGACGAATGGGTCATCAATGGCCACAAGTGGTTCATCTCCGGTGCTCGTGGTGCCCAGTTTGCACTGCTGGTCGCCCGAACCGAAGATGATCCCGAGATTCCGCAAGCGGCAAACTCCTGTTTCATCGTCGACATCCCCAGTGAGGGTTTCAACATCGTTCGCGACGTGGAGACGATGTCCGGTGGGCACAATCACTGCGAGATCGAAATCAAGGATCTTCGCGTGCACAAGTCCCAGATGCTCGGAGGACGCGGTCAGGGTCATCTTCTCGGCCAGTATCGACTGGGGCCGGCACGTTTGGCACATTGCATGCGCTGGATCGGCCAGGCAGAGACTGCCCTCGACATGATGGTTGATCGCTCGTTGAATCGTTTCTCGCACGGATCGCTGCTGGCGGAGAAGCAGGGAATCCAGTGGTTGATCGCCGATTCGGCGATGGAGCTGTACCAATGCAAATTGATGGTGCTCCATGCTGCCTACAAGATCGAGAACGGTCTGCCGTTCACTTCGGAAGTATCGATGGCCAAGCACTTCGTGGCGAACAGTTTGTGGCAGATCGTCGACCGCGCAATACAGGTTCACGGTGCCTTGGGTTACTCCACCGACACGCCCTTGGCTCACATGCTGCAACAAGCGCGCTGGAGTCGATTCGCGGATGGTGCCGACGAGATTCATCAAATGCGAATCGCGCAGCGCACCATCGCGGCATACAAGGATCACGGAACAACGAAAGCAGCGACAGGAGACCTACCACTATGAACGCTTTGCAATTCGGCGTATTCATGCCCCAGGGCTGGAAAATGGAACTCCAGGGCATTCCGGACGATCAAGCGAAATGGGCGAAGGCAGTGGAGATTGCGGTTCGTGCCGAGCAGCTTGGCTACGACTCCATCTGGGTGTACGACCATTTTCACAACGTTCCCAAGCCGGCACACGAGGCAGTGTTCGAATGCTGGACGACCATCGCGGCGATCAGTCAACGTACGTCGCGCATTCGGCTGGGTCAGATGGTGGGCTGCAATTTGTACCGCGAGCCCGCCCTTTTGGCGAAGATCACCTCCACGGTGGATGTCATCAGTGGCGGTCGTTTGGATTGGGGGATTGGTGCGGGCTGGTACGAAAACGAGTGCCTGGGATATGGTTACGACTTCCCGGCCCCCAAGGAGCGAATCGCCATGCTGCGGGAATGTGTGGAGATCGTGAAGTCGATGTGGTCGGAAGCAGAGACCACCTACAACGGCAAGTACTACACGCTGGTACGCGGCAACTGCGATCCGAAGCCGGTGCAAAAGCCCAGACCACCGATCTGGATTGGTGGTGGTGGCGAGCAACTCACTTTGCGCGTCGTCGCGCGGCATGCCGACTACGCAAACTTCGGCGGAACCGTCGAAGACTTCCTGCGCAAGAAGAACATCCTTGCCGAGCATTGCAAAGCGGTCGGTCGCAACATGGACGAAATCGGACTCACGTGGTCTCCGGAGGTGTTCATGCGGGAAACCGTGAAGGAAGTCGAACAAGCCGGCTCACGGAGTTTGTGGGGTCACCCCCTCGAGCAGTGGAAGGCGACGTCGCTGGTGGGAACTCCCGAGCAGGTCAGCGAGAAAGTGGCCCAGTACGTGAAGATGGGTTGCGTCGGTTTCGTGCCGTGGTGCGCGGACTACCCGGACACCACGACCTTGGATTTGTTCGCCGGCGTCGCCAAGCAGTTCCGCTAAGCGAAGTACGTTCGGAACACGAGTTCCGCGACACAGCTCGGCTTGCTGGCTCCCTCGATTTCGAACGTCGCTTCCAGCGTCATCTGCACGCCACCTGTCACGTCGTCAGCGGCGAGCAGTTTTGCGCCGACTCGGAGACGTGATCCAACCGGCACGGGAGACGGAAATCGAACTTTGTTGGTGCCGTAGTTGACACCCATGACTGCTCCCTCCACTCCGTAAATCTGCGGCAGCAGCGATGGCCCGAGCGACAACGTGAGATACCCGTGGGCGATCGGCGCACCGAACGGACCTTTCTTTGCCTTCTCCACGTCGATGTGAATCCACTGGTGGTCGCCCGTTGCGTCCGCAAACGTGTTCACCATCTCTTGTGTGACGGTGATGTACTCGCTGTAGCCGAGGTGCTGCCCGACGTGAGCCTTGACTCCGTCGGCACCCTTCATGATGGTTTTTGTCATGCTCTAGTGATACCAGATTCGCTGGTGCTCTCTGCTCTGTGGGTGGAGCAACAAGGCCAGAAGTGCGGCGTCGAAGGCGAACGACAGGAAACTGGCACCGAACAAGCGGTACCGCCACGGTGCATCGAGTTGGGTGTAGGCAACGAAGGTGAGGACGAACGGGGAGGCGGCCGCGCCGAGGGAGATCTTCCAACCGAGGCGTCGTTCGTTGGCCATGAGGTAAGACCCGACACCGTAGGCCGCCACCACGACCAGTCCGAAGAAGAATCCCAGGGAGTAGCGCTGACGGAAGTAGTGCAGTACGTCACCTCCATCGATCAATTCGACGAGTGCAAAGAAACCGTTGATGTAGAGCAACCAACTGGCAATCTGCAACGTTTGTGGTTGCATGCGATCGAACCACTTGCGACCTTCGGGCATGGCAGAGAGTCTGGCAGATGGATAGCGTCAACGGCAGATGCGCAGCGGGTTCGTGAGCCTGGTCGGCCGGCCCAACGTCGGAAAATCCAGCATCCTCAATGCCGCATGCGGTCGCAAGGTGTCGATCGTGTCGGACAAACCTCAAACGACGCGTACTCGAGTGCGTGCGATCGTTCATCGCACGGATTCCCAGATCGTGTTCGTGGACACTCCTGGCATCCACAAACCCGTGAGCGAACTGGGAAAACGTGTGAATGCCACGGCACTCGATGCCAGTCGTGAAGTCGACATCACCTGCCTCGTGGTCGATGCAACCATGCCGTTTGGTCGCGGTGATCAGTTCGTTGCCGAACGAATGAACTTGACCACCGGCGCGGTCATCGTCAACAAGATCGACCGCGCGCCCCGCGCAAAAGTCATGAAGCAACTCTCGGCCGTGGCGTCCCTCGATGCGGCGGCGTATTTTCCGATGTCAGCCAAGACGGGTGAGGGAGTGGGTGTTTTCCTCGACTGGCTGGCGGCAAGGTTGCCGGAAGGCGACCAGTTGTATCCCGCTGAAGTGGTTCGTGAAACACCGGACACGTTGTGGGTGGCCGATTTGGTGCGCGAGGAGCTACTGGCTCGCGTGCGCGAGGAGCTTCCGTACTCCATCGCTACTCGCGTGACCGAATACGAATGGCCTCGAATTCGATGCGAGATCGTGGTGGAACGCGAAAGTCAGAAGGGAATGGTGATTGGCAAGGGTGGGCAGGTGCTGAAGGAAGTTGGAACCGCAGTTCGCTTGCAGTTGGCGCAGGGTGCACACATCGAACTCTTCGTGATGGTCGACGAAGGTTGGCAACAACGTCCGGATCGCATCGAACGCCTGGGTTACTGAGGCGCCCGTCAGTCGCGGGTGGACAACACGTTCAGATAATCGTCGTAGGTGACGGCCACACCCTTGGCAGTGAGATCACCGGCACCTCGCGGTACCTGGATCTCCACGTCATCCACCACGAACAACACCTGACCAATGCCCGGACGACGGGTGAGGGTCAGCACGATTTGCGCGATGGCCAATCGTTGGTCGAGCGGTTCAAGTTCGGAGAGAAATGGTGCGGTCGACGTCACTCGCGCCACACCCCGGCGGACGTCGATCGTGGCGGTAAGTCCGCGCGGAAGTGCCGATCGTAGGCCGGCGGTTTGTGCGGTTGCATCCAGACCCTCGAGCAGTGTGTCCAACACCTGGGTCGGGGTTGCCGGACTCACGATCAGGCGTTCGGAACGCACGACGCGGTTGGCGCTCACGAAGTAGAACTCCACGGAGTCGTACAGCACTTCGGTGACGGTCGTTGGTGGGGATTCGGTTTCCTGTGGCGTGGTCGTGGTGGTGGCAATGGTGCTGGTGGTGACGGTCAGCGCATCGGGTATCTCGTTGGCCGGAAGTGCAACGAATCGTCCATCTTCGGGAACCCCGCAACCGCTCAGGATGATGGAGACGATCAGCCCGCACGACGACCACCGGCGGGCCGACCAAGTACCGCGGCGCCGAGTCATGACGACGGATCCATGCGGGGAATCGTGACGACGAATCGCGCTCCGCCACTCGGAGACGTATCGACGAATGCCCGACCGCCGATTGCGCGCGCATGTTCGGAGACGATGGCGAGACCCAATCCACTGCCGACGCTGTTTCGTGACGCCGTTCCGCGGGCGAAGCGTTCGAAAATTCGCAGTCGCTCACTGACTCCGATGCCGGGCCCGTTGTCGTCGACGATGAGGAGCAGATGATCGTCGTTGCTGCTCAACAGGATGTCGGATGCTCCACCTGCGTGATCCCTGGCATTGTCGAGAAGGTTGACGAGTATTCGCTCGACGCGTCGTTTGTCGACGAGGACGACGTCGTCGTTGCCGAGGTCGGATACGACCAACACTTTTTCGTACCCGTGTCGTGCAGCGATCCGTTCCACCAATGATGCGAGGTGGAGCTCCTCGAGTTGGTCTTGGCCCGCCCTTGCATCGAGCCTGCTGAGTTCGAGCAGGTCCAACACGGTGCGATCGAAGCGTCGAACCTGGGCGGCAATGATGTCAATCGCCTGTCGATTTCGATCGGAGAAGTCGTCGGCACGAGCCTGCAGCACACCGACGGCGGCTCCGAGGGAGGTGATCGGGGATCGGAGTTCGTGGCTGACGTCACTGGCGAAACGCTCTTCACGCTCGATGCGTTCCTGCACCGCATCGGCCATGCCGTTGAAACTTTCCACGAGGCGTTGAAGGTCGGGGTCGTGTTCGGAGTCCAGGCGGGTTTCCAGTGCGCCTTCGGCGATGGTCTTTGCTGCAGCGGTCACTCGCCTCAGTGGGAGCAGCACGTTTCCGCTCAACAGAAAACCGATGAGCCCTGCAGCGATGGTGATGCCGACGACTGCAGCAATGAGCGTGCTGCGAATGGTGCCAAGCGTGTCCGCCACGTCGCTGATGGGAAACACCTCGAAGTACGTTGCATCGATGGCCGAGATCGACACCGCAACTGCTTCGAATGGTCGGCCGTTGAAGTCGACCCGTTGAACTCCGCTGGTTCCGCTGATTGCGTTGCGAACGAACGAAGGCGGCAGATTCGATTGTGTGAATCGGAGGGGTGCTTGCGCGTAGAAGAGATCCTCGGAGCCGAGGTGCAACACTGCGTATCCGCCGGTTTCTGTGCGCAGATTGGTGACCACTTCGCCGGCATCACTTCGCGACGAGCCGACCAGCGAACGAACGAGTTGGGCATTGGCAATGGCTTGCGATCGTGCGGAAGCAGTTGCCTTGTCGAGGAGGTAATTGCGGGTCGCGGCGAACGTGACGACGCTCAGAATGACCACACCGATGAATGTCGCAAGGGAGAAGTACGCGACGATGCGCGCTCGCAGTCCGGGCCGCAGCGACTGCAAGCGCAATCGCAGGGGTGGAGTGCGACTCGTTTCGGGCACCCTTCCAGCATGGCGCACCATTGAGCCGGCGGGGTCAAGGGGGAGCATGACCCTCGCCGGCTCGGGCTCAAGAATGCTCGGTGGAGATGACGGCGGGGTGCTGGAAGTGTGCGTTTTGTGTAACAAAAGGTGTTTCTTTGACAGAATGCCTCCCCATGGCCACGATTCTCCTGGTTGAGGATGACGCAGGGATACGCGCAGCCCTCAGCCTTGCGCTGGAGGACGAGGGATACCACATGTTGCAGGCACCAAACGGGAAAACGGGTTTGGCGATGACGGTTTCCGAACGTCCCGATCTGGTGTTGTTGGATCTCCGCTTGCCGGATGTCTCGGGCTTTGAGGTCTGCCGAGAAATACGCACGAAGAGCAATCTCCCCATCATCATGGTGACCGCCCAAACGGATACGCATGATTTGGTGGCAGGTTTGGAGGCCGGGGCCGACGACTACGTCACGAAACCGGTGAACTCCAAGGAGCTTGCGGCGCGAATTCGTGCCGCACTCCGTCGCATCGTCCGCGAGTCATCCGGCCGTACGCCTGATGTGAGCCGTTTCGGTGACATTGAGTTGCATCGTGATGCCGGCATCGTGACGAAGGGTGGCGTGGAGATCGCTCTTACGAAGACGGAGCTGCGACTGCTGATCGAGTTCGTCGATCATCCCAACAGCGTCCTCAGCCGGGACCAGTTGTTGGAGCGTGTATGGGGGTATGAGTACCTCGGTGACAGTCGCTTGGTCGACGCCCACATTCGGCGTTTGCGTGTGAAGATCGAGGATTCGCCGAATGAGCCCCGGTTCATCACCACGGCTCGAGGTATGGGTTACCGATTCAAGTCCGGCGACTAGCGAAAAACTCCTGCACTTGCGACAACTGGTTGGTTTCCGGCATGTGGGATACGCCGTACAACACCGCGCTCTTGTATCGCTTGGTGGACAGTCGCGGATCGAGGATTGCCACGACGCCGTGATCAGTGGCCGTACGGATGAGGCGGCCGGCAGCTTGGGCGAGTGAGGCGGCTGCGATAGGGACGTCCACGGTCATGAATGCGGAGCTGCCGGCTTCGTCGCGTCGTGCATCGAGCAACGGATCATTCATTGCCGGAAAGGGAACCTTGTCGAGAATCACCAATCGAAGCGCATCTCCCGGCACGTCGACACCCTGGAAGAAACCGCGTGTCGCAAAGAGGCAGGAAGCGTGGTCCTGTCGGAAGGCGTCCAGGAGTGCCTTCTTGGGCATGTCGTCTTGTCGGTACAAGTTGACTCCTTTGCCGAGCTTTCCGTCGAGTGCATCGGCGGTATCGCGGAGAACGCTCCAACTCGTGAAGAGCACCAACGCCGACCCTCCCGACAAGCTGATGAGCTCCCGGATGCGTGATTGCAACTTGGCGGAGCGTTGCGCATCGTTCGGCACTGGCAGGTCATCTGCGAGGTACAAGAGTGATTGCTTCTCGTAGTCGAACGGACTCGCCACACGCACGATGTCGTCATCGTCGAATGCCAATCCGAGTCGACGCGGCAAGCCCGGCGGAATCGTCGCGCTGGTCAAGATTGCCGTGGTGTCGTCCCACAGTTGGCCGAGTACGCGGTCGACTCGCTTCGGGGCGGCGGTAAGACGAGCTGCGCCTCGCACGTCGGTGACGAACACCACCATGTTGCTTCCACCAGTCAGCACTTTGTCGAGCGACTCGTTCATGCGCGTGATGGTGGAGACGGCTCGAAGGAGTTCGGGTGTTTCATTGATGGTGGCGCGAAGTTCGTCGGAAATCAATCCGCATTGCTGCGCAGCATTGCCGATGGTGCCCTCTACGTCGGGTGGTAGCGGCTGGGGGAGTCGTTGACCGACGTAGCGCTGGAGAACCTCGTCGAGTTCCTTGCCTGTTTTGGCCAGGGCGTTCGGAAGCTTTTGCCTGGCGAGTGCCACACGCGCGGTTTCGGCTGCGGTTGCAATCATTCGCCCAGTGAGTGAAACCGAGGCCGTTTCGCTGATGACGTCCTCGAGTTCGTGAACTTCGTCGAATACCACGACGTCATGGTCGGGCAGAAACTCACGGTCCTGTTCGAGATCGAGGCCGTACAACGTGAAGTTCACCACGATGACGTTGGCGTTCTTGGCCCGTTCGCGTGCGCGCTCGGTGAAGCACGTTTCACCAAAGGAGCATTTGGCTGCACCCGGACACTCGTCGGATCCAAGACTGACCTTTCGCCAAGCGGAATCGCCGACGGTGAATGGAACGTCGGAAATCTCCCCGGTTTCCGTTTCGTCGGCCCAGGCAACGAGATCACGTATCTCGCGCACCACGTCGGCGGGGGTGTCGTTGAGTTGCAATTGATCCTGTCCGGTTTCGATCTCCGAAACTCGTTGACGGCAGAGGTAGTTGTTTCGTCCCTTGAGAATCGCCCAGGAAAACGAGAGATCGGGTCTGTCGGCGCATGCGGCCTCGAGTAAGGGAAGGTCGACGCTCGCCAGCTGATCCTGGAGCGCCTTGGTGTAGGTGGCAATCACCGCAGTGCGGCCGGCTGCCAGGATGGGCACCAGGTATCCCAACGTCTTGCCAGTGCCGGTGCCCGCCTGCACCACCAACGTCGTTCCGGTGTCGATGGCATCGGCGACGTGGCGCACCATGTCCGCTTGTCCATCTCGTTGTTCGGCGTGTGAGAGCCGCCCGATCACCGTGTCGAGAAGCTCGATGGCTGATGCTGCGGCGGGTGTCATGTGGACACGAGAGCGAGGGCGTCGTCGAGTTGGGCGGCGCCGAAGTCGGGCCACGAACAATCGGTGAAATAGACCCTCGCATTGGCCGCCTGCCACAGCAAGAAATTGGAGACCCTGGATTCGCCCGATGTGCGAACGAGCAAATCCACCGGCGGAAGTGTCGGGTCGTAGAGTTCGGCGTTGATCGCAGAAATCGACGTGTGGTGGGCTCGAGTCACTGCTCGTACGATCTCGGCCCGACTCCCGTAGTCGAACGCGACGGTCAACACCATTCCTGTGTTGTGTTTCGTGTCGTCGATGGCTTGGACGATGGCCCGTTGCACCGACTTGGGGGTTCGTGCGTACGGCTCGTCGAAAGGGCGACCAATCCAATTCACGCGAACGTTGTTGGCGTTGAGTTCATCGATTCGCCCAAAGAGCTTGCGGTGCAATCCCAGAATGTGACGAATCTCCGAAGGTGGGCGAACCCAATTTTCGGTGCTGAAACCAAAAACGGTCAGCCATCCGACGTTCCGTTGAGCGGCGGCACGTACCACTCCGGCAAGTGCCTCCTCGCCGGCGGTGTGTCCCGCGGTACGCGGGAGCCCCCGACGTTTGGCCCAACGACCATTGCCGTCCATGATGCAGGCAACGTGCAGACGGCGGGACGACGCTCTGGCGGGACTGGTCATGGTGTGCCGTATGAAACTAGTTCCTAGTGCGAGGATGTAGCAGTGGTTTCTGAAGCATCGTTGTCCCACCTGCTGCTCTGTGCGGGTTCGGTGACTGATTGGAAGAACACGTCGGCCGAGCAATGGCGTACGCGGCTCGATCTCGTAGCGCGCGCAGCACAAGGAGGGGGAGCGGAGTGGGCCACCATCGTCCCTGTAATGCCCGGACACTCGCAGGATGTCGAAGCAGTACGTGCTCTGCTGCAGGACGCTTGTGGTGGGGTGCGATATGCGCACCGCATGGTGATGCTCAGTGAAGGTGGTGTGACGGTCATCGTGGATCCCATCGCAGATGGCAAGCAACGTATTGCCGATGCGGCGAGCCGAATCGCGTCATCCGGTGAACTCACAGAAGAGCGTTTGTCGGCTGCCATCACTGCGCCGGCCCCGAACGAACCCGACCTGGTGATCGTGTTGGGGGATGCCACCACCATGCCTTCGGCGCTGGTGTGGGAGCTTGCGTACGCAGAGCTCGTGTTCTTGGACGTTCCGTGGTCGGGGCTCGACGCAGAACACGTGGAGATGGCGATCAACGACTACACGCGACGCGATCGCCGGTTTGGTGGCGTGGATTCCTGATGCCGGTGTATCGCGACGTCGGTGTCGTATTGCGTACGCACAAACTCGGTGAATCCGACAGGATCATCACGTTGATCACCCAGGATTCGGGCAGGGTACGAGCCGTTGCGAAAGGGATTCGAAAGACCACCTCCAAGTTCGGCTCACGACTCGAACCAATGAGTCATGTGCAAGTGCAGTTGTATCGGGGGCGGGAACTCGACATCGTCAATCAAGTTGAGTTGGTTGAGGTGGCATCGTCGACTCGGGCACATCTCGAAGCCACCACCGACGGATTGGCGATGTGCGAGGTCGTGGAACAGCTTTCACACGACCGATCTCCCACCCCGCACTTGTATCGGATGTTGGTTGGGGCATTGCGTCAGCTCAACACTTCGTATTCCGCATTGCTGTTGCCTGCACTGCAACTTCGGCTCTTGGAGGAAGAGGGTGTTGGGCCGCGCGTGGATCGTTGCGTCGTGTGTGACGCTGCCGATGGTCTCGTGGCCATCGACGTACAGGCAGGCGGTGTGCAATGTCGCCAGCATCGGCGCGGAATGTCGATGTCGCCGCAGGCTCTCTCGATTCTGCAGGATGTGCTCAATGGCCGAATCGCGTCGGTGTTGCATCGCCAGGATGTGCCCAAGGACGTGGTGCGAGAGGTGGTGTCGTACGGACGAAGTGCCATGGAGCACCATCTCGAACGTCGCATCCGTTCGTCATCGTTGTTCGAGGCACCGCGTACGTAAGCACGCCGACTACTAGCCTCAATCCAATGCCCGCCAAGGATCTCGAACAAATCGTCAACTTGGCCAAACGACGCGGCTTCGCGTTTCCGAGTGCAGAGATCTACGGCGGCTTTCGTTCTTCGTACGACTACGGCCCCCTCGGGGCGCTCATGCTGCGCAACGTGAAGGATGCATGGATTCGATCGATGGTGCAAACGCGCAACGACGTGGTGTTGATCGATGCGGCAATTCTGAACCCACCGCAAACCTTCGAAGCCAGTGGTCACTTGGCGAACTTCAGTGATCCACTCGTGGATTGCACGGTGTGCAAACGTCGTTTCCGACAGGATCAACTCGAGACACGTGACTGCCCCCAGAAGATGAAGGGCTGCTCATTCACCGAAGCTCGCGCGTTCAACCTCATGTTCAAGACACATGCCGGTCCGATCGAAGGGGCAGGCACGGAGGTGTACCTCCGGCCCGAAACCGCCCAAGGAATGTTCGTGAATTTCGCCAACGTGCTCTCCACCAGCCGCAAGAAACCACCGTTTGGTATCGCACAGGTCGGCAAGAGTTTCCGCAACGAGATAACTCCCGGCAACTTCATCTTCCGAACTCGCGAGTTCGAGCAAATGGAGCTCGAGTTCTTCGTTCCGCCAGCTGACAGCCCCAAGTGGTACGACTACTGGAAGCACGAGCGCATGGAGTGGTACGTCGCGCACGGAATTCCCCGCGAAATGTTGCGTCTCCGCGAGCACGACAAGGACGAGCTGTCGCACTACTCGGCCGGGACGTGCGACATCGAGTTCCTGTTTCCATGGGGCTGGGGTGAGTTGGAGGGCATCGCCCAGCGGACCGACTACGACCTGACTCAGCACTCCCAGCACTCCGGACAACGTCTCGATTACTTCGATCCCGCCACCAATGAGCGTTACGTTCCATACGTAGTGGAGCCGGCGGCCGGCGTGAACCGAACGATGGCTGCGTTCTTGCTCGCGGCATACGACGAAGACGTGGTGAACGACGAGCCGCGATCGGTCCTGCGTTTGCACCCACGAATAGCGCCGTACCAAGTTGCCGTGCTTCCGTTGTCGAAGAAGGACACGCTGTCGCCAGTGGCCGAAGGCGTTTTTGCGACCTTGTCGGCTCGGTACATGTGCGACTACGACGAGACCCAAGCGATTGGTCGTAGGTACCGACGTCAGGATGAGATCGGCACTCCATGCTGTGTGACGGTGGATTTCGAGACTCTCGATGACAATGCGGTGACCGTTCGCGATCGCGACACCACGGAACAGGTTCGAGTGCCCATTGCCGAACTCATGACACATTTCGGCGAACGTTTCGGTTTTTGACGGCGTTGACGTACCTCGACGGCATCGTTGCGCATCATCGCCGAAGGGCGGCGATGGATCCCAGAAATCCCGAAGAGGTTCGCCGTTCGTTGTCGAAGTCACCCACTCGCGGGTTCGCTCGCGCCATTGCTGACTCGACGGAACTCGCGGTGATCGCCGAGATCAAGCGAAAATCTCCATCAAAGGGTGACATCAACCCGGACCTGGTTCCCGAACGGCTGGCGCGCGAGTACGAACGTGGGGGAGCGAGTTGCTTGTCGGTGCTCACTGATGGACCACATTTCTCCGGAAGTGTCGCCGATCTCACGGCGGCGCGCGACGCGGTGGCCATCCCGGTGTTGAGGAAGGACTTCACGGTGTGCGCCCTCGACGTTCTGGATGCAAGGTTGATGGGAGCCGATGCCGTGCTGCTGATCGTTGCGGCACTCACCGATCACGAGCTGCGGACGTTGCACGAACTGGCAAGAGAGGTGGGTCTCGATGCCCTCGTGGAGGTGCACGACGAGGTCGAATTGGAGCGAGCTCTCAGCGTCAACGCATCGTGTATCGGGGTCAATCAGCGCGATCTCCATACCTTTCACGTGGATCCGCAACGTGCCGTTCGATTGGCCGAGCGAATTCCGAGCGGTGTACTCGCCGTAGCCGAGTCGGGGATCACCGGTGCAGACGATGCACGGCGCTGTGCCGATGCCGGTTATCGCGCGGTGCTCGTGGGCGAGCATCTCGTGCGAAGTGCCGATCCGGCCATTGCGCTCGAGGATCTGCGGGTGGCACTACCTTCGTAAGCATCATGTTCGTGAAGATCTGTGGGATCACGAATGAGGAAGACGCACTCCTGAGCGTGGCCATGGGAGCTACGGCTCTCGGATTCATCTTTGCGCCATCGAAGCGACAGGTGACTGCAGGAAAAGTTTCCGACATCGTGAAGCGACTCCCACCCGGTGTGCTCACCGTAGGGGTGTTTCGAGATCATGACCCCAAGACGGTGGTACGCATCGTTCGCGAAGCCGGATTGCGCGGAGCACAGTTGCACGGACGCGAGACGGTATCTATGGTGGACGAGCTCACGGCCGAGGTGGGCTGGGTGATGAAGGCAGTCGTTGCGGGAAGTCCGGAAGCAGAAAAGAGTGATCGATACCGCACCGACATGGTGCTGTTCGATTCGGCGTCGCCCGGATCGGGTGAAACCTACGATTGGAGTCTGCTGTCGAACGTTCCCAAGGGCGTGCGATGTGTCATGTCGGGTGGACTGACGCCCGACAACGTCGCCGACGCAATCGCCATGGTGCGTCCGTACGGCGTCGACGTGTGCAGCGGCGTGGAGCGCGAGCCGGGTCGCAAGGACGCCACCAAGGTTCGGCGCTTCGTGCAGCGTTCGTTGCTTGCCTTCGACTCACTTGTACAGTGATTCGGTGACCGCACTCGCCGACCCAAACGCAGAAGGTCGTTTCGGCGAGTTCGGTGGTCGATTCGTGCCTGAAACCCTGGTTCCTGCGTGCCAGGAGCTCGAGCGTGCATTTCATGAAGCGTGGAATGATGCAGAGTTCCGTGCCGAGTTGAGCCGGTTGCAACGTGAATATGCCGGGCGCCCGTCGATCCTCACGGAGTGCCACAATCTGGGACGGCGGCTGGGGATACGACTGATCCTCAAACGTGAAGATTTGAACCACACTGGTTCGCACAAGATCAACAACGTGCTCGGTCAGGCGCTCCTTGCCAAACGTATGGGCAAGAAACGATTCATTGCGGAGACCGGAGCAGGGCAGCATGGTGTCGCATCGGCCACGGCAGCCGCGCTGTTGGGATTGGACTGCAAGGTCTACATGGGTGCAGTCGATGTGGAGCGTCAAGCCTTGAACGTGTTCCGGATGCGCTTGTTGGGAGCCGAAGTCGAGGCTGCGCAGTCCGGCAGCCGAACACTCAAGGATGCAGTGAACGAGGCGATGCGTGATTGGGTCGCGAGTGTCGAACATTCCTATTACTGCATTGGTTCGGTGATGGGTCCGCATCCGTATCCGTTCATGGTGCGCCAATTCCAGAGCATCATCGGCGACGAAGCGCGGGTGCAAATGCGTGAACTGACGGGCCGGGATCCCGACGTGGTAACCGCGTGCGTTGGTGGTGGCTCGAACGCGATGGGGATCTTCAGTGGATTCGTGGACACCCCCGCACGGTTGGTGGGCGTCGAACCTGCCGGTGGCGCCGCCGTGGGTCGCGGAGTTCCTGGTGTCGTTCACGGGATGAAGAGTTTTCTCATGCAGGACGAAGAAGGTCAGGTGCAGGAAGCGCACTCGATCTCGGCGGGGTTGGATTATCCGGGGGTTGGTCCCGAGCACTCCTACTTGGCGTCGATTGGACGGGCGGAGTATCCGAGCGTGACGGACGCAGAGGTCATCGAGGGATTCCAATTGATGTCCCGCACGGAGGGGATCATTCCGGCATTGGAGTGTGCGCACGTCGTGGCGTGGATCGCGAGGGAGGCCCCCAACATGCAGGGTGCCACCGTGTTGATGAACCTGTCGGGTCGCGGCGACAAGGACGTCGCCCAGATGATGCAGATTCTCGGACCCAGTATGGACGTTGCGTGAGCAACCTGGAGTCACATCTCCGTACCGTTCGTCGTGGTGGTCGGAAAATCTTGATTCCGTACATCACTGGCTATGCAGCTCGTTGGGAGGAAGCCGTTCGCGCTGCCGCAGCTCACGGTGCGGATGCGATCGAGATCGGAATTCCTTTTTCCGATCCGGTCATGGACGGACCCGTCATCCAGCGCGCCTCACGGGAGGCCTTGAATCGGGGTGCGACGCTCCACAAGATCCTCGATGGAGTGCGATTGCTCGACGTCGGAGTGCCGCTCGTGGTGATGTGCTATTACAACACGGTGTACCGGTGTGGTCACGAACGTTTTTCTCGGATGCTTGCTGCAGCGGGAGTGTCGGGCGCCATCGTGCCCGATTTGCCGCTCGAAGAGTCGACGGAATGGTGTGCGGCGGCCGATGCAGCCAACGTTGCCACGGTGATGTTGGCCGCGCCGACTGCACCCGATGATCGTTTGCCGAAGATTGCAGAGCGTTCGCGTGGATTCGTGTATGCAGTCGGCTTGCTGGGCGTCACCGGGGAGCGCGAAACTTTGTCATCCAGTGCAACCACCATCGCTCGGCGCGTCAAACAAGTGACCGATCTCCCGGTGTTGGTCGGCGTGGGAATTTCCGATGCGAAACAGGCGCAGGAAGCGTGCGTGGAAGCCGATGGAGTGATTCAGGGTGCGTCGGTGATGCGGCGACTGCTGGATGAGGGAGTGGACTCCGTCGGAGAATACGTCGCACAGGTACGCCGTGCCATCGACGAGTAGTTTCGTGTCATGTTGAAATCCGGGGACAAGGCTCCTGCATTCGCACTCGTCGACCAGCACGGCAAGAAACGAACGCTGAAAGAATTCGCCAAGCGCAAGGTGCTGGTGTACTTTTACCCCAAAGCTGACACGCCTGGTTGCACCCAGCAGTCGTGCCTGCTGAGTGGGATCAAATCCGACATCGGACGAACCGTCATCATCGGCATCAGCCCCGATGCTCCGGCAAAACAATTGAAGTTCGATGCCAAGTACGACCTGGGATTCCCTCTGCTTGCAGACGAATCCCACGAGATCGCGAAGGCGTACAAGGTGTGGAAGAAGAAGTCGATGTACGGTCGCGAGTACATGGGTATCGAACGTTCCGCATTTCTCATTGGCGGTGACGGCAAGATTCTCCATGCGTGGTACAAAATTTCACCCAAGGACACACCGGTGTTCCTGCTTGAGGCACTGGGCAAATGACGGGATCATTCGCCCTTCCCGATTCGGTGCTCCCGCACCGTCCTCCATTCCTCTTTGTCGATGCCATTGATGCGTTGGAGGTTGGCGTCAGTGCGACGGGACGATGGCGTCTGCAAGGGGATGAGTGGTTCTTTTCCGGGCACTTCCCGGGGCGTCCGACGCTCCCTGGAGTACTGATGTGCGAGTCGATTGCGCAAGTGGGTGCCTATGCGCTGCTCAGTGATCCTCTTCGCGCCGCGAAATTGCCGTTGTTCGGTGGTTTGGATTCCGCTCGTTTCCGTCGTCAGGTTGTGCCGGGAGATGAGCTCGTTGTTTCCGTGCAGCTAGGACGAATGAGTGCACGTGCCGGCAAGGGTTCTGGAACCGCGAGTGTGAACGGCGAAGTTGCGTGCGAGTGCGAGTTGATGTTCGTGTTGGTTGATCGCTAGCGGCGGGAAACCCAACCGCCGAGGTGCGCTAGTTGGCTGGCGCGAGGATGATCGATCCGTTGTGTCCACCGAAACCGAAATTGTTGGAGATCGTGGGCCCGGGAGTCCATGGTCGCGGAGCTCCAACGACAACGTCGCACGCAATGTCTTCTCCGAGCGTCGTGGTGTTGGCCGTTGGTGGGATGAGGCGGTGCTCGAACGACAACAGCACGGCTGCAGCTTCGAGTGCGCCAGCGGCACCCAATGGATGTCCGGTAACGCCCTTGATGGAGGTGACCGGGGGAGTCGGAGTGCCGAAGACCGAGGCAACCGCCTGTGATTCGGCTTGATCATTGAGTGGTGTCGAGGTTCCGTGTGCATTCACCTGTTTGATGTCGCTGGGTGCGAGACCGGCGTCTTCCAAAGCTTGCTGCATGCAGGCAATTGCACCTACGCCACCCGGTGAAGGTGCGGTGATGTGATGAGCGTCGGCATTGCTCGCGGCCCCGAGGACCTCGGCGATGATTGTGGCTCCACGTGCAACGGCAAGGTCGTATCGCTCAAGTACGAATACGGCTGCACCCTCGCCAAAGACAAAGCCGTCCCGCGTTGCGTCGAAAGGTTTGCTCGTACCGCTGCTGGAAAGTGCGGTCATGTTGGCAAAACCGGCGACAGCGGTAATGGTGGCAGCCGATTCCGCACCACCGCTGACAACTGCATCGCAGCGACCCCACGCAATCAAACGCGCCGCATACCCGAGTGCGTGAGTTGCAGCTGCGCAAGCGGTGCAAATGGTTTCAGCGGGTCCTTGGAGGTGATAGCGCATCGATATTGCGGCACCGCACGCATTCGACATCATCATCGGCACGAGAAACGGCGAGACACGACGTTCGCCTTTCTCCACGCGGGTAATGACTTGGTCCTCCAGGGTTCTCAGACCACCGATACCCGTCCCGAAGATGCTTCCCATTCGTGACGACGCGTAGGGCAATTGACCCGATTGGGTGATGGCCTCGTGTGCGGCTGCGAGAGCGAACTGTTCGACCCGATCCGCCCGTCGAGCCTCCTTGGGGTTGGAGAAATATGGCTGAGGATCCCAGTCGGCGAGTTCGACCGTTTTTGCGTTGGTGATGCCGGGACCAAGCAAGCCCTTCCAGAACGCGTCCTTGCCGATGCCGCACGGGGCGACGACTCCGTAACCCGTAATCGCAACGCGATAACCCGCTCCCTGCATGGGGAGACTTACTTCGTTTTGGCGACGATGAGGTCGAAAGCTTGACCGACTGTCGTGATGCCTTCCAATTCCTTCTCGGGAACTTCCACGCCGAACTCGCTCTCGAGTTCCATGACGAATTCGACGAGGTCGAGGCTGTCGGCTTCGAGATCTTCCTTGAAGCGGGCTTCTCGGGTGACTTTCGATGCGTCAACCGCCAGCAGGTTGACTGCGCACTTCGTAAATCGTTCGAACAATTCTTGGCTCACGTGGGGCCTCCTCGTGCAGGACAGCCTAGTGTCCCATGCCCAGTCCGCCGTCGACAGGCAACACGGCGCCGGTGATGTATGCGGCATCGTGCGAGGCCAAGAAAGCAATCGCACCAGCAATCTCATCGGCAGTAGCAATACGGGCGAGTGGCACGAGGTCGGCGATTGCCTGCAATTTGTCGTCGCCCAGTGTGCGTGTCATATCGGTATCGACCGGTCCCGGCGCAACCACGTTCACCGTGATGTTGCGACTTCCGAACTCGCGTGCGAGCGATCTTGCGAACCCAACGAGACCAGCCTTGGACGCCGCATAGTTTGCTTGACCGGCTTGCCCAAGCAAACCAACGACACTGGAGACAAGAATGATGCGGCCTTTGCGGGCCCGCAACATCGACTGTGTCGCGCGCTTGCACACCCGGAAGGCTCCGGTCAGATTGGTGTCGATGACGCTGGTGAAGTCGTCGTCTTTCATCCGAAGGAGCAATCCATCCTTGGTGATGCCTGCATTCGACACCAGTACTTCCACGGGGCCGAGCGCAGCTTCCACTTCCGCGAACGTGCGCTCCACGTCCGACTCGATGGTTACGTCGCACTTGATGGCGAGAAAATCCCCGGACGGGGGAGTGGAGTTGTAAGTGACGGCAACCTTGTCGCCGAGGGCGGCAAAGCGTTTCGCTGTAGCCAATCCAATGCCTCGACTACCTCCGGTGATCAAGACGACTCGACTCATGGCTTCCTCCATTCAATGACCGCACTGGCAGCGGTCATCCCTGCACCGAACCCCACCATCAAGACGATGTCACCATCACTGATGCGCCCTTTGTCGGCTGCATCAAAGAGCGCCAACGGAATCGACGCCGAGGATGTGTTGCCGGTTTCCTGAAGTACCACTGCAGTACGTTCCATTGGGATGCCGAGCTGACGACACGCGGCATCGATGATTCGTACGTTTGCTTGGTGGGGCACGCACAACGCGACGTCATCAATTCCAAGGCCTGCTTTGGCGAGCGATTTGTGGGCGGAGTCCACCATGATTCGGACAGCGCGCCGGAATACCTCCTTGCCGTCCATGTGGATGTAGCCGCCGATGTCGGCGTACAGCAGATGTTCGAGGGAGCCGTCGGCATCGAGATCCCATCCGAGCAACTGTCCTCCATCGGAAACGGCATCGATCACGCAGGCACCGGAACCGTCGGCGAACAATATCGCCGTACCGCGATCACTCCAGTCGGTGATTCGTGACAAGGTGTCAGTTCCGATCACCAGGAGTCGTTTCGCGCCGATGGAAATGAGGCCGTGTGCCACGACGTATGCGTAGACGAAGCCCGAACACGCGGCATTGAGGTCGAAAGCGCCGCAACGCAGACCGAGCGCGTTCTGTACCGTTGCCGAAGTTGCCGGCACGGTGCGATCCGGAGTCGTGGTGGAGAGTACGACTCCATCGATGGAACTTGGATCGATTCCGGACATCGTGATCGCACGTTGTGCCGACTCGATGGAGAGTGTTGCCGTACTTCCACCGATGTGGCGACGTTTGATCCCGGTTCGTTCGGTGATCCATTCGTCATTCGTCTCCATCATCTCCGAGAGATCCGCATTCGAGACGACCTTTTGGGGCAGGGCGGTGCCCCAACCGATGATTCGTGCGCCCACCATCAGTGAGTCCTCAGCCAGGCGACCGGTTCGCGCATCGCCAAACGCTCTCCCTCGTGTGCGATGAAGCTCTGGAGAATCCCGGCAAAGGCGGAACGAACCTCGACGTCACCAACATGGCCGAGCAGGGTTCCAACGTCGATGCGGGAGCCGTCGGAGATTTCTTTGCGTTGCACGAACACGCCGGCTGCCGGGCTCACGACCAAACGTTCGACAACGAAGAGATGCTCGCCGTCGTGATCGCTGGATTTCGGCGGTGTCACTTGGCTGACCCATTCCAACAATTTGTCGAGTTCTTCGGGTGTGGCCACACTGATCGCCCGTGCTCCGTCCAGGGTTCGCTTGACCATGCCGCTCAGGACTCCGCCAGGTCCGAGTTCGACGTAGCCGGCCACCGACTGTTTCTGCAGTTCCAGCAGCACTTGCTTCCAGCGGACCGGAGAGCAAAGTTGTGCCGACAACAGCGAGACCCACTCGTCGCCGCGTTGGTGCAACAGGGCATCCACGTTGGACACGATCGGTACGTCCGCATCGCGGGGTTTGGCGGCTGCGAGTGCCACTCTCAGACGGTCGCGAGCGGGATTCATCAGCGGAGTATGGAAGGCTCCCGACACGGGCAACGGCATGACCTTCTTGGCGCCCAGTTCCTTTGCGTGGTGTGTTGCCTTTTCGATTCCACTCGGAGATCCGGCGATCACGACCTGGCCGGGGGCATTGAAGTTGGCCACCCACACGCTGTCGTCGGCTCGGCGACAGGCAACTTCCACGAGATCGTCGTCGAGACCGAGTACTGCCGACATGGCTCCCGGGGAACTCTCACCGGCCTCGTGCATTGCGTCTCCGCGTTCGACCACCAGGCGTACTCCGTCGTCGAAGCCCAATGCACCGTTGGCGGTGAGGGCGGTGTATTCACCGAGGCTGTGACCTGCGCAGATGCTGGGCTCCACGCCGAGGCGCTCCACTGCATCCAACACCATCAGGCTGCTGACGAACGTGGTCAGTTGGGCATTGCGGGTGTCCTTCAATTCGTCGGCGTCTGCATCGAGCAACAGCCGACCAACGTCGCGCTGTGCGATCTCCGACGCTTCGTCGACCAATTCCCAACTCTCGTGGTTGCGCCAAGGACGACCCATGCCGGGCCGCTGCGATCCCTGTCCGGGAAACAAAAACGCGAGCAACCGACCTCCCTGTCTGACGCAAGCTTCTGGGTAGAGGTTACGAGAGTTTGTGCATGTGGATGCGCCACTAGCCTTGCTGGGCGTTGCCCGAGTGGCGAAATGGCAGACGCGACGGACTCAAAATCCGTTGCCTGAAAGGGTGTGTGGGTTCGACTCCCACCTCGGGCACCACAGCACTCGTAGAATGAGCCGTCCCATGAGTCTGCAGTTACCGGCTGGTATCGAGCAGCGTTTGGTACGTCACCGTTTGGCGCGGTGCTCGGCCAGCATGCGGGAGTTGCAGGAAGAGTTGCGAGTCAGCCGTGAGCAGGCCGAAGTGTTGCGGGACGAAGCGGCCGATGATGAGTTGCGGGCAATCGTGTCGGAAACCCCCAGCGCCCTTGCCGACCACCGCGATTCTCGGCAGCACTATCTGGCGATTTCGCGACATCTCGAACACCTGGAGCATGCGATCGCCGCTCTTGAACACGAACAAAACGAACTGCTCGATCGCCTCGCGTAACCCGGTACTGCGTGAGTACGGCACTTCGTCGTAGAGTTTGTCCGTGACCACCATCGTCATTGCCGAAGACGAGGCCATCATTCGCCTCGATCTCCGGGAGTTACTCGAAGAAGAGGGGTATGTGGTGGTGGGTGAGGCTGGAAGGGGCGACCAAGCCGTCGATTTGGTGAGGCAACTCACACCCGACCTGGTGATCCTGGATGTGAAAATGCCCGGGATGGACGGCATCGAAGCCGCCCGTCGGATCACGGCAGAGGGAATCTGTGCGGTGTTGATGCTCACCGCATTCAGCCAACGCGAGATAGTTGAACAAGCGCGCGATGCGGGTGCTGTTGCCTATCTTGTGAAGCCCTTTCAAAAGACCGAACTGGTGCCGGCAATCGAACTCGCAACGGCGCGGTACGCAGAGACCAAGGCGCTCGTGTCCGAAGTGTCCGAGCTGACCGAGCGGTTGGAAGTTCGAAAACTGCTCGACCGCGCAAAGGGGCGCCTCATCGATGTGCACGGAATGAAGGAGGCCGACGCTTTCAGTTTCATTCAGAAGTCGGCGATGACCAAACGCGCGACCATGCGTTCCGTGGCGGAAGCCGTGGTGAAGGGTGAGCTCGTTCCACCTGCATGAAGTGGGTCGCCATCGTATGAAAGTCATGGCCCTCGACGGGAATTCGCTGGTGTACAGGGCGTTCTTTGCCCTACCCGACACCATGGCCACCGCGAGCGGTGAGGTGACGAACGCCGTGTTCGGATTTTGCTCGATGTTCGTGACGTTGGTGAAGGACCACACTCCCGATGCGATCGTCGTGGTGTTCGATCGTAAAGAGAAGACGTTCCGACACGAGGCTGCTCCCGAGTACAAGGCGCAGCGAGAAAAGCAACCGGACTCGCTGTATGCCCAACTCGAGTTGGTCAAGAGCGAGCTGTTGGCAGCTGCAGGTGTGACGACGCTCGATTGCGCGGGTTTCGAGGGTGACGACATCATCGCGACGATCGCTCATGCCATGAACGCCGACGACGAGTTGCTCATCGTCACCGGTGATCGTGATTCGTATCAATTGGTTCGCGACCCACACGTTCGGGTGCTGTACAACAAGCGTGGAGTGTCGGATTATGCCCTCTATGACGAGGCCGGCATTCGGGAACGAACCGGCGTTTCGCCGACGCAATATGCGGATTATGCGGCGTTGCGCGGAGATCCCAGTGACAATCTCGAAGGCGTGCCGGGAGTGGGCGAGAAGACGGCTGCAAAATTGATCAACCAGTACGGGAATCTCCACTCCGTGTTCGATCATGCCGACGAACAAACTCCGAAGTTGAAGGCAGCGTTGCATGGAGCGCGCGAGCGCGTATTGCGCAACGCAGAGCTGATGAGACTGCGCAACGACGTACCGATTGCTGCACGTGCCAGCGCATGGAAGCCGAAACCCGACTACGCGGCGCTGCAGAAGTTGTTCGCGAGGCTGGAGTTCTCCACGATGGCTTCCCGATGGAAGCCGTTCGTGGGACGTTTCGGCAGCACCGACGTGTCGAACGAGGAAGAAGATCGCGACAACCTCGGGGTAACGGGCGATATCGACGTGTCGGTGACCGAGGCGACACTCGACCAAGCCCTCGACATGTTGCGGGCAAAGCACCCCATCGGTCTTGCGGTGGTGTGGGAGGGTGAACCAGGACGCAGCGTCATTCGGGCCGTCATCGTGTCCGATGGAACCTCGGGATCCGTTGCAGATCCGATCGTGTGCTGGTCGATTGGTGCCGCACTGCTCTCGGAGGACTCCGTCGTCGAGGCCTTGCGTGGATCCACGCATCTCGTCATGCACGACGCTCGCAACGCCATGCGTGGTTTGCTCGCCTTGGGTATCGACATCAGGAATCTGTCGTACGACACCGCCATCGCCGCCTATCTTGCCGACTCGGCAGCCGGCGCATACGACATCGGCGCCGTTGCGGAACGTTGGCTACACCGGCGAATTGGCGGCGACGGAACCACGGCAACGGGACAGTTGGACTTCGATTCTCCCTTGCTTGATTCCGCGGAGCGGGCTGCAGCATGCGAGTCGGCCGTAGCCGTGCTCGTTCGGCCATTGCTCGAAGGTGAATTGCGGCGAGTGAAGCTGAATGAACTGTATTTCGGTACCGAGCTGCCATTGGTTCGCGTGTTGGCAAAGATGGAGCACGCCGGTATCGCGGTTGATCGTGGCGCGCTCGAAGCCCTGGAGGCTTCGCTCGGTTCGCGGAGTTCGGCGTTGGTGAAGGTACTGCACTCGTTGGCTGGCAGGGAATTCAACGTGAACTCCACGAAACAGCTGAAGGAAATCTTGTTCGAGGAACGTGGGCTCACCGGGGGACGCAAGACCAAGGCGACGAAGGGGTACAGCACCGATGCTGCGTCGCTCGAGAAGATTCGCGATGAGTGGCCCGAGTTCATCGATGCGCTGATGGAATATCGCGAGATCGAGAAGTTGCGTGCGACCTATGCACTGGGCCTCTTGCACAGCATCGCGGTGGATGGCCGAATCCACGCCAGCTTCAATCAGACCGTTGCGCGTACGGGGAGACTCTCCAGCGACCAACCAAATCTCCACAACATTCCCATTCGCAACGAATCCGGCAAGGTGTTTCGTGAGGTGTTCGTGCCGGCGCCGAAGTGCGAATTCATGGTCGCCGACTACAACCAGATCGAATTGCGTTGCATCGCACATCTCGCGCAGGATCCAGGTCTGTTGTCTGCATTCAATGCAGGGGTGGACATTCATCGCGCAACTGCAGCGCAGGTTTTCGGTGTAGCTCTCGAAGACGTGAGTGGTGAGCAACGCAGCAAAGCCAAGATGGTGTCCTATGGCCTGGCGTACGGCATGGAGGCCTATGGACTCGGCCAGCGATTGGGAATCGACGTAGGGGAAGCAAAGGTCATCCTCGACGCCTATTTCGCGGCCTTCCCGCGGGTAAAGCAGTACATGGACAATGCGGTGGCGATTGCATCGCGTGATGGATACACCACGACGCTGTTCGGTCGACGTCGTCAAATCGAGGGAATCCACAGCCCGATACGTCAGGTGCAGGCTGCTGCCGCGCGAATGGCAATGAATGCCGGCATCCAAGGTTTGGCCGCCGACATTTTCAAGATCGCCCTCGTCACCATCGATCAGAATCTGGAAGCCGAAGGCCTCGCCAGTCGACTCGTGTTGCAGGTTCACGACGAAGTGATCGTGGAGGTAGCGGAAGGGGAGCATGACCGCGTGGAAGCCCTCGTGTTGCGGGCCATGCAGAACGCCGCGCACCTCGACGTGCCCCTGGTGGTGAATGCTGCATGGGGTGCGAGTTGGGCGGCAGCGAAGGTAGCCTGACCTATCCGCCGCAAGGCGGGAAATGTCCTACTCCTTCTCTTCCATCCACCGAAAGCAACCAGTGACCGATACAACTCTCAGCCCAGCCGCCATGGGCACATTCGACCAGAGCGGAAATTACATTCCTCGCAAGATCACCGAGCGAGATGCGTCATTCGCAGACGAGATCAACAACACGTTCGTTGAAATCAAGGAAGGCAAACTCGTTGCCGGGACCGTGGTGCGAATCACCCGGGAAGAAGTGCTTCTCGAAATCGGTTACAAGACCGAGGGCGTCATCCTTGCTCGCGAGTTGGCAATTCGTCAGGACATCGATCCGAACACCGTGGTGAAGCTCGGAGAGAAGATTGAAGCCCTCGTCCTCACTTTGGAGGACAAGGAAGGACGCCTCTTGCTCTCCAAGAAGCGCGCACAGTACGAACGCGCATGGGGCGACGTCGAGCGAATCAAGAACGAAGACGGCACCGTCGAGGGTCACGTCATCGAGGAGGTCAAGGGTGGCCTCATCGTGGACATCGGTCTTCGTGGTTTCTTGCCGGCATCGTTGGTGGAGTTGCGTCGCGTGAAGGACCTCGCGCCGTACGTCGGACAGAAGATCCAGGCGAAGATTCTCGAGCTCGATCGTCAACGCAACAACGTGGTGTTGTCGCGTCGCGCAGTGCTCGAGGCCACACAGCGTGAGAGTCGCGACGGTTTCTTGGTCAACCTCAAGGTTGGCGAGACCCGCAAGGGACGAGTTTCGTCGATCGTCGCCTTCGGCGTGTTCGTCGATCTTGGTGGCATGGACGGTCTCATCCACGTTTCGGAACTCTCGTGGAAGCACGTCGACAACCCGAACGACATCGTCAAGATCGGTGACGAGGTGGAAGTCAAGGTTCTCGAGATCGACGGTGACCGTGAACGCATCAGCCTGTCGCTCAAGGCAACCCAACAGGACCCTTGGCAAGCATTCGCACAGGGTCATGCAGTCAATCAGCTGGTGTACGGCCGTGTCACCAAGATCGTTCCGTTCGGAGCATTCGTGCAGGTTGGCGATGGCATCGAGGGATTGGTGCACATCTCCGAGATGTCGTCGCACCATGTCGAAGCTCCCGAGCAGGTGGTCACGCCGGGCGAGGAGCTGTGGGTCAAGATCATCGATCTCGATTTGGCTCGACGTCGTATCAGCTTGAGCATCAAACAAGCTGCCGAAGGCGGCGAATTGGCTCCCGAATATCGGGACCAGTTCAAGGCCGATGAACAGGGCAATTGGGTCGGTACCGATGATGCAACGCGCGAGGCAGCGTGGGGCGACATGTTCCAGGCCGAAGGTCAACCAAACACCTGAGTGGCGGTTGGTGAGGTGGCGGGATGATCCTCGTCGGACTCACGGGCGGAATCGGGTCGGGTAAATCGGTCGTCTCGTCGCAGCTTGCGTCACATGGTGCGGTGATCGTCGACGCCGACGTAATCGTGCGAGAACTCCAGTTGCCGGGTCAACGAGTGTTCGACGACATCGTCGCGCGATTCGGTGAATCAGTGCTGTCGTCGAGTGGTCATCTGGATCGTGCCGCGTTGGCATCGTTGGTGTTCGGAGACACCGAAGCTCTCGGTGACCTCAATCGAATCGTGCATCCCGCCGTCGGACGGGAGATGATGCGTCGAATCGATGACCAGCGTGCCACCAAGAATGTCGTGGTTCTCGACGTTCCACTTCTCGTTGAGAATCCACGCACGGGTTTGTCGGGAACCCTGGTGGTGGATCTCGACCCTGAAATCGCAGTGGAACGGTTGGTGGCCCAGCGTGGGTTCACGGAGACGGAAGCCCGCGCAAGGATCTCGCGTCAGGCATCCCGTACCGCGAGGCGTGCGGTGGCCGACTGGATCATCGACAACTCCGGTTCCAGATTGGACTTGGCACGCCAAGTGGGACTCGCGTGGCGATGGATGTGCTCCTTGCCACCAGCGGATGCCGACGCGGGTCGGGTAGTGGGGGCTTCGGACTCGTAGGCTCGCCGCGTGGTGGATACACGTGCCAAGCACGAGTTCAGGGTGGTATCGGAGTACCAGCCCGCAGGTGATCAGCCCCAGGCCATCGCGAAACTTGCGGAGGGCATCGAACGCGGTGATCGTTTTCAAACGTTGCTCGGCATTACTGGATCCGGGAAGTCGGCCACCATCGCGTGGACCATCGAACGCGTTCAACGTCCAACCTTGATTCTCGCCCCGAACAAGAGCCTTGCTGCACAGCTGGCACAAGAGATGCGGGAGTTCTTCCCGAACAATCGAGTGGAGTACTTCGTCAGCTACTACGACTATTACCAGCCCGAGGCCTACATTCCGTCGAGCGATACCTTCATCGAGAAGGACTCGTCCATCAACGACGAGATCGACCGGTTGCGCCATTCGGCGACCGCTGCGTTGCTCACCCGGCGTGATGTCATCGTGGTGGCGTCGGTGAGCTGCATCTACGGCATGGGCGACCCCGACGAATACAAGGGACACCTGCTCGAACTGCACCAAGGAGTGGATTACGACCAGCAAAGCATCCTCCGTCGGTTGGTGGATCTGCAATACGAGCGAAACGACACGGCCTTGGGGAGGGGGAATTTTCGCGTTCGTGGCGACACGATCGAGCTCCACCCTGCTTACGACGAGAGCGTGACGAGAATCGAGATGTTTGGTGACACCGTGGATCGAATCAGCGTCGTGGATCCCGTGACGGGCGAGACGCTTGCGACACCGAGCGAGATCGTGGTGTTTCCGGCCACCCACTACGTGGCCGGCGAGGATCGGATGCGCAAGGCGATCGAGAAGATCGAAGAGGAGCTCGCAGATCGATTGGCGTGGTTCAATTCGAACGGAAAATTGCTGGAAGCCCAACGACTGGGAATGCGAACCCGCTACGACATCGAGATGATGCAGGAGATGGGATATTGCAACGGAATCGAGAATTACTCGATGCACATCGATGGCCGGTCTCCCGGTGATCCACCGTTTACATTGCTCGATTATTTCCCGGATGATTTCTTGTTGGTAGTCGACGAGAGTCACGTGGCCGTGCCCCAGTTGTACGGTCAATTCGCCGGGGATCGCGCCCGCAAAAACACGCTCGTGGAGCACGGGTTCCGCTTGCCGAGCGCATGCGAGAACCGCCCTTTGCGTTTCGAAGAGGCGTTGGAGCGCGTCAATCAGTGCATCTTCATGTCGGCAACACCGGCGAAATTCGAGAAGGCGAACTCCGTCCAGATCGTCGAGCAGGTAGTGCGACCGACGGGTCTCATCGATCCGGAGGTGATCGTGAAGCCAACCAAGGGTCAGATCGACGACATCATCGTGAACGTACAGCTACGGGTCGAGAAGGGTGATCGCGTCCTCATCACCACATTGACCAAGAAGATGGCTGAAGACCTCACCGAATACTTGTTGGAGCAGGGTTTGAGGGTGCGATATCTGCACTCCAATATCGACACCATCGAACGAATCGAGATTCTCCGAGCGCTTCGGTTGGGGGAATTCGATGTTTTGGTCGGAATCAACCTTCTGCGGGAGGGTTTGGATCTTCCCGAGGTGTCCCTGGTGGCGATTTTGGATGCCGACAAGGAAGGGTTTTTGCGAAGTGAAACATCGCTCATTCAAACCATTGGTCGGGCGGCCCGCAACGTCGATGGCCAAGTCATCATGTATGCGGACAACCGGACCGAGGCGATGGAATCAGCCATCTCCCTCACCAACGCCCGACGAGAGAAACAACGGGCCTACAACTTGGAACACGGCATCGAGCCCAAGACCATCCGCAAGGCCGTTGGCGACATACTTTCCATCCTGCGTCCCGACGAGACGGCGCCATACCCCGGAAAAGGCCGTCGGGCTTCGCGCGAGCGCGACAAGGTGATCCGGGATTTGCAGGCCTTGGGAGCGAGCGAAATGGAGCGACTGATTCAAACCCTCGAAGAAGAAATGCACCAGGCCGCCGCAGACCTGCATTTCGAGCAAGCTGCACGTTTGCGCGATGAAGTTCGGGAATTGCGACGCGAACTCCGTGATGTCGGACCCAAGAAATAGTCTGTCGCTGTGACCGATCAGATCGTCATTCGAGGTGCTCGCGAGCACAACCTGAAGAACATCAACGTGGAGCTTCCGCGCGATCGTCTCATCGTCTTGACCGGTCTCTCGGGGAGCGGAAAGAGCAGCCTGGCATTCGACACCATCTATGCGGAAGGCCAACGACGGTATGTGGAGAGTTTGAGCGCCTATGCCCGTCAATTCCTCGGACAAATGGACAAGCCGGATGTCGATGTCATCGAGGGGTTGTCACCGGCGATTTCCATCGACCAAAAATCAGCCTCCCGTAACCCACGATCCACCGTCGGCACCATTACGGAGGTGTACGACTATCTGCGTCTTCTGTACGCGAGAATCGGCATCCAGCACTGCGTCAATGACGGGGCACGTCTCACGAAGCAAACTCCCGAGCAAATCGTCGACCAAGTCATGGAACTGAAGGATGGCACGAGATTCCAGGTGTTGGCGCCGGTAGTGCGGGGGCGTAAAGGCGAATACGAGTCGCTGCTGACCGACTTCTTGAGTCAGGGATTTACGCGTGCGCGAGTCGACGGTCGTGTCGTCGACATCGCAGACTTCCAGAAGTCGGGCACGAAGCTGGCCCGCTATGAGCAGCACACCATCGACGTAGTGGTCGATCGCTTGGTGCGCAAGGCAGGAATCAATCGTCGTCTCACCGACAGCATGGAAACGGCACTGCGATTGGCAAACGGTGTTGCAACAGTCGAGGTAATGGGCAAGGGTGACGAGGTGGGCGAGGTGCTCAACTTCAGTCAGCAATTGGTGTGTCCCAAGTGCAGCACCTCGTACGACGAACTCGCACCACGAAATTTTTCCTTCAATACCCCGTACGGAGCTTGCGAGAAGTGTTTGGGGTTGGGAACCACGTACGAAGTCGATGCCGAATTGGTGGTGCCGGATGCGGATTTGAGCATCTCGGAGGGGGCGATTGCTCCTTGGCGGAGTGCCCACACCATGTACTTCACCAGGATGCTCGAGTCCGTTGCCAAGGACGAAGGGATCGACATCAAGCGACCGTGGCACAAGTTGACTGCCAAGCAACACAAGGTCATCATGCACGGTTTGGGCGACAACGTGTTGGTGAAGTACCGGAACCGTTACGGCAAGGTGCGGGAGTACAGCACCACGTTCGAGGGTGTGATTCCATGGTTGAAGCGACGTCACGAGACTGCCGAGAGCGACCACCAGCGGGAGCAGTACGAGAGTTACATGCGCGAGAAGCCCTGCTCTGCATGCAAAGGTGCACGTTTGAAGCCGGAATCCCTTGCAGTGAAGGTGAATGACGAGACCATCTCTGGTGTGTGCGACATGTCGATTCGGGAGTCAGCAAAGTTTCTGGCTGGTTTGAAGCTCAACAAACGCGAGAAAATCATCGCAGAGCGAATCACAAAGGAAATCAATGCGCGCCTCGGCTTCTTGTTGGACGTGGGTTTGGACTATCTGACGCTCAGTCGTTCTGCCAGCACGCTGGCCGGTGGAGAGGCCCAGCGGATTCGGCTTGCAAGTCAAATTGGATCGGGGTTGGTCGGCACGCTGTATGTATTGGATGAACCTTCGATTGGTTTGCATCAACGAGACAATCATCGATTGATCGACACGTTGCATCGTTTGCGCGATCTCGGCAACACGGTGTTGGTGGTGGAACACGACGAAGAGACCATTCGGGCCAGCGACTGGATCGTCGACATAGGTCCTGGCGCAGGTGAGCACGGCGGATCGGTCGTGTACAGCGGGGTAGTGAAAGGGATCGAGAAGGTTGCGGATTCGATGACGGGTCAGTACCTGTCCGGAAAACGCTCCATCGAGGTGCCTCAGAAGCGTCGTGTGATCGGATCGGAGGCGCTCATCGTCCGGGGAGCCCGCGAACACAATCTGAAACAACTGGATGTTCGCATTCCCTTGGGCTGTTTCGTCGCCGTTACCGGCGTATCCGGCAGTGGAAAGAGCACTCTCGTTCGTGACATCCTGCTTCCGGCGTTGATGCAAAAGATCTACAAGACGAAGGAGTCGCCCGGTCGGCACAAGAGCGTGGCCGGAATCGAGCTTCTCGACAAAGTGATCGACATGGATCAATCGCCCATTGGTCGGACGCCGCGATCGAACCCTGCAACCTACACCGGTGTGTTCGACGACATTCGCAAGCTGTTCGCGAATACGCCCGACGCGAAGGTGCGCGGCTACCAGCCCGGTCGATTTTCGTTCAACGTGCCCGGTGGTCGATGCGAAGCGTGTTCGGGGGACGGAACGATTCGTATCGAGATGCAGTTCCTTCCCGATGTGTACGTGCCGTGTGAGGTATGCAAAGGTGCGCGCTACAACCGTGACACATTGGAGATTCGTTTCAAATCCAAGAACATCGCCGAAGTCCTCGATATGCCGATCAGCGAGGCGGTGACGTTCTTTTCCAACCAGCCCCGTATAGCTCGGCATCTGCAGACGCTGATGGATGTGGGTCTGGGGTACGTACGTCTCGGACAGTCGGCACCGACATTGTCGGGAGGCGAGGCACAACGAGTCAAGCTGGCCAGTGAACTGGCTCGTCGCAGTACCGGACACACCATTTATCTCCTCGATGAACCAACGACGGGGTTGCACTTCGAGGATGTGCGTCGTCTCCTCGTCGTGCTCGCCCGATTGGTCGACCAGGGCAACACCGTGCTGGTGATCGAACACAATCTGGATGTGATCAAAACCGCGGATTGGATCATCGATTTGGGTCCGGAAGGCGGGGACGGGGGTGGCAACATCGTCGCCGAGGGAACCCCGGAACAGGTTGCGAAGGTGAAAGGGAGTCACACGGCCCGATTCCTGGCCGACGTCTTGCGCGGCTGAGCAATGTCCGAATGGTACGTGGATAGACGATGTTGAAACCGAAACTGACCGAGATTCCCGTCGGACCGGGTTCGTACCAGTTCAAGGATGAACATGGTCGAATCATCTACGTAGGTAAGGCGGCCAATCTGCGCTCACGAATTGCGAGCTATTTCGTGGATCCCGCGTTGTTGCACACCCGCACCTCGACGATGGTTGCAGCCGCACATGACGTGACGTGGATCGAAGTGGACAATGAGGTTGCCGCGTTGCTGCTGGAATACAACTTGATCAAGCAGCACCGACCGCGATTCAACGTTCGACTTCGCGATGACAAGAGCTACCCGTTCCTAGCCGTCACATTGGACGATGAGTGGCCGCGGGCCGTGGTCATGCGGGGACGCAAACGCAAGGGAACCAAATACTTCGGTCCGTTCGCCCATGCGTGGGCGATTCGCGACACCCTTGACGCACTCCTGCGTACGTTCCCGGTTCGTACGTGCTCACCGGCAAAATTCCGTCAGCATGAACGTCTCGGTCGCCCGTGTTTGTTGTTCCACATCGAGAAGTGTTCGGGCCCATGTGTCAAAGAGGTCGCCGCGGATACCTATGCAGGACACGTGCAGGGCTTGGTTCGATTCCTTGGCGGCGACACCGACGGAATTCGAGAAGATCTGGAACGGCTGATGACGGATGCTGCGAGGCACGAACGTTTCGAGGATGCCGCCCGTCTGCGTGACCGAATCGGCGCGATCGATCGTGCGCTGGAGCACCAGGTGATGGTGGGTGAACGGGGCGACGACTTCGACGTGGTTGCATTGTGCGATTCGGACCTCGAAGCGAGCGTGCACGTGTTCTACGCACGGAAAGGTCGTGTGCTCGGCAACAACGGTTACGTCATCGACAAGTCGGAGCCTCTCGACTCCGGCGAACTCATGCGACGTGTCTTGGTGGATCTGTATGCGGATGAGCCGGCTCTTGGCTGGCCGAAGGAAGTCATGGTAAGTGTCGAGCCCGACGAACTCGCGGTGTGCGAGGCGCTGCTCAGTGAGCACCGAGGTTCGCGTGTGGAGATTCGGGTTCCGCAACGCGGAGATCGACGGGACCTCCTCGCGACGGTGACCAAGAATGCGAACGATGCACTCATCAGGCACAAGATGCGTCGGGCGAGTGATCACAACTCACGCAGCCGTGCCCTCTCGGAATTGCAGGATGTATTGGGTCTCAGCCAGGCACCATTGCGCATCGAGTGTTTCGACATGGCGCATCTCCATGGGACCGATTACGTGGGTTCCATGGTGGTGTTGGAGGACGGTTTGCCGCTCAAGCGCGAGTATCGAAAATTCAACGTGGTTTCCGTTGCGGGCAACGATGACTACGCGGCAATGCGCGAAGTGTTGACCAGGCGCCTGTCTGCCTACGTTGCCGAGCGCGACGTACCCGTAGGCGAACGAAGTGCCAAGCCGAGCAAATTCGCGTATCCGCCCCAGTTGCTGTTGGTGGACGGAGGAAAAGGGCAACTCGGCGTTGCCGTGGATGTGGTGCGCGAGCTTGGATTGGAAGATGAGATCAACGTGGCTTCGATAGCAAAGCGGTTCGAAGAGGTCTATGTGCCGGGTTCGAGTGAGCCGCTACGGATTCCGCGCGGAAGTGATGCCTTGTACATGCTGCAGCTGATTCGGGACGAAGCGCACCGTTTTGCGAATACCTTCCATCGGGAGCGTCGTTCCAAGCGGATGAAGTCGAGCGAATTGGATGGCATCAAGGGTCTGGGACCCGCCCGCCGGGAAAGGCTGCTGAAGGAACTCGGCGGAATGTCCGGAGTACGTAGCGCTTCGATCGATCGCCTTCAATCCGTGAGTTGGTTGCCTGACGAGGTTGCGGCTGCCGTTCACCAGCGGTTTCACCCCCATCGGTAGCCTTCGCATCGTGGCGGAGATTCTGCTCATCACGGGATTGTCGGGAGCAGGTCGTTCGCAGGCTGCCGACACCCTGGAAGACCTTGGTTGGTTCGTCGTCGACAACATGCCGGTGGAGTTGGTCGACAAGTTCGTCGAACTTGCGGGTGTTTCTACCGACACACCGTCCCGATTGGCATTGGTGATCGGGGTCGCGTCCCAGCAAATTGATGCCGTCAAGTTGGTGCCGCGTTTGAAGAGTGCAGGTCACGAGGTTCGAATTCTCTTTCTGGAAGCATCGACGCAGTCGTTGGTGAAGCGCTACACGGAGTCGCGTCGGAAGCATCCGCTTCGCTCGGAGACAGGTACGGTCTCCGAAGCCATCGAACACGAGCGTGACGTCTTGGAGACCGTGCGTGAAGTGGCCGACAAGGTGATCGACACCACGTCTCTGCAGTTGGCGCAATTCAAAACACAGATGACGGACCTCTTCGCGTTCGAGGATCTGCCCGACACGCTCCAGGTGTCCGTGATGTCGTTTGGATTCAAGCATGGTTTGCCACTGGACGTGGACTCGGTGTTCGACGTGCGTTTCATACCCAATCCGCACTACGACGAAGCACTCCGACCTCTCAGCGGTCTCGATGAAGCCGTACGTCGATTCGTCCTCGATCAACCCGCCACGCGGGATTTCCTCGATCGTGTGGAGTCGCTGTTCGAATCCCTCATTCCGGCCTACAGAAACGAGGGAAAGAGTTACCTCACCATCGCCGTTGGATGTACCGGTGGTCGACATCGTTCGGTGGCCATCGCCGAGGCCCTGAGCCTTCGGTTGGCAAATCGCGGTGTCCAAGCCCGAGTGGCGCACCGCGACATCGAAAAAAACTAGGCTCTCCCGCATGACTGTACGAGTGGGCATCAACGGTTTCGGCCGTATCGGGAGAAGTTTCTGGCGCGCGGTAGCGAAGGCCGGTGCCGACATCGAGGTTGTTGCAGTGAATGACCTGGGTGACAAGAAGACCATGGCCCATCTGCTCAAGTACGACTCGGTCATGGGAGTGCTCCCGGATGCGGTGACGTCCACCGATGACGGTCTCGTCATCAACGGCAAGCCACTGAAGGTGTTGTCGGAGCGTGATCCCAAGAACTTGCCCTGGAAATCCCTCGGCGTCGACGTGGTGGTGGAGTCCACGGGGTTCTTCACCGATCGCGACAAAGCTTCGGCTCACCTGGAGGCAGGAGCCAAGGTGGTCGTCATTTCTGCTCCGGCCACCGGTGCCGATGCGACGTTCGTGTACGGCGTGAATCATCACGACTTCGACGTCGCCAAGCATCACGTGGTGTCGAATGCAAGTTGTACGACGAACTGTTTCGTCCCATTGGTCAAGGTGTTGGATGATGCCTTCGGCGTAGAGACCGGAATGATGACCACCGTGCATGCTTACACGGGGGATCAGATGTTGGTGGATGGTCCCCACAAGGATTTGCGTCGTGCACGTGGGGCTGCGATCAACATCACGCCAACGTCAACGGGTGCTGCTCGCGCCACCAGTTTGGTGATGGCCGCGATGAAGGGCAAGCTCGACGGAACCTCGCTCAGAGTGCCGGTTCCAACCGGTTCCATCACGGATTTCGTGGCAAATCTGAAGAGGCCGGCCACGACGGATGAAATCAACGCGGCGTTCCAGTCGGCGGCCAACGGACCACTCAAAGGTGTATTGGAATACTGCACGGCACCGATCGTGTCGAGCGACATCGTCGGCAATCCGCATAGTTGTGTGTTCGACGCCGAATTGACCATGAGTATGGGCAGCATGGTGAAAGTGTTCGGGTGGTACGACAACGAGTGGGGTTACTCCAACCGGTTGGTCGATCTCACACGTCATATCGGTTCGATCGTCGCAAAGTAACGACCGAGAATTCGTCCGTGAAACTTCCTCTTCTGGAAGACCTCGGTGACGTACGGGGTCGCAACGTTCTGCTTCGTGCCGACTTCAATGTGCCGATGAGCGGCGCGGATGATGCCCGCGTCATCTCCGATGATTTTCGCATTCGTGCTGCGCTGCCGACGATCAACTGGTTGACGGAGCGTGGAGCAAAGGTCGTTTGTGTGAGTCATCTCGGACGTCCCAAGGGACGTCCGACGACCAAGTATTCGATGGGTCCCGTCCGGGATCGTTTGGCCGAACTGGCGCCAGGTGTAGAGCTTCGTGAGAACCTGCGTTTCTCGCCGGGTGAGGAAGGCAACGATCCGGCATTCGTCACGGAACTCATCCGGGGTATGGATCTGTACGTCAACGATGCCTTCGGCGCTGCTCACCGAGCGCACGCATCCGTCGTGGGACCACCCCAATTCTTGCCTTCTGCAGCAGGGCGTTTGATCGAGCGTGAGGTGGCGGTGCTCGACCGGATGCGAACGTCGCCGAAACGACCGTTCGTGGCGGTCCTCGGCGGCGCAAAGGTCAGCGACAAACTCGGTGTGATCGAGGCGTTGGTCGGTGTGGTTGACCGTCTCTTGATCGGTGGGGGGATGTGTTTTACGTTCTTGGCGGCCAAAGGCCACTCCATCGGAGATTCGCTGTGCGAGCGCGACCAAGTGGACCACTGCAAGCGACTGTTGCAGCAACATCCGTCGATCATGCTGCCCGAAGACATCATCGGTCTCGATGCCGATGGGGTCTACGCAACGTTCGGTACGCATTTGCCCGCGGGGGCAAAAGGATTGGACATCGGTCCCGGGAGTGCGGCTGCATTCGGTGATGCGATCATGGATGCACGTTCCGTGTTTTGGAATGGCCCGATGGGCGTGTTCGAGGATGCTCGATTCGCAAAAGGTACTCGGACCGTAGCCCAGGCGATGGCCGACACCAAGGCTTTCACCGTGGTTGGTGGCGGAGACTCGGCTGCCGCACTGGCGCAGTTCGGTCTCGAGAACGACGTTGATCACGTATCGACCGGCGGTGGAGCATCGCTGGAGTTTCTCGAGTTCGGGGATCTCCCGGGTTTGGAAGCACTACGAAAGGCACCTCATGTCAGTTGATCGTCAGCCCATCGTCAGCGGCAATTGGAAAATGAACAACAACCACTACGAAGCGATTCAGTGTGTTCAGAAGTTGGCGTATCTCCTCCAGAAGGAGGATTTTGACGCAGTGGAAGTCACGATCCATCCGCCATTCACCGATCTGCGGAGCATGCAGACGTTGATCGACGCAGATCAACTCCGTATGAAGTTGGGGGCACAGAACTGTCATTCAGAGGACAAAGGCGCATTCACCGGCGAAGTGTCGCCGGTATTCCTCAACAAGCTCGGTGTGCAGTACGTCATCGTCGGCCACAGCGAACGCCGCGAGCTGTTCGGAGAATCCGATGAATTCGTGTCCGCGAAAGTTGCAGCGGTCCTGAAACACGGAATGACGCCGATTCTGTGCGTGGGGGAGACGTTGGCCGAGCGGGATTCCGGAATGACGCTCGACAAAGTAAGGCGACAGGTTCGCACTGCGTTGGAAAAGCGCAGCAACGAGCAGGTGAAGTCGATGGTGATTGCGTACGAACCAATCTGGGCAATCGGCACGGGCAGGACTGCCTCGCCTGCCGATGCTCAACACGTCATCGCTGCCATCCGCGAAGAAGTGGCTTCGGTGGCGTCGGGTCCTGCTGCGCAAGCCGTACGACTTCAATATGGAGGCAGTGTCAAGGCGGGAACTATCGCCGAACTCATGCGGCAGCCCGATATCGACGGAGTGCTCGTCGGTGGCGCCAGCTTGGATCCGACCGAGTTCGCACGAATCGTGCAGTACCGACGCCACGCCTTCTAGCAGGGTTTTCCCTGGACGCATTCCGAGCGAACTTGCTCACAAGGGTGGGGTAGGGTGGAAGAGTCAATCACTGGGGGTGACGCCCCACCTCATTCGACGGGGAGGTCGAATACATGAAGAAACACAACAAGGCGATTCGTTTCGCCGCGTCGCTGTTTGCGGTCTCATTGATCGTGTCAGCGTGCGGTGGCGATGATGCCGCAACGGAGGACACCGCAGCAACGGAGGAGCCAGCCGCAGAGCCGGTCTCCTACCCGACGCTGGCCGAGTGCGCCGACGTTTCCTATGACTACACCTTCACTGCACCAGCATCGGCTGGCATGACGGTGACCTACGACATTGCTCCAGAAGCCGTGTGGGAAGATGGCTCGGCCATCACCGCAGCCGACTTCAAGGCAACGTGGGAAGCAGCATTGAACACACCAGGCTCCATCTCGACGGTGGGCTACGACCAGATTGAGTCGGTCGAGGCTGGTTCCAGCGACAAGCAAGTCGTCGTGAACTTCAAGTCGGTGTACGGACCGTACAAGGGTCTGTTCGGTGGTTTGATCAAGGCTGCGTCGGTCGACAATACGTCCGACATCTCGGCAGACTTCGCTGATTTCCTCTCCTTCTCGGGTCGCCCGTGGAAGATGAAGTCGTGGAGCCCAAGCCAGGTCGTCTATGTACCAAACGACAAGTACTGGGGTGACGACAAAGCCGTCGCCAAAGAACTGGTCATGGTGCCATTGGCAGATGCCGATACCGAGGCAGCAGCCTTGAAGGCCGGCGAAGTCGACTTCGTGTACCCACAGTATTTCGGTGGTATCGAAGAGTCATTCTCCGATCCGAACATCACGCTGAAGAAGGAACTCGGCGGTGACTACGAAGGTTTCTACTTCCAACAGAAGTGCGGACCGTTCGCGAACCCGATTTTCCGTGAAGCCTTCTCCAAGTCGATTGACCGCGACGCGCTCTTCCAGCAGATCTATGTCCCACTGGGCGGCGAATCGCCGTTGCAGTGTGGTCCGATCGTGCCTGGCCCGTACTGCAATGGCGACGAGTTCGCCAATTCGTACGACCCGGCAGCTGCAGAAGCCCTGCTGACCGAAAACGGTTGGACCAAGGGTGCCGACGGCTACTGGATCGACCCGGCAACGGGCGAAGCACCAGACGTGCGTTGGATCATCAACACGGGCAACACCCGTCGCGAGAACACCCAGGCATACCTGATTCCGTTGCTGAACGCAGCGGGTTTCAAGGTGCGCGCAGACAACTGCGATGCAGCCTGTTACTTCCAGCAGCGTCTCCCAGCCCTCGACTACGACATGGCGATGTACATCTCGA
>JAFMJP010000116.1 GCA_017853375.1 Actinomycetota bacterium
CTGCCGGTTGCGATAGCCGTCGGCGTCACGGTCTTCTATGCGGTCGGAATCGTGGCGACGCAACTGGTTGGTGCGCTACTGCGAGCAGAACTCGCGGTCAGCCGTTGGGTGGTACTACTTCTCGCCCCGGCCGCCACGGCATTTGCGATTCGATGGGTACGTGACCAGAAGTTTGAGCGTCAGCACCGACGAGAGTTGGGACTACGCCGACTGACCGTAACGATTGGTCTCATCCCTGCCGGTCTTGTCGTGCTGAGCTTCATCGTCTTCTCCAATGTGTTGCTCGACGATGAGTCACTCCTCACACTGCTGCTGCTCGGGCTCATCGTCGGATTGCGTCAGGCTCGGACGACGCCACGGTTCCCCCGATCGCCATCGCCATCGCGTTCGCGTCGGGCACACTCCACGACAAATGCAACGAGGCGTCCACCAGCATCACGCAGCCACTGAGTACTTTGTATCCGTGGGATCTAGGTCAGAACGAGGCTCGTCGCGCGCGCGAACCCAGCGACAGGGTGCCACCGGGCAGCACGTCCGGACCCACGATGACGTCGACCCCTCGGTGAAGTTCCGGGTGGTGCAGGGCGAGCCCGTCTTGAAGCCGATCCTCGCCGAGCGCGCGGGCGAACTGATGGGCATGTTCTTCATGGTGTTGGGAGTACTCCTCTCGCTGTCGGTCTACGTGAGCGTGGTCGGTCCGGTCGGACGTGGACTCGACACCTCGTTGCGCTGGACGGTGGGGCTGGGTCGATACGTCTTGCCGCTGGTCTGCCTTGGTTTAGGCGTGGCACTCCTCAAGCGAGTGAGCATCGAGCACCGCGTGAGGCTCACCTTCGGGTGGCTGGTGGTCTCGGTGGCGTTGCTGGGTGTCATGCACGTCTTCCTGGCGGCGAACGATCTGGAGATTTCGCTCGGCGCACTCGAAGGTGCAGGCGGATGGCTCGGCTGGTTGGTGGGCGAGCCGCTCGAATCATCGCTGTCACCAGTGGGTGCAGTAGTCATCCTGGCGCCCACCATCGTGCTGGGATTGATGTTGGCAACGGCAAAATCACTGCCCGACCTCGCACGATGGATTGCGGGGCTGTTCAAGAAATTGGACGATGCCGCACGTCGCTATCGCGATGGTGGTGCGAGCGACGAGCCGTACGACGCCGAGCGTGACGGCGGAGTAGTTGCCGGTATCGACGACCTCGATGCTGCACGTCGAGAGCACGAAGCTGCAGCACGCGGTGAGCTGTACGACCATCGCACCGACGGGGACTTCGACACCGAAGGCGGCGAACAAGCCGGAGAAAGCGAGCCCGAGCGAAAGCCCCGCAAGCGTCGTCTGCGCATCGTGCCACCTGCACAGGAGCCGAGCGTTGCCCCAGCATCGGCCAAGCCGGGTTCATCAAGCAAACCCAATGCATCGGGCAAATCGGCTCGTGCGGAGCAGCAACAGATGCCACTTGGTCCCGGCGCGCAGCCGTCGTCGTGGAACTTGCCACCACTCGACATGCTTGCTCTCACCAGCAACAAACGTGCCAATGAAGATGCCGTAGCCGAGCGCGGTGACGCTCTCGTCGCTGCGCTGTCCTCGCACGGCGTGGACACCAAGCTGGTTGGTTTCACCCGCGGCCCCACGGTGACGCGTTACGAGTTGGAACTCGGCGAAGGTGTGAAGGTTGCGCGTCTCACGTCATTGTCCAAAGACATCGCCTATGCGATGGCCGCAATCGACGTTCGAATTTTGGCACCAATTCCCGGACGCTCGGCAATCGGCATCGAGGTGCCCAACGACGCACGCGACTTGGTGTCCCTCGGCGACCTGCTCACTGCCCCGGAAGCGAAGTCGGCACTGCATCCGCTGGAAGTTGGAGTGGGCAAGGACATCGCGGGTCGCCCGGTGTTTCTCAACATCTCCACCACGCCACACTTGCTCATTGCCGGTGCAACGGGTGCGGGTAAGTCGAGCGTGCTCAACTGCATCATCACCTCGTTCCTCATGCGCACCACGCCAGAGCAAGTGAAGCTGATCCTCATCGACCCGAAGCAAGTGGAGATGGGACAGTACGCAGGGTTGCCACATCTTCTGACGCAGCCAGTTACGGCGCCGAAGAAAGCCGCCAACGCACTCGGCTGGGCAGTGAAGGAAATGGAACGTCGCTACGACGTGCTGGTGGAAGCCGGATTCCGCGACATCAGTGGCTACAACGCTGCGTACGACCGCGGCGAGCTGAACTCTGGCGACGACACCGCCGCCGAAGCCACCAAGAAGTTCGACCGCATGCCCTTCATCGTGGTGGTGGTCGACGAGCTGAACGACCTCATGATGGTGGCGGCACGCGACGTGGAGGAGTGCATCACCCGCATTGCGCAGAAGGCGCGCGCAGTTGGCATCCACTTGATCGTTGCTACGCAGCGCCCGAGCGTGAACGTGATCACCGGTGTGATCAAGGCCAACATTCCGGCACGAATGGCGTTCGCCGTCTCCAGCCTCACCGACAGTCGCGTGATCCTGGATCAGCCTGGTGCAGAGAAGCTCGTGGGCAAAGGCGACCTCTTGATGCTTCCCGGCAACACCAGCGTGGCGCAGCGTGTGCAATCAGCCTGGGTGGGTGAAAGCGAAGTCCGCACCATTACGGCGCATTGGAAGCGCCAAGCCCCCGAAGTGTCGTACGTGTCGGGAATCGAAGGTGGCGGCACGGGTGCCGGGGCAGGCGAGTTGCCGGGCGGCACGACGGGCGACGAAGATGACGATGAGCTGTTGAAGCACGCCATCGACTTGATCGTGCGAACGCAACTGGGCTCAACCTCGATGTTGCAGCGAAAGCTGAAGGTGGGTTTTGCCCGAGCCGGTCGTCTGATGGACTTGCTGGAGCAGCGTGGCATCGTGGGTCCGAGCGAAGGCTCCAAGCCCCGTGAGGTGCTCATGACGCTCGAGGAGTGGGAGAAGATCCAGGGCTCCTGAGCCGCTACTCTTCGCCCATGGACATCATCGGCAAGGGTCTCAAGTTTCCGGAGGGTCCCGTCGCATGCGACGACGGAACTGTGCTCGTCGTCGAAATGTTCGGTGAGCGCATCACGCGGATTATGTCTGACGGCTCCACGAAACTGGTGGCCGACGTGCCAGGTGGGCCCAACGGTTTGGCGGAGTGTGCCGATGGTTCGCTGATCGTGTGCAACAACGGTGGATCGTTTACACCCATCGATCTCGGCGGCTTGATGTTGCCCGGACCATTCGACCCCTCGCGATACACCGGCGGCCGTATCGAGCGAGTCGATCCCAAGACTGGTGTGATCACCCGGTTGTACGACTCGTGTGATGGTCACCCGCTGCGCGGACCGAACGACGTGGTGCTGGATGGCAAGGGTGGGTTCTACTTCACCGACCACGGCATTCGTCACGAACGAAGCGGTGATCGCACATCCATCTATTACGCCAAGCTCGACGGCTCACACATCAATGAAGTGGTGTTCCCGGTGGAGGCCGCCAATGGAATCGGACTCTCGCCCGACGGTACCAAGTTGTACTACGCCGAAACCCACACTGCCCGCGTATGGGTACGAGACATCGTGGCACCCGGAGTGGTTGCGCCGGTGACGCCGTTCGACACGCATCACCTGTTGTGGGCATCACCGAAGTTGGTGTATCTCGACTCACTCGCAATCGACGGTGACGGCAACGTGTGCGTCGCGACCATTGCACCCGCAGGCGGCATTACGGTCATCAGTCCATCCGGTGAAGTGGTGCGATTTGTGGAGTCGGGCGACGTGATGACCACCAACATCTGCTTTGGCGGCCCCGATCTGCGAACGGCGTACATCACACGCTCCGGCGTCGGCGATGTGGCGGTGGTGTCGTGGGCGAGTGAGGGGTTGGCGCTCCACCGCTAGGCGCTGTATGAATCCATCGTCCCCGTTGTCGGGCGGTGTTCTCGTAGCCTGAGTGCGTGGCATCGCGCTTCTACGTCGAAACGCTCGGATGCCCAAAGAACGAAGTTGACTCCGAGAAAATCGTCGGCACGTTGCTGGCGCAGGGCCTCACGGCCACCGAGGACGAATCGCAAGCCGACGTGGTGGTGGTGAACACCTGTGCCTTCATCGAGGAAGCACGCAAGGAGAGCATCGACACCATC
>JAFMJP010000117.1 GCA_017853375.1 Actinomycetota bacterium
TAACTAGACGGCGAAGATCGCCACCAAGATTGGTGTCAACACCAACCCCGGCAACAAGTTGGCCAACCGAATCTTGGTGACCTGCAACAGATTCAATCCGATGCCGATGACCGCCAGCCCACCGGCAGCGAACAACTCGGTACGCATGCGGTCATCCAACATGGAGTCCAGTCCGGCGCCACCCAATGTCAGCCCACCTTGCACCACGAGCACCGAAAGGGCGCTGAACGCCACACCGATTCCGTAGGTTGCCGCAAACATGATGGAGACGAATCCATCGAGCAGACCCTTGATGATGTAGAGCTGCGGCGTTTCGCCACTGGCGTCCTCGATTGCACCCAACACGGTGAGTGGCCCGATGCAATACAACGCCGATGCAGTGACGAAACCCTTCACGAAATTGCGCTCCCCATCGGTGGCCGAGCCGCGATCGAACCGACGTTGGAGTCGTGCACCGAGGCGTTCGAGGCGATCTTCGATGGCAAGCAACTCTCCGATCATCGCCCCTACCGCCATGCCGACGAGGGGAAACACCATGTTGTGGGTGCCGATGGCGTCACTCACCCCGAGGGCCAGTGTGACGAGTCCGATCACTTGCAACATCGTGGTGCGGGCACGCTCCGGAATTCGGTTGCCAACGGCCAATCCGATTCCGCTACCAGCCGCCACCAGGGCCACGTTGATCAACGTTCCCAGCCCACGCACAGCGACCGAAGGCTAACTGGCGCGACGCGACACCCACTGCGCAACGACTGCTGCCACGGCGGCGTCGTGACCACGCAACTCGTGGCGTCCACCTTCGATGAGGTGCACTTCGGGTTGCACGGGCATTGCCGAAAGATGTTGTCGCAATTCCTGAGGGGTTGCGAAGTCGTCCCTCGTGCCGCTCACGAACAGCGACGGCACATCGAGATACGGCAGGTGTGCCACACGCAGCTTGGTGGTCTGCCCCGGCGGGTGCAGTGGATAGCTCACGCACACCACACCGGCAACCCCGAGGGGGACGTCGGCGGGTTGTGGCACTCGATCATTGCCGTCGAAACCTGCAGCCGCCATCGAGCACATTCGACCACCCATCGACCGCCCTCCAATCACCACATCACCGACTGCACACGACCATTCCTCGCACGCCAACCGCACTGCCTCGCGCACTGCACGAATCAACACCGGCGCTCGGTCGGGCACACGGCGACCAGCCAACCGATACGCAAAGTCCACGCGCATGACCGGCAGCGGTGCGAGTGCGGTCTCCACTTCCAGCAACGACGTGTGGCTTGCACTCGATCCCGCTCCGGGAAAGAGAACGACGCCGCGAATACCGCTCACTGAATTGCGGCAAGCAGCACTCGGCGAGCTTCCCCGAGTTGTTCGATTCGTTGACCCGCTTCGTTGATGCTTCCACCGTGATCCGGATGCGCATCACGCAAGCTTTCGCGGTAGCGCCGTTGCACATCGCGCTTGGTGGGACTCACGGTTCCGGCAGGGAATCCCAGCAACTCCAGGGCCCACGCACGCGGATCGGTCATGGCCGTAATGGACGAGGTGGAACTTCCCGCCAAATAGGAGAGGAAGTTCGCATCCAACGGACCACGCCATCTCATGGCTTTGTGCAACACGGGCGTGAGCGCGTGTCGCACGAGGACGTCAAGTCGCTCGAGTGAGTAGATGGCGCCGAGCACCTGTTGCAACGCACTGCCGTTGGTCTCGAACTCGTAGCTCAACCGTTCGCCGTCACCCACCAGGCGATGACGACTTCGCGACAAACCCTGTCGATCTATCTGGTAACGGTGCAGCAACCGGGGCTGCACCACCCGATCACCGCGGTCTACTTGCAGCACCAAACGGTGCACATCTGGCACCAGTTCTTCTGCCACTTCGTGGAGGTGAGCAGCAATGATGCCACCCAACAACAATCCACCCAAACCCGGAGCCGGATCCACCGGCAGGACCAAATTGCCGAGCGACAGTCGTCGTGTCGGCGACTGGGTACGCGAATGGAAGATCTCTACTTCCGCAAGGAGTTGTGACGAAGCGTCGGTCACCCGCGAAACGCTACTGAGGCCAGTTGATTATCGGTCGAACTCATCGAGGAGATCTTCCACTGCATCGGCGTCGTCCACGCGTACCAGCAGCAGGTTGTCCTCCCAACGGTGCCCGATGCCACGGTCCACCAACACCGCAGCAAACTCCACGCGATCGGCCGTGGTCCACTCGTCCAGCTCGAACTCTTCCAGTTCGCCCGTGAGTGAAGCGGGGGCGTCATCGGCCTCTTCCACTTCGTCCAAGATTGCATCGACGGTGGATTCTGCGGACGCAGGCACCAACAACTCGGTGCCGTCCCAGTCGTGTCGAATGTCGGCTTCGGCCAGGAGTTCCACCAACTCCACTCGTTCGTCGAGCGACCAATCCGCCAGGTCGTATCGCACCGTTGGCGATTCAGGATTCCGCGGGTCCCACTCATCCATGCGACGAAGGTTAGTGGGTGGCGCATGGAGTAATTTGGGGGCGGTGCCACTGACCCGAAAGCCCGACCGCAACTTGGCGATGGAATTGGTTCGCGTGACCGAATCTGCTGCCTTGGCAGCCTCCAAATGGGTGGGTCGTGGCGACAAGAACGCCGCCGACGGTGCAGCCGTGGATGCGATGCGCAACCTGTTGGAAACCGTCAACATGGACGGAGTCGTCGTCATCGGAGAAGGCGAAAAGGACGAAGCGCCAATGTTGTTCAACGGCGAGCACGTCGGCAACGGAAGTAAACCCGTCACCGACGTTGCCGTCGACCCCATCGACGGCACCACACTCACATCACTCGGGCGCGGCAACGCGCTGAGCGTCATTGCGGTTGCCGAACGTGGTTCGATGTTCAACCCCGGACCGTTCGTGTACATGAACAAGATTGCCGTCGGTCCCGACGCTCGCGGTGCGATCGACATCACCAAATCGGTTCGCCACAATCTCGACTCCATCGCACGCGCCAAGCACAAGACGCTCAACGAGCTCACCATCGTGGTGCTCGATCGTCCACGTCACGAGGATCTCGTTGGTGAGATTCGCTCGGCTGGCTGTCGCATCAAGATGATCACCGACGGCGACATCTTCGGCGCAATTGCTGCCGCATGGCCACAGACCGGCGTCGATGCGCTCATGGGCATCGGCGGCACACCGGAAGGTGTCACTTCTGCAGCTGCAATCAAGGCCCTCGGTGGCGAGATTCAGGGCCTCCTCTGGGCGCGAGGCGAAGAAGATCGCGCCTTGGCCAAGGCATCGGGCATCGACATGAATCAGGTGCTCACCACCGACGACCTGGTGCGCTGCGAAGATGCGTTCTTTGCCGCCACCGGTGTGACCGACGGAGATTTGCTGCGTGGTGTTCGGTACGACGCCTACGGAGCAAGTTCACAGAGCTTGGTCATGCGCGTACGCAGCGGCACCATTCGCACGATCGATACCCGCCACCGCGCCGACCGCTTGGGGCAATACTCCTCCGCCGAGTTCCGCTAGCCGAGCTTTGCCCGCTTGCACCGCCCTACGGAGTTGACGTCCCATGCGTTGCATCGCGACGCTCCAGGATTGGTGCGAGCTCGGCATTCAACAGGCGCGCCAAACCGATTGCACCACGTGTGATGAGATGAACTCCATCTTCACGAAACCAGCCTTCGCTGCCCTTGCTGTGTTCGTCCCAATCGGCGACGTGCAAGTTCTGCCAACGATCGTCGAATCGACGCAATTGCGCATTCAGCACCCGTGACTTCCCCTTCACGTTGCCAGCCACCCGATACGTCACCCACAGCACCTCGACGCCTTGACTCTCGGCTTCCTTCATGATCGACGTCACTGCCTGCTTGAACTCAGGTCCCAGACGATCGTTGTACCCGGTGCCAACCACCACCACATCGGTGAATTTGCCGGCATGACGTCGCAACTGCTGGAGGGCACTGAACTTTGCGAAGTCCATGCACCCTTCGTTGATGAGCCGTTGACATCCCTGTGTGGCAAAGATGGTGGATTGGCGTTCGTTCATCAGCTCGGCTGCCTCGTCCACATGGTCGAATGCATTGAAGACGGAGTCGCCCAATACCAAGACTCGTGCCGACTCGACTGC
>JAFMJP010000027.1 GCA_017853375.1 Actinomycetota bacterium
TGCGCCGGCCCGCGACATGTCATGGGCCGCGGACACACGCATGCGCCGGCCCGCGGCCGAGCGTCACGCGAAAGCGCGGCGTGACGGCTCCCCCGCGTGCCATGGCGAGCGGATCCACATAGTCCTGCCCCACACGAACACCGAGATGCAACTTGACGGCACCGGACACGTCGCGCGATATCGACGAACCCATGGTGCCGAGTGCGGTGCCGCGAACCACTTCGTCGCCTTCGGCGACCGCCACTTCGGCAATACCTCCGTACGTCACCCGCACCAGAGGATTCGCGCTCGCACGTACCACCACGTACTGCACCCCGGCCACCATGCCTGCGAACACCACCCGGCCGTCCAACCCCGAGCGCACCACCGAATTGGACGGCACGGCGTATTCGATGCCGCGATTCCCCGCACATCGCGAACACTCGGGAGCACGAAACGGGTCGACGACCGTTGCGTTGGTCGGCAACGACAAACACACACCCAGAGCGAAGACCGACAGCATCACCCCGACCCGAAACGGAATCAGCGAAAATCGGCAGCAGCCAGGTAACCGCGCATCTGCAGCACGGCCTTGGCATGAATCTGCGAAACGCGACTCTCGGTGACGTCGAGCACTTCACCAATTTGGGCAAAGGTGAGGTTCTCTTCGTAATACAGCAAGAGCGTGGTGCGCTCCCGCTCTGGCAACTTGCGGATGGCATCGTGCATCGCTCGGCGCAACTCGCCCGACTCCATCGCGGCATCCGGATTGGTTGCACGCTGGAAGTCGCTCGACTCGGGCATGGCGTGCGAATCCATCGCCACGTGATCCAGCGGACCAATCGCACTCGAGGCAACGTCCGACAGCCACTCGTGCAACTCCTCCGTGCCGATCTTGAGACGTTCCGCGATCTCGGCATCGGTGGCGGGCCGACCGAACTCGTTCTGCAACTCTGCGATGGCTACTTCTATCTGGCGCGACCTGGCGCGCACCGAACGCGGCACCCAGTCGAGCGCGCGCAAGCTGTCGAGAATTGCGCCACGAATTCGAGGAACCGCGTACGACTCGAACTTCACCCCTGCCGAAGGTGTGTACCGGTCGATGGCCTGCACCAAACCCACCACGCCCGAACTCACCAAGTCGTTGGTCTCCACTCGTTTGGGCAAACCTGCCGACAAACGACCCGCCACGAACTTCACGAGTGATGCATAGTGCACCACCAACCAATCGCGTGCTACACCGTCCTTGGTGGCCTGAAAGCGCTGCCACGCTTCATCGACGGTGAGTCGCTCCGGACGTGGATTCATGCGCGTGGATGCGACGCTCCGTACGCCGTCTTCAATCGCTCTTTGCTCACATGCGTATAGCGCTGCGTAGTGGCCACATCGGCATGACCGAGCAATTCTTGCACCGCGCGAAGATCTGCGCCGTTGTCCAACAAGTGCGTCGCAAACGTGTGGCGCAGGGCGTGTGGATGCGTCGGCGAGACGGCTCGATCGTCGATGAGACGTCGTACGTCGCGCGCCGTGATGCGCTTGCCCCGATGGTTGAGGAACAGCGCGAGCTCGTCGTCGACCGACACTTCGTGTCGAAGTTTCACCCAGTCGCGAACTGCGTCGACTGCCGGTTTGCTCACCGGCACCTGACGCTCCTTGCTGCCCTTGCCCATCACCCGAACGATGCCGCGTCGCGCGTCGATGGAGTCGACGTCGAGCGAACACAACTCGCTCACGCGAAGACCGCTGCCGTACAACATCTCCACCACTGCATCGTCGCGCAGGTGACGCCAACGCGGATGTTCCTGCGGATGATGTTCCAACAATGCACGCAATTGTTCGGCCGTCAGCACTTTCGGCAAGCGACCCTTGTCCGACGGTGTCTTCACCCCTACCGTGGGGTCGACCTTCACCTTGCGATTTCGCGACAGCCATCCGAAGTAACGAGCAAGAGCGGCCTTCTTTCTCGAGATACTGCGACGAGCCAACTTGCTGGTGGTGAGGAACGCCACGTACGAACGAATGTGCTGTTTGGTCACCTGTGTGGGCGCCTGGACGCCGTGGCGATCCACCCACTCCACGAACAATCTGACGTCGCGTTGGTATGCGCTCACCGTGTTGGGTGACGCCGCCGTGAGCGACACCACGAAGCCGTCGAGATTCCACTGATCGGCCCGGCTCACCTCCAAAACGGTAGTTGCCGCTCGTCCTCGTCACCGATGCACGAATCATGGCGATACCAGAGCTTCCCACCAGCCGGCGTTTGCAGTGACCCAGCCTTGAGTTTCCAAATGTCCGATTCGGACCGCCACTTCTTGTATCGGTAGATCGAGTTGTCGTACCAATTGGTCGAAGGTCAAAGGTTGTCCCAGCAGTGCTTCGAGCACGAGTTGGTCGTCGGGCGAAGGCGGTACGCGTGTGTCGCGATACGCGCGATGCCGTTGGTGGTCGAGCCCAAGCGCAACCAACACATCCATCGCATCGCACACAGGTGAAGCCCCCTGCGACAACAGCAGGTTGGCGCCGACACTCGTGGTGTTGTGCGGAGCGCCGGGCACCGCCATCACGGTGATGCCGCGCTTCAATGCCTCCTCCACGGTGATCATGGAGCCACCAGTTGCGCGCGACTCCACCACCACCAACACTTCACTGAGCGCGGCAAGTATCCGATTGCGCAAGGGAAATCGAAACGCATCAGGCGCACATCCGGGCGGAGACTCGGACAGCAACACGCCGTGCCGTGCAACGTCGTGCCACAACTTGGCGTGCTCGCGCGGATACACCACATCCAGCCCGGAAGCCACGACGCCAATCGGAAGTGCGGTGCCACGAGTTGCGGCGTCGAGTACACCAGCGTCGGTTGCGGCGTCGAGTACACCGAGATGTGCCGCAGCGTCGATACCACGCGCCAAACCCGACACCACTGCCACACCATGAGCAGCCAGCTCACACGACAACTTCCGCGCAAAGTGACGACCTGCGGCACTCGCCGCGCGAGTTCCCACCACGCCGACGCGTCGATTCTCGAGAGCAGCCATGTTGCCGCGAGCGAACAACACCGCCGGCCCAGCGGGATCTCCGCGCAACGCATCGGGGTATTCGGGGTCGTGCATCAGCACCACCGAAATGTGGTGAGTGGCGAGCGACTCCTCCACCTGCGCCAACAATCGTTCGGTGGCCGCCTGTCGCCACACGCGGCCCACATCGTGTTGTGCACACAGTGCCGCAATTCGCGCATTTGGCGCAAGCTCGCCACGAATGGTTCGCCAGGCGTCGCGTGCACCGAGTTCGTTCATCAACACTCGCAGCCGCTTCGGCCCAACCAGCGGTAGTGATGCGAGCGCGGCGGCGATGACGTGCTCGGACACCGCAGGCGAGACTGCGTCGCTGATGTGACTCACCGCGGACCGCCGCTCAATTGCGCCAGACTCGTTCGCATACGCAGCGCCGCCGCAACGTGCGCCTCTCCGACGACATCCGGCGCTGCATCCAAATCGGCGATGGTGCGCGCCACTCGCCGCACGCGATGCAACCCGCGTCCGCTCAGTCGCCCCACTTCCAGCTCCCGACGCAACAACGCTCTCGCCGCACCGGAAAGTGGAGCCACCCGATCCAACTCATCCACCGCAATGGTGGAGTTGGGTCCACCGCCGCGTTGTTGTGCCAGATTGCGCGCAGCAACCACCCGACGACGAACGACGTGTGAACTCTCGCCTTGCACCCCATCGACGAGATCATCGACCTTCGGTAGACCAACGCTCACTCGCAAATCGAACCGATCCAAGAGCGGGCCCGAGAACCGACGCAGATACTTGGCGCGTGCGGCATCGTCGCACACGCACACGCCGGGAGCCCCGGCACCGCACGGACATGGGTTTGCGGCAGCCACCAAGAGACATCGCGCGGGAAACGTCAACGTGGTTCGCGCGCGCGACACGTGCACCACCCCCTCCTCCAGCGGTTGACGCAACGCATCGAGCACGCTCGGTGCAAACTCGCCGAGTTCGTCGAGAAACAGCACACCTTCACTCGCGAGCGAAACTTCACCGGGTCGCATCGCGGCAGTACCGCCGCCGATGAGCCCGACGAGAGAGATGGAATGATGCGGCGAGCGAAACGGCGGATTGGTCACTCGCCCACTTGCAGGCATCGACACGTGCGCAGCCGAATGCACCATGGTGCACGTCAGTGCCTGGTCGTCGCTGAGTGCCGGCAGGATGCCGGGCAAGCGTCTGGCCAACATGGACTTTCCCGCACCTGGCGGTCCCACCAACAACAGATGATGCGCCCCGGCTGCGGCAATCTCCAAGGCGTGACGTGCAACGGGTTGACCGCGCACATCGGCAAGATCCGGCAAGTGATCAAACATGGCGGTGTGCGCTACAACTTCTTGCGTCGACCATTCGGCTTCGCCCCGTAAGCAGGCCACTGCGTGCGCCAGATCCGAAGCCACCACCACTTCACTTGCACCGGCCGCACGCGCCGATGCGGCATTGCTCGCAGCCACCACCACGCGACGATCACGTACCGCTCCCACCAGTGGTGCCGCACCCACCACACCACGCAACGAACCGTCGAGGCCGAGCTCGGCGACGAACGCGAACTCATCGGCAAGAGCAGAAGGAAGTTGTTCGTCAGCAACGAGCACCGCAATGGCGATCGCCAAATCCAGACCCGAGCCTCCCTTGCGCTCACCACTTGGCGCGAGATTCACGGTGATTCGACGATTTGGCCACGCAAACCCCCGCGACAAGAACGCCGCACGTACCCGATCGCGACTCTCGCGGCACACTTCGTCGGGTTGGCCAACGATGGTGAACCCCGGCAAACCGACTCCAACGTGAACTTCGACATCGACCGCGCGTCCAACGACGCCCAACAACGTGGTGGAACGCACCGTGGCAAACACCGACATCCTCCAAGGAAATACGTCTGAGATGGGCCGCCACCTGTGAGAATGGAACGGCGATGAAACTTCTCCCCAGTGGTGTGCGCCGCCGAGTGCAAAGGTGCAAAAAATCTTCGATTGCCATGTCATTGGCGACGGCCGCGCTGGTGACGGCATTTTCCGGGTGTGCAGAAACGCCACGAACCGCCACAAATTTCTGTCGGGTGCTCGCCGAACGAATCGACGACATCACCACTCCGCCCACCAGTAACGCCGAAGTTCAGGAACTGATCGGTCACTACGACCGCTTGGTGGAAGTTGCCCCCATCGAAGTCGAGGACGACCTCGCCGCCATTCGCAACTTGTTCGTGTTGGCGTCAGACGTCGATGTCAACGACCCCGCCAGCGTGCAGGCCGTTGCCGATGCCGCGTACGGTGCCGAGCGCGCAGCCGAAGATGCCGGGATCTATGTGGGTGCCACGTGTGGCGTGGACCTGTCCAGCGGGTTCGCCGTGCAAGCGCCCGCGACGACTCCCTAGCGGATTTCTCCGCGCTTGACGATGACTTTGTCGACCAAACCATATTCCTTGGCTTGCTCGGCGCTGAACCAGCGGTCGCGCTCCGAGTCGCGCTGAACGTCCTCGATCGACTTGCCGGAGTGCAGGGAGGTGAGCTCGGCCATACGACGTTTGATGAACGCCAACTGCTCTGCCTGAATGGCGATGTCGGCGGCCTGACCACGCAAGCCGGCGAGCGGCTGGTGCATCATGATGCGAGCATTCGGCAACGAGTAACGCTTGCCCGGCGCACCAGCGGTGAGCAGGAACTGCCCCATCGACGCTGCGAGTCCCACGCACACCGTGGCCACGTCGCACGAGATGAACTGCATCGTGTCGTAGATGGCCATGCCGGCAGTGATGGAGCCACCGGGCGAGTTGATGTACAACCACACGTCGGCCTTCGGATCTTCACCCTCCAAGAACAGCAGCTGTGCGCAAATCTGGTTGGCAGCTGCGTCGTCGACTTCCGAACCGAGGAGCACCACACGGCTCTTCAACAAACGGTTGAAGATGTCGCCACGTTGATCACCTGCACCATCCAAAGCCATGGGCGAAAGCGGTGCGTGTGCTGGAAGCAATGGCGAGGTCATGCGCGCAAGGCTAACGGCTCTGGCGCGTTACGGCTTGGGTGTTTCGCGACGGATGCCACTGAACACCACGGCCACACGCTCGTCGTCGTTGATTCGATCACGAATCGCCAACACACCCGCCAGTCCCGCCGCACCCGTCGGGCTGACGTCAATCGTCGTCGTGCGATGTGCGAGACCGTATGCATCATGCACGAGTCGTTCAGCTGCCACCACCGGAAATCCACCACTTGCACGCATCGCACGACACACCGACACCCAGTCGTACGTTTCGTCATCCAGGATGCCGTCGGCGAACGACGTGGGGGTCGCCGGCCACGGTGTCATGCACTCGCTCCAATGCGCCGCCGCCTGGCTGATGGTGGAAAATCTTGCGCTCGCCTCCCATGCATGCGACAGCGGTGCACAACCCTCGGCCTGTACGGCATGGAGTGCAGCACGCGTTCCCCCGGCGTGAAAACCTTCCGCAAGACTCGCGGCAAACGCGCCGCCACCGGATTGCACGAACAGTCTCGCGATGAGTGGCGGCTCCATGTGTTCGGCCACGTAGGCCATCTCCCAGCCGATGGTTCGTCCACCATCGAGACACCACGCATTCTCCGGTCCTTGCACGCCGAAAGGTACGGCACCGGCTGCAACTGCCTCGCGGAATCGGAACACGCACGGGTCGCCTGCAGGATCACTCTCACGACGTGGACAGTGATGTACGTTCGCCCCGAGTGCCTCAAGGCGTGACACCAGTGCAACATCGGCCCACTCCGGCACGAACACACTGATGGGCCAGTCCACCGCCTTGGCCAACGTGCTCGCCGCAAATGCCGCGTTGCCACACGATGCGATCGCAAGCGACGGACGCGACGCACTCCCCCACGGCGCAAGTCCGAGCCGCTCGGCAGCAATGAGATGCAGCAATTCGGTGAAGAGATGCCGCGACTTCTGCGAACCTGCAACGTTGTGGGTTTCGTCCTTCACCCACACCCCACCGATGTCGGAGAAACCGAGCGCATCCGACAATGCATCGGCACGCGCAAACGGCGTGAACACGAATCCCGTTCCGGCCACGGCGGCGATTCGTGCATCAAGTTCGATGATGAGTGCATCGCGCTGGTCTTCGCTCATCCCGTGGGCGTGGGCGAATGCATCCCAGGCGAGGTAGCGGCGAAACGCGATGAACGGGTTCGAGTGTTTCGTGCGACGCAGGGGCGCAACGTCACTCTCGATCAGCAAGACGTGATGTCGATCGTCACCCGTGGCGTTCGGGCAACGCCACGAAAATGGGGTGTCGATCGCAACGCTTGCTCCACACGCAGCACATCGCAAACCCCGAACGATGGGAGGCGTCGCCTTTGGATTGGCGCGCAACACGTCAACCGGCGACGCGACGGTTGAACTCGTCGATCATCGCGTCCCATGCAGGAACGAAACGACGCAAGTCGCGCCAGAACGTTTGTGATCGTCGCGCTTCGAACACGTCCACCGGAGTGCCTTGCTGCTCCACCCAGGTGTAGTAACCGAGATTGAACACGCGATTGCGGTCGCGTTCATCGCAGTCGAGCATGTGATCGGTGGTGACTGCACCGAGATGCTCGGCAAACACCTCGGCGGCGTCCGTTGTGGTGAATCCGCCGTCGAAGCGTCGCGCCAGCGTTTTGCGACGCTCGCTCGGGTACAAGTCGGCGCCGTCGGTGGCGATGGTGATGAGTGCATCATTGGGACCGTAGCCACGCAACTTGGCCACCTTGATTGCCGCAATCACATTGGCAATGGCGGAAAATCCGAAGTGCTTGAGGGTGTGCAGGACGTTCTCCGGGACGCCCTTGCGTTCGTGCAGATAGCGAAGACCTTCGTCGGTGTTGAACAACACGTCGAGTTCATCGGTGGCACGATCGGAGACGTCGATGACCAGATCGGTATTCATCACGTTGTGGATGAGAGGAATGTGCTTGTCGCCGATGCCCTGGATGTTGTGTTCGCCGTAGCCGTTCTCCAGCATCGTTGGGCACTCCAACGCCTCGACCGCGCCGATGGACGTACCGAACAAATCCTTCAGGCGATCGCCGGCGGCGATGGTGCCGGCAGATCCAGTTGCACTGGTGAATGCCGCCAGTCGCAACTTGTCATTGCCGGTACGCGCACGAACTGCATCGAACACATGGGCAAGTGCATTACCGGTCACCTGCCAGTGCACCAGATGATTGGCGAATTCACAGAATTGATTGAAGATGAAGTTGCGCGGATCCTTGCGCATGTCGTTGCACGCGTCATAGATCTCCTTCACGTTGCTCTCGGTTCCCGGAGTACGAACGATGTCGCCCGGGTCGCTCGTCCAATGATCGAGCCAGTCGAAGCGCTCCTGCGACATTCCGGCCGGCAACACGGCCACGCCGCGAGCACCCATGATCTTGCTGATGGCAACACCGCCACGTGCATAATTTCCGGTCGACGGCCAGATGGCGCGGTGTTGTGTCGGATCGAATTGCCCGGTGATGATGCGAGGCGCCAAGCAGGCGTATGCGGCCAACACTTTGTGTGCGGTGATCATGGGAAAGCGATCCCCAAACATCACGATGATGGGGCTCTCGATTCCCGTGAGCGACGACGGCAAGACGATGTGGTCCGGCACGGTAACTCGATTACCCGCCATGTCGTTGTACCAATGCACGCGGAACAAGTTGCGTGCATCGGGAGCGTTCTTGTCGACGCCCTTGGTGAGCGTCGCATCGATCAAACGCGGGTCGGACAGCTGCGCAAACGTCGGCAACACCACGTTGCGTTCGCGGCAACGCGCGATGCTGTGTTCGAGCGCCTCCGCATTGACGACGGTGTCGGCAAGACCGAGCTGTTCCACCATTGCGGCATCACGAAGGGACGTGGGCGAAGCGGTCGTCGTCACCTTTACATTCTGTCAAACGCATGGTGGCACGACTACCCTGAACGAACGCGGGCCGGCGTAGCCCAATGGCAGAGGCACGGCGCTTAGGACGCCGCCAGTGAGAGTTCGAGTCTCTCCGCCGGCACGAAAGCGATGAGCGATGCACCCTAAGTCCACCCCCAGTGCCACGTCGGTCCACGACCTTCCCACCCCGGCAGCGCTGGTGGATGTCGATGCGCTCGAACACAACTTGTCGACTATGGCATCGCTGCTCCCTGGCGCACTCTTGCGACCGCACGTGAAGGCCCACAAGAGCACGGCGCTTGCCGAAATGCAACGACGACACGGACATCGGCATTTCACGTGTGCCACCGTGCGCGAGATGGTGGGCTTGGCCAACGCAGGTTTCGGTGACGATCTTCTCCTGGCGAACGAGGTCGTCGACGTCGATCGCCTGCGTGAATTGGCCGCTCTCCAGGACGACGCGCTGATCACCGTCGCGGTGGACTCCGATACCACCGTCGACGCGGCTGCAGGTGCCGGAATTCGACATGTACTCATCGACGTGAACATCGGCTTGCCGCGATGCGGATGCACACCCGGGGATGCCGCGCGCCTGGCGCAACGAGCCCGCGACCGTGGTCTCGTGGTGCGCGGCGTGATGGGTTATGAAGGACACCTGATGGTGTCGGACGATCGCAGCGCCCAGCAGCGCGACACCTTGACGGCGATGGAACTGTTGCGAGCGGCCGCCCGTGAAGTGGGCGGCGACATCATCTCTGCTGGCGGCACCGGCAACCACGATGTGCATGCAACGAACCGGGACCGCACGGGAGTGACCGAGGTACAGGCAGGTTCGTACGCACTGATGGACACGTATTACTCCACGCTCAATCTTCCGTTCCGCCAAGCTCTCACCATTCTCGGCACGGTGATTTCCACACACGAAAAATGGGCAGTGATCGACGTGGGCTTGAAGAGCCTCGGCATGGACCACGGCAACCCGAGCATCGCAGGACACAAAGTGTGGTTCTGTTCCGACGAGCACCTCACGTTTGCCACCGACAAACGCGACGCGGCAGCAACGGCGCCGGCCGACGCAGCAGTTCCTCGTGCACCACAACCTGCGGTTGGCACCCGTGTTCGCGTCATTCCCGCACACGTCGACCCCACCATGGCGATGCACGACTCCTTCTATTTGGTGCGCGGCGACGAAGTGCTCGACCGCCTGCCCATCGACCTGCGCGGCTGGTAACTCGTCAGCGCAACAGCGCGGACTATGTGGCGCGCAACAACGCGGCGAGTGCACGAAAGGCCGCGCCGCGATGACCGAGAGCGTGCTTGTCCTCCACGCTCATTTCGGCAAACGTACGACCTTCACTCTCACCGGGCACGAACAGCGCGTCGTATCCAAAGCCACGCTCTCCGCGTTCGGCTTGTGCAATGCGCCCCTCACACACGCCTTCTGCCCACAGTTCGGATCCATCGGGATACGCCACCAGTGCAACGGTGCGAAACCTCGCCGTGCGTTGCGCATCGTCGACACCCTGCAACTCGGACAACAACTTGCGACGATTGTCGCCATACGTCGCCACCGGACCGGCAAATCTCGCCGTGTGCACACCCGGAGCTCCACCGAGCGCATCAACCTCCAACCCGGTGTCATCGGCTACCGCTGGCAGGCCGGTTGCACCGCAAATTGCACGAGCCTTCAGCCGGGCGTTGCCCAACAACGTGTCGGCATCCTCGACGATGTCACCCACCGAATCGGGACGAGGTAGGAGCTCCACCACATCGCGGAGCAGATCCTGAATCTCGGCAACTTTGTCGGGATTGGCCGACGCGCAAACGAGTCGTCTCACGCCCGCGACGCCGGCGGAACGGCAATCACTGCACGCTGCTGATCGAACACGTTCGACAAACCTCGCTCGGCAAGCCCGAGGAGCACGTCGAGTTGTTCACGGGAAAACGCCTGCCCCTCGGCAGTGCCCTGCACTTCCACGAACTTTGCAGCACCGCCCGAGAGCGGCGCCAACATCACGACATTCATGTCCACTTCGGCCGTGCTGTCTTCCACGTACGGCAAGTCGATGATCGGAGTACCGGAGTGAATGCCCACGCTGACCGCCGCACACAGCGAGTGCAGCGGATTCTGCTTCAGTGTTCCACTCTGCATCAATCGCGTGACGGCATCATGCAAGGCAAGGTAGGCGCCACAAATGCTCGCGGTGCGCGTCCCACCGTCGGCCTGCAACACGTCGCAGTCGAGCAGGATCTGTCGCTCACCGAGCACCTTCATGTCGCACGCCGAGCGCAGAGAGCGCCCGATGAGACGCTGAATCTCCACCGTTCGACTCGACTGCTTACCCTTGGCTGCCTCGCGATCCACTCGCTCCGGTGACGACCCCGGCAACATCGAGTATTCGGCGGTGACCCAGCCCTTGCCCGAGCCCTTCATCCAACGAGGTACGTCCTCGTCGACCGATGCGGTGCACAACACGCGCGTACGACCGAACGACACCAACACGCTTCCACTCGCCATCTCGGTGAAGTCACGCTGAAACGAAATGGGTCGCAGTTCGTGCGGCTGTCGACCGTCGGGACGAGTGCCGTTGCCGTTGTTTGTCTTGCTCATGATGACGCTCCTGACATCCATGGTGACACTTCGCCGAGCTCGGGACCAAGCAGGCGACGACCGAGGGTGGCAAACCACTCCACATCGCCAGAGGAGAAAAACCGCCGACTCCCCCGGGCATCTGCAGCAGCTTCGATTCCCCGGGACTCGAGCAGGTCACGCGCAGCGAACGCGGTTTCATTGGCACTGCTCACCAACACCACACCATCACCCATCACGCGTTGTATCACCGGTGCGAGATACGGGTAATGGGTGCAACCAAGCAGCAATGCATCCACGCCTGCATCCTTCAACGGCGCGAGCAGTCGGCTCGCCAGCAGCGTCACCTCCTCGCCATCCGTTTGATCGCGCTCGACGAACTCCACGAATCCCGGGCATGCCGTCGACGTCAATTGCACCTCGGCACCCGTTGCAGCGACCGCAGCGTCGTACGCCTTGGAGGAAATGGTGCCCACCGTGCCGATGACGCCAACCTTGCCATTGTGTGTGACGCGAACCAGCGCACGTGCGCCCGGCTGAATGACGCCGATCACCGGCACCGGCAGCGTGGCAGCAAGCACGTCGAGCGCCACCGACGCCGCGGTGTTGCACGCCACCACGATCATCTTTGCGCCATGATCATGCACGAGACTTTCGGCGAGCTCCACTGCATAGCCACGAACTTCGTCGGCCGGCTTGTTGCCATACGGATACCGCCCGGTATCACCGATGTAGACGAGCGACTCGTTGGGCATCAGGTCGATGAGTGATCGCATGACGGTGAGACCACCAAACCCGGAGTCGAACACACCGATCGGTGATTCGCGGCTGATCACCATGCGCTTCGTAGGCTATTGCGCGGTGTTGATGGCGACGTTGATGGCGAGGCGCACGACGTGCTGACCGCCACGTTCATGGCACTCGCCGCTGCATGTTTGCACGCGGGCTGGAATCTCGCAGTGAAACGCAATGTGGACTCGGGTCTTGCGCTGTGGGGACAGTTTTTCATCGCCATGTTCATCGCCGGCGGCGTACTCATTGGATGGTGGCTGTTCTTTGATGGACCGAGTTTTGCGTGGCAGTACACGTTGCTCTCGGGGGTCACACATCTGCCCTATTCGATGATGCTCGTTCGGGCCTACAACACCGGCGACTTCTCCGTCTCGTATCCGATTGCGCGCGGTGGCGGAGCAGTTGGCGCCGCAGTGCTCGGCGTCGTACTTCTGGACGACGTGCTTTCGCCGCTGACCGTCGCAGGCATCGTCACCGCTGCAGTTGGCTTCTGGCTCTTGTCACGCGGATCACTCCGCCAGATGCGATTCGCACTCGCGACAGCGGTGATCATCGGCGTGTACACCGCAATCGATGCCACGGGTGTCCGTGAATCCGGCGATCCTGCTGCGTACGCATTGAGCATCTTCGTGACCACCGGCATGAGTGTGTCGGCCTGGACGTTCGCCACCCGGCGCAACGAAGCGCTGGCGGCGCTACGTACGCAATGGAAACAATTCGGTTTTGCGGCCGTTGGAACGCTCGGTAGTTATTGCCTGGTGTTGTTGGCGATGCGTCGCGCGCCAGTTGGCTATGTCGCCGTTCTTCGCGAGTCAAGCGTGCTCATCGCAGCCTTTGCCGGATGGAAACTTCTCGGTGAAGCAGACCATCGACGTCGCATCGGCGGTGCCGCCGTGGTGCTCGTGGGTCTCGTCGCGCTCGTTGCCGGAGGCTGACAGCCCTTCGCTCTGGCGACGGGACTCGGCGAACCGACGGCACGCGGTGCCGAAGGGACTCGGTGAACCGACGGGCTTGGTGCGGGCGGGCTTAGAAGTAGATGACTTTTTCAGCGTTTGACGCCGCAGTGTCGAGATCCACCGTGTAGGCACCGGTCGACAAATACTTCCAGCCGCCGTCACACACGATGAACACGATGTTCGCGCTCTCGCCCCGCTCGGCGAGCTCGTTGGCAACCTTCAACGCGCCGGCAAGTGATGCGCCCGACGAGATTCCCGCAAAAATGCCGCACTCGAGCACCAACCGGCGAGTCATCTCGATGCTTTCGCGCGGTCGAACGATGCGCTTGCGATCGAGAATGCTTCGGCCCTTCCACAACTCGAACACCGGCGGGATGTATCCCTCATCCAAGTTGCGCAAACCCTCCACCAGTTCACCGAGTGGCGGCTCGACTGCCACGATCTGTATGTCGGTGTTGTGTTCCTTCAAATAGCGTCCGACACCCATCAAGGTGCCGCTGGTGCCGAGTCCAGCGACGAAGTGCGTAATCTGCGGGCAGTCGCGCAAAATCTCCGGGCCGGTGGTTTCGTAATGTGCACGCGGATTGGCTTCGTTGCTGTATTGGTGCAGGAAGCACCACTCCGGGTGATCTGCAGCGAGCGCTTCGGCGCGACGGACCGCACCATTGGAACCCTCGGGTCCCGGAGTCAGGATGATTTCGGCACCGAACACTTCGAGCATCTGACGACGTTCGATCGACACGCTCTCGGGCATGAGGATGGTGATCGGGTTGCCGGTGATGCGCGCAATCGCCGCAAGTGCGATGCCCGTGTTGCCCGACGACGGTTCGAGAATTCGCTGACCCTTCACGAGTCGCCCGGTTGCATACGCGCGCTTGATCATCGCGTTGGCGATGCGATCCTTCACCGAACCGAACGGATTCTGACTTTCGAGTTTCGCAAACAGTCGCACGTTGGCACTCGGCGACAACTGACTCACCTCCACCAACGGCGTGTTGCCGATGAGCTCGAGCACGCTCGCATGCGACCGCTCCGCAATGTTCACTGCGTTGATGTCGCTCATGTCGTGCTCCAGGGGGTGAACTGCGTTGATGACACCCCCACCAGAAAGGGTTAAATCCCGATAGGAGTTGTCAACAATCTACTGCCACTCTTGGGCGGCACGCGAGTCGCACCGGGCGCCAGTCGTCACATGGCATGGGCGGCGCCAGATGGTAGGTGGCACGGGCGGCGCCCCGAATCAGGCGCGTTCGATCGTCGTTTCGGTGATCTCGCCCGAAACGATGCGATAGTTGCGCAGTCGCGGCGGGTCGTACTTCAGGCTCACGATGGCGTAGTTCCAGTTCGGGTCCGGAGCTTGCGCCACGTCGGTTGCGCTCGGATATGCCTCGGTTTGCGTGTGGCTGTGCACCACCCCGAGCACGGCCAGACCGCGATCATCGGCGGACTGCTCCACCCGCATGTAGTCCTTCGGGTCGAGCGTGTAGACGATCGCCGACGCGGCAGCATTGCGACACGGATGAAACTCGAGCGCGACGTCGCTGTCGGGTGAACCCACCAAGAGACCACACATCTCGTGCGGCTTGCAGGCACGAGCATGATCGACGATCTGTTGCTCGATTGCGGCGGTAATCACCAGACGCTGCAAACTCATCACGTGGAACGCTACCTAGGCTCAACTCACCGCAATGGCAACGAAAAATGACGACATCACCGTGCTGGCGAGCAACCGCCGCGCCAGACACGACTACACCATCCTCGACGTCGTCGAGGCAGGCATCGTGCTGCACGGCAGCGAGGTGAAGAGCGTTCGCGAGGGCCTGGTGCAGATTGCCGAGGCGTATGCACACGTCTCGCGCGGGGAAATGTGGCTGGAAAACATGAACATTTCCACCTACAAATTCAGCCATGGTGTCGGTGCCCACGAACCGGTGTATCCGCGCAAACTGCTCCTCAACCGCAGCGAAATCCGTCGACTTTCCGAACGAATGAACAAAGAACGCCTCACCCTCGTTCCACTCGACGTGCACCTACGGGGAGGCCGCGTCAAGATCGACTTGGCGCTCGCCAAGGGTCGGAAAAAGGAAGATCGTCGCGCCGCAATCGCCGAGAAAGAATCCAAGATCGAGATGCGCCGCGCTCTCGGTCGCCAGCGCCGCGGCAAAACCGAGTAGTCATCTCCGGCCACGCGAGCGCGACATGACCAGTACAGCGTCAAGAAGTCTCCGACAAGACATCCAACAGCTGCGTGGAATCGCAGTCCTCGCCGTCATTGTCAATCACCTTGGCGTGTCGTGGCTGCCGGGCGGCTACCTCGGTGTGGACATGTTCTTCGTGGTGTCCGGATACGTCATCACGTTGTCGATGCTCTCGGGCGGTACGTCGCCCGTATCACGCTTCCACTTCTTCGCACAGTTCTGGATTCGACGCATGTTCCGACTCTGGCCGATGCTCTTCGTCACCGTCATCGCCACCACCGTGATGCTCCTGGCAACCGGCCTGGCAAATCCGGATCCATTGCTCACCGGCCTGACATCGGTACTCGCGCTCTCCAACTTCCGCCTGCTGTTCGGCCGGCTCGAATACTTCGCTTTGGACACCGGCGCCGACTGGTTCATGCACACATGGTCGCTTGCCGTCGAAGAACAGATCTACGTGATGCTTTCAGTGGTGTTTGCCCTCGTCGGCATGCGACCCACCACACCCGACGCAACTCGACGACTGCGACGACTCTTCGCCATCGTCTCGGTGCTCGTACTCATCTCGTTGGCATTCGCCTTCCTGCCGATCACCTCCGAAGTCGTTCGCTTCTATGCGCCACACACTCGCTTTTATCAAGTCGGAGCCGGCGCCCTGGTGGCACTGGTGCTCGCCCGACGAGGCTTTTCCTTGGTCGCATTACCGAACACACTTCGATCACTCCTACTGCTACTCAGCAGTGCGGCTCTCGCTGCGTTGTTCGTCATCAACCCTTGGTCCGGTCGGACGATCTCATTCGTTGCAACGCTGCTGACCGTATTGATCATCGTGATCGCAAGTGCAGAGCAGCAAGCACACGGATACATCCGTAATGGCTGGTTGAGCTACATCGGCGACCGCTCCTATGCGCTTTACCTCGTGCACTGGCCAGTCCAGGTGTTGTCGGAGACCCTGATAAGTGAGCGATACTCGCGTTACGCCGCAAGTCTCGCATTCACTTTGGTGCTTGGCGCCGCGGGATACCACTTCGTGGAAAACAGAAGTCGCCACCGTTGGAAATCGCTACGACATCGACACGCAGGTGCACTTGCATTCGCGGCCCTGATCGTCACATTGGGAGTCACGGTGGTCGCATTCGAACGTACCGATCGCGTCGCCAGAAGTGCATCCACGGAAGTTCCGGACGAACGATGCACCCGCGAAGACGCCTCCATCTGGGTGATTGGCGACAGCCACTTCACCCATGCCCCGCTCGAACCTCTCCTTGCACGTGAGACGAAGGAGGATTGCCTGTTGATCGGCGGCTACGGAATCGTCATGGATCTCGTCTGGCTCGATCAGGAATCTGCTGGCCAACGTGAAGTGCGCATGAGGCTCACACCAACAGCATGGCTCATCGAGCAGATTCGAAACGCGTCGACTCCACCACAAGCGCTGGTCATCGTCCATTTCTTGTCGGCGTTTCTCTCCGACCCGGCCACTGCACCCGCATCCGCCAACTTCGTCGCCACCGAGTGGCAGTCCTCGACTGGCGAGAGCGTCACCCGCGAGGAATTCATCGAACAGTTCGGCGAGAACCTCACACAGGTTGCCGCGGCGCTTGATGAACGCGGCGGTTCGCTGATCGTCACCTCACCCCCACCGGACTTCGACTGGCTGGGCGTCGGCGAGGACCCGACCCTCTGTGCCAATCGCATCGTCGTGAGTCGTGAGTGTGCCGTTTTGCGCAGTGAGGCACGAGTTTCCACCGCGGCACACGAGGCGCGCGGCGGGGAGACACGCAGTTTGCTCGATGGACTTCAGCGCGAGCTTCCCAACTTCACCCACATTCGACTCGACACCCCCTTCTGCACGTCGGAGTACTGCAGCAATTTCAGCAAAGGAAAACTGGCGTACCTTGACGATGACCACCTCAACCTGACTGGCGCGGGGATGCTGAGAGATTTCTTTGACGAAGTGACGAGCCGTGCGACACCACGCATGGAGCCGTGACGCGCATCGTGAGAGGGACGTGCGTCACGGGGTGCACAACCGTGTTGCAAGCGTGCGTACACTGATGACGTTACGCAAGTTCAACGGGGCTGACAGGTTTCGACG
>JAFMJP010000118.1 GCA_017853375.1 Actinomycetota bacterium
CTGTACTGTATCCGAACATTTCCGAAAGCGGAACCTGCGCACGCACGTTTTGGAAATTTCCGTTGGCTTCCATACCTTCGATACGCCCGCGGCGGCTGGAAAGGTCGCCAATGACGTCACCCATGTGGTTTTCTGGGGTTACCACTTCCACCGCCATGATCGGTTCCAAGAGCACCGGCTTGGCCAGTCCGGCAGCCTTTTTGAACGCCATCTGACCGGCGATCTTGAACGCCATTTCGTTGGAGTCAACGTCGTGGTACTGACCATCAACGAGGCTCACCTTTACGTCCACCGTCGGATATCCGGCGAGCACGCCGTTGTCGAGCGCTGCCTGAATGCCTTGGTTGGTGGGCTGAATGAACTCGCGTGGAATACGACCACCCTTGATGTCGTCGACGAACTCGTAGCCCTTGCCCGGGTTCGGCTCGACCGTGATCTTCACGACGGCGAACTGTCCAGAACCACCCGACTGCTTGATGTGGCGGTACTCCACCGTGTCGACGGTCTTCGTGACGGTTTCGCGGTAGGCCACTTGTGGCTTACCCACCGTTGCGTCGACGTTGAATTCACGCTGCATACGGTCGACGAGGATTTCCAGGTGCAACTCGCCCATGCCTGAGATCACGGTCTGGCCGGTCTCATGGTCGGTGCGCACACGGAACGTTGGGTCTTCGTCGGACAACGACTTGAGGGCTTTGCCCAACTTGTCTTGGTCGTTCTTGGTCTTTGGCTCGATTGCCACGTGAATCACGGGATCCGGGAAGATCATGCGCTCGAGGATGATCGGATTGTCGCGGTCGCACAGCGTGTCACCGGTGGTGACTTCCTTGAAGCCCAGACCGGCAACGATGTCGCCTGCACGCGCTACGTCGATGTCCTCGCGTTGGTTTGCATGCATCAACAACAAACGGCCGACACGTTCACGCTTTTCTTTCACGGAGTTGTACAACTCTTCGCCTTTGGCAATCTTGCCGGAGTACACGCGGAAGTACGTGAGCTTGCCGAACGGGTCGGCAACGATCTTGAATGCCAGCGCGGCAAATGGTGCACTCTCGCTCGCCTCACGCGAAATCTGTTCGTCACCCTTCAAGTTGGTGCCTTCTGCAGAAGGAATGTCGAGTGGCGACGGCAGGTAGTCCACCACGGCATCCAGCATTTGCTGCACGCCCTTGTTCTTGAATGCCGAGCCGCACAACACCGGCACGAAGCTGAATGCGAGGGTGCCGGCGCGAATCGCCGTGCGCAAATCCTCTTCGCTCAGATCGCCATCGGCGAGGTAACGCTCCATGATGGCTTCGTTCTCGCCTGCTGCAAGCTCGAGCAACTCAGCTCGGTACTGCTTGGCCTTCTCGACGTACTCGGCAGGAATGTCGGCTTCGAAGTACTTGGAGTCCTTGTCGTCGCCGTCCCACTGGATGGACTTCATCTTGACGATGTCGATGATGCCGCGGTACTCCTGCTCGCCGCCGAGCGGCAAGTGAATGACCGCCGGGACGCTCTGCAGACGATCCTTGATCATGTCGACGGTTCGGTAGAAATTGGCGCCGGTGCGGTCCATCTTGTTCACGAAGCACAGGCGAGGAACGCGGTACTTGTTGGCTTGGCGCCACACGGTTTCGGTTTGCGGCTCTACACCAGCCACCGAGTCGAACACTGCCACTGCTCCGTCGAGCACGCGCAATGAACGCTCCACTTCGATGGTGAAGTCCACGTGGCCAGGGGTGTCGATGATGTTGATGCGATGGTCGCGCCAGAATGCCGTCGTTGCAGCGGCGGTAATGGTGATTCCGCGCTCTTGTTCCTGGGCCATGTGGTCCATGATCGCTGCACCTTCGTGCACTTCACCGATCTTGTAGGTCTTGCCGGTGTAGTAGAGCACGCGCTCGGTGGTGGTGGTTTTGCCTGCGTCGATGTGCGCCATGATGCCGATGTTGCGGTAGCGCTCGAGTGGGAACTCTCTTTCAGACATGGGGGAATACTCCGTGCGTTGACTAGTCGGGGTGAGCGGATTACCAGCGGTAGTGCGCGAATGCTTTGTTGGCTTCCGCCATCTTCTGCATGTCTTCGCGCTTCTTCATCGATGCACCGACACCGTTGGAGGCATCGAGCAATTCGTTGGCCAAACACTCGGCCATGGTCTTTTCGCGGCGATCTCGCGCGTTGTCGACCACCCAGCGAATGGCCAGCGTCATCGAACGACGCGGCTTCACTTCGACGGGAACTTGGTAGGTCGCACCACCGACGCGGCGGCTGCGCACTTCGAGCGGCGGCTTCACGTTGTCGATGGCTCGCTTCAACGTGGCGATGGGCTCGCTGCTGGTTTTCTGTTCGATCAACTTGAGCGCGCCGTAGACGATCTGCTCGGCGGTGCTCTTCTTTCCGTGCAACATCACCTTGTTGACGATTTGGGTGACCAACGTGGACTGGTGCACTGGGTCTGGCAACAGTTCACTGCGGAGAGCGGGACCTTTGCGTGTCATGATGTGCCTACTTTGCTCGCTTTGCGCCGTAACGGCTGCGTGCCTGCTTACGGTCCTTTACACCGGACGCATCGAGTGCACCACGGATGATCTTGTAACGAACGCCTGGCAGGTCGCGAACTCGGCCGCCACGCACCAACACGATGGAGTGTTCTTGCAGGTTGTGTCCTTCACCTGGGATGTAGGCGGTGACTTCGATACCGCTCGTCAGACGAACGCGGGCGACTTTACGCAGCGCGGAGTTGGGCTTCTTGGGGGTGGTGGTGAACACGCGCGTGCAGACACCGCGACGTTGCGGGGACCCCTTCAGCGCAGGCGTCTTGGTCTTTGACGACTTTGAGCTGCGACCTTGGCGGATCAGCTGTTGGATGGTGGGCACGCGAACCGAATGCTTTCTTTGTAGGAATGGCTAGAGCGACTTTCACCCAGCTGAGACCACCCGGTTGGGCGGCGTTCAGCGAGCGCTACAGCCTATGGGGAGGCCGACAATCTCGCCAACCCCCTCCCCCGGACTTTCGCCCGGAGGACAGGGATGTTGTCGGCTGCGTGTGAATGCGCCGTTCGTGAGCGGCGTTCGTGCGTTGCGCTAGTTGGCGTCGTCCGCCGACGTGTCCGCGTCAGCGGCATCGTCAGCTTCAGGGGCTTCGGGGAGCGTGTCGGCATCGGCACTGCGATCCATCACGCCCACCCCCATGACGGCCTGGAAGTCGCTGGCATCCGCCGCCGTTGATGACGTGCGAGCAGTGGCTGCGAACTTCGCCGGGTCGACTTCGACACCCTCGTCGCCTTCGGTGCTGTGCGATTGTGGGCGCACGTAGCCCGGGTAGTCGATGCCGAAGAGGTTGTAGGAGTCCATACCCGTACCAGCTGGGATGACCTTGCCGATGATGATGTTTTCCTTCAAACCAATCAGCGAGTCGCTACGGGCGTCGATGGCCGCCTCGGTCAACACGCGAGTGGTTTCCTGGAACGACGCTGCCGACAACCACGAATCCGTGGAAATCGCCGCCTTCGTGATACCCATCAGTTCTGGGCGTCCTTCAGCGGTGCGCTTGCCTTCCTTGGCCAAGCGTTCGTTGGCTTCGCGAAGCAGACGGGCATCGATGCGCTCGCCCGGGAGGAACGAGGTGTCACCCGGATCTTGCACGATGTAACGACGAGTCATTTGACGAAGGATCAATTCGATGTGCTTGTCGTGAATCGCCACGCCTTGGTCGCGGTACACGCGTTGCACTTCGTCGACGAGGTAGGTCTGCGCATCGCGGATGCCGCTGATCTCCAACAGCTCCTTCGGGTCGATGGGGCCGTCAGTCAACAGCTGTCCAGCCACGACCGAGTCGCCGTCCTTGACCTTCAACTTGCTTCCCATCGGCAGAACCGTGGTTACCTCGGTGCCGCTGTCGTCGATCACGTTGACTTGCAGGCCCTTGCTGTCGTCCTCGCCGATGCGCACGACGCCCGTGGCGCGAGCCAAGAAGGCCGAGCCGCGAGGGTGACGCGCTTCGAACAATTCCACGACGCGTGGCAGACCACCAGCGATGTCCTTGCCCGCCACACCACCGGTGTGGAAGGT
>JAFMJP010000119.1 GCA_017853375.1 Actinomycetota bacterium
GGGCGCTTTGTTGCCACGACCGCGCCGGAGCAGTTGGCCTTGCTGTTCGACGCAGTGCTCGATGATCCGTTTGCTGCGGATTGGTCGGCCAACTACAACGTTGCACCCACGACGCAAATCTTGCACCTGACGAGCGAGAACGGCGAAGACGCTGATCGGCGCCTCTTGCAGCGTGCACACTGGGGTCTCTTGCCGTCGTGGTCCAAGGATCGCAGTCGCGCGGCGAGCATGATCAATGCGCGGAGCGAAACGCTCACCGAGAAGCCGAGCTTTCGTCCGTTGTTGGCGTCGCATCGTTGTGTCATACCGGTGGACGGCTATTTCGAATGGCGAACCACCGGGGTGAACCCGACGGTGAAGCAGCCCAAGCAGCCGTACTTCATTCGTTCGCACGACTCGCGCCCGCTCGCCATCGCCGGATTGTGGACGACGTGGAAAGATCCGCTACGCGGCGGGCAGGAGGTGCGAAGTTGCTGTCTGATAACGACTTCCCCGAACGCCACACTGGCGGCCATTCACGATCGCATGCCGTGCATCCTCGACGGAGACGACGTCGAAGAGTGGTTGAGCTCCACCGAACCACCACTGCAGCTCCTTCGAACCGCGCCGGATGACCGATTGTCGGCGGTAACCGTCAGCACGGCCGTGAACAACGTGCGGAACAAGGGCCCCGAACTGATCGAGCCAACGACAACGACGCTGTTCTGACGTCGAGGCCGGCTGTTTAGAGCGCTCCGGGAACGCCGTCGGCACGAAGCTGTGTCGCGAGTCGGGTTGCTGCTGCTGCTAGCGCTTCGGCGGGAACGTTCTGTTGCTGATTGGCGAAGTTGAGGTGCGACATTTCGTCGGCCGGAATGCAATGCAAATGCACGTGGTTGACCTCGAACCCCGCGATCACGAGTCCAACTCGGTCGGAGCCGAACGCAACGCGTTGAGCCAATGCCACTCGGCGACCGATGTCAAAGACGTGTGCATTGAGTTCGGCCGGCATGTCCATCCAGTGGTTGATTGGTTCTCGTGGTACCACCAACGCATGACCGGTGCGAATCGGGGCGATGGTCATGAACACCACGCAGTGCTCGTCCTTCAGGGCGAAGTGTCCGGGAAGTTCTCCGGCGATGATTCGTGAAAAGAGCGACGTCATGTTGAGCGACGATAGTTCAGCGCGATGAACGGCGAAGTAGCCTCGCGTTGGTGGTGCAGAAGCTTGCAACGTGGCCAAATGCCGTAACGCTGGCGCGGTTGGCGTGTTTGCCGCTGTTCCTCTGGTTGCTCTTTGCAAGAGACAATCGGGAGGCAGCCGCGTATCTCCTCGGGATATTGGGGACCACCGATTGGATTGACGGGTGGTTGGCGCGCCGGCTCGATCAGCGCAGTGAATTCGGGGCGGTGTTCGATCCTGCCGTGGATCGGCTGCTGTTCATCGTGGGGGTGGGGTCGATCGTCCTGGACGGAGCAGTTCCGGGATGGTTCGGATGGGCCGTGGTTGCTCGTGAAATCTTCATCGGGTTGTTGATGCTTGGTGGTACTGCGTTGGGCATGGCGCGCTTCCCGGTCAATCAATGGGGGAAGAACTACACCTTCGCATTGATGATCGCGTTCCCGCTGTTGCTCCTCGGGGCGAGCAATGCCGGGTGGGCTCTCGGTGCAAAGAATGCAGGATGGGCAATCGGCGTGCCGGGAGTGGTCATCAGCTACCTCACGGCACTGGTGTACATACCTTTGGTCGTGCGTGGCGTACGAACGGCGCGTGCACGCCAGTCGACGCCCCATTCAGTCTCAGCCTGAGGCTACGGTTGAGGGCATGTTGATCCCGCATGATTTGATGTACACCCCACAGCACGAGTGGGTGAAAATCACCGGTGAGGTTGCGCGCGTGGGCATCACCGACTACGCACAGGATGCTTTGGGCGACGTCGTCTTCGTGGGTGTTCCTACGGTTGGCTCCGCTGTGGCGGCCGACGAATCCTTCACGGAGGTGGAGAGCACGAAGAGTGTGTCGGACATCTACGCGCCGGTGGCCGGTGTCATTACAGCGGTCAATGAGGTGCTCGCCACCCAGCCCGAATTGTTGAACAAGGATCCGTATGGCGCCGGATGGATTTGTGAGATCACGCTCCAGGGCACTGCGCCGACGTTGATGGACGCCAAGGCGTACGAAGCGTTGCTTGCCGGATAGTCGTGCAGTACGTCTTTTGCAACCAGTGCGGTCATCGGAACCCTCCGACGTCGACGTTCTGCTCGGCGTGTGGTGCGATATTGGACAAGCCGAGCCTGCGCACGGGTGTGCTTCCGAAAACCGACCCTCTTCTCGACGGCATTTACGACGACGACAACGCGGTGGTACGTGAAGGTGATGTCGCGCCGGGCGAGGTGATGTTGGTGGTTCGCCAAGGGCCGGAAATCGGTACCCGCTACTCGCTGGTTGGTGACCACATGAGCGTGGGTCGGGTGCCCGACAACGACATCCAGCTCGACGACTTCACCGTGTCGCGCCAACATGCGGTGTTCGTGAAGCAGGGAGCTGCGTGGTTGGTGCGCGACCTGGGCTCGCTCAACGGCACTTACGTCAACAACGAACGTGTCGATGAGTCCGTGGTCGCCCACGGAGATGCCGTGCAGATCGGGCGTTTTCATCTCATTGCCTTCTTCGGGTAAGCGGCATGCCCGAGAGCTACTACTCCATAGGTGAAGTGCTCGCGGTGTTGTCCGAGGAGTTCCCGGACGTCACCATCTCCAAGATCCGATTCCTCGAGAGTCAGGGGCTCATCAATCCCGAGCGGACGAGTGCCGGCTACCGAAAGTTCACGAAAACGGAGGTGGATCGCCTGCGATTCATCCTGCGGGAGCAAAAGGACAATTTCCTTCCGCTCCGCGTCATTCGGGATCGCCTGGAAGGTGAAACCAGTGACGGCTTGTTGCGCCCGGAAGACGTCACCGATCCGAGCATGCCGCGGGGAATCAGAGTTCCTTCGGCAGGTCACCCCACTCATCGATTGGCGACGAACCGCAGCGGGTCCGAACGGAGTGGTTCCGTGCAAGCCGGATCGGGGAATAGGTCGATATCTCGTAAGCGTCCGGAACGTCTCACGCGCGCCGACATGTTGGAAGCAACCGGGGTATCTAGCGAGATGCTGTCCTCGATGGAAAAGATGAAGTTCATCCGGCCGTTGATGGTGGGAGTCGAACCGTATTACGACGAGACGGATCGCGACATCGTGCATCTTGCCGGGCGTTTGGCGTCGTTCGGCATCGATCCACGTCTGCTCATGACGTGGCGACTTTCGGCGGAGCGCGAAGCAGACGTGTTCGAGCCGCTCGTGCGTGCCGCAATGTCGCGTCGCGGTTCGGATGTCGCCGGCAGCGACAACTCCGTGGCGTCGGTGAGCACACGGGATGCTGCGATGAAGTTGTTGGACGACCTCATCGTGCTCGGCGAGGAGTTGCGTACCGCATTGTTGCGAAACGTCACCAAAGGGCTTCGCAACGAGCCCTGACGCATTGCTACGCTGACGCCATGAGCGCCAGCGAGTCCGTCGACCTCGAGCTCGTCGGGGTTCGAATCGAAGCACCAGCGAATCAGCCGCTCATGCAGTTGCGGGAGAACGACGGTGAACGTCGTTCTCTGAGCATCTACATCGGAGCTTCGGAGTACATGGCCATCGAGCATGCGCTCGAAGGTCGGGTGCCGATGCGACCGCTCACGCACGATCTGCTGGTGAACGTCTTCGAGGACCTCGGGGCGCACTTGCGGCGAGTGGTCATCACGGAGATGCGCGACCATACCTACTTTGCCGAGATCCAAGTGCTCCACCAAGGACAGACGCACGCCATTTCGTGCCGGCCGTCGGACGCGGTGGCAATCGCAGTGAGAACCGCCATACCAATCACGGCGAGTCGCGAACTCATGGATGAGGTGGGCATCATCGAAGTCTCGGACGAGGATGACTCCGAGGAAATCCTGGTGGAGTTCCGGGATTTCATCGACAACATCAGTCCGGAGGACTTCCAGGAAAAGCCAGGGG
>JAFMJP010000120.1 GCA_017853375.1 Actinomycetota bacterium
GCATCGATGAATCCCGCGGTGGAGTGGATGAGCAAACCGAGACGACCAAGCGAACTCTTGCCTTCAACTCGTGCAACGAGGTCGTTGGCGATGGCAACGCGCTCCAGTGTGGATCCCAAAACGAACTCGCCTGGATGCAATACGAAGGCTTCGTCGGGTTTCATCTCCACCAGCTCTGTGAGATCGACCAACTCCTTCTTTACGTCGATGACGGCATGCGAATGATTGCGAAAGACCCGAAAGAGATGTGACACCTTCACGTCGATGGACGACGGCTGAAGGCAGCCCTCGTCCAACGGGTCGATAACGATGCGACCCGCAGCCAAGGCTTCACGAATGGATCGGTCGGAGAGAATCACCGTCCACGAACCCTAGTGAATTGGTACGATTTCGGTGTCGCGGGTGTAGTTCAATGGCAGAACATCAGCTTCCCAAGTTGAGAACGCGGGTTCGATTCCCGTCACCCGCTCCACTCAGCCGCCAACGACGAGCGTGAACAACGCCCAGAGCGAGGCCACCAATCCAAGTGCGGCCATAGCAAGGCTTCGAGCCTTGGGCGCATGGGTAAGTTCGCCGTCTTCGCGTGGTGTTTCGCGGGGCTTGAAGACCGCAGCCACGTTGCCAACCAACATGGCGCCACCGAATGCCAACAGGAGCCACGCCAGGAGATCTTCGCCGAGGAACATGATCTAGATGTTGGTGGTCGTGCTCTCGAAGTAGTTCTCAAATCGAGTGAACGGCTCGATCCATGCAAGTTTCACCGTGTCGGTTCGACCCGCACGATGCTTGGCCACGATGAGATCAGCCGTGCCGCGAGCGGCCGCGGTATCGCCAGCGGCTTCGCCACGATAGATGAACATGACCACGTCGGCGTCCTGCTCGATTGCACCCGACTCGCGTAGGTCGGAAAGGTTGGGGCGCTTGTCACCACGGTTCTCGAGATTGCGGCTCAACTGACTGAGTGCCACGATCGGAACGTTGAATTCACGAGCCATCAACTTCAAATTACGGCTGATGTCGCTCACTTCTTGTTGACGGTTCTCCACTTTTGCTTCGCCGCCCATGAGTTGCAAGTAGTCAATCACGATGAGGCCGAGATCGCCCTTGGAGAGTCGGACTCGGCGGGCGCGGGCGCGCATGGAACCAATCGATGTGGAAGGTGAGTCGTCGATGATGAGCGGAATGTCGAGTCGCCCGATGGCACGGCCAATCTCCTGCCACTGTTTCTCGGTGGGCGTTGCTCCACGCAGCACTTCTGACGGGACGCTCGCCTCGCTGGCCAACACACGTTGCGACAACTCGTGAGCACTCATTTCCAAGCTGAAGAAAATCACCGGCCGCATGGTGAGGCGAGCCACGTTCACCGCCATATTGAGTGCCAGGGCACTCTTACCCATTCCTGGTCGCGCACCAACCACGTGGAGTGCGCCCGGCTGCAAGCCCAACAGGATTTCATCCAACTTGCGAAACCCGGTGGGGATACCAATCATCGCTCCCGGATTGTTCCAACGTTCCTCAATCTTCTCCAGCGACTCTTCGAGCAGTGGCGACAGTTCATGCGCTCCTTCATTGACGTTGCCAGCCGACACGTCGTAAATGCGACTCTCTGCTTCGTCGAGTGCGCGATCAACATCAGCGGGCTCACTGTACGCAATCTCGGCAATCGCACCGGCAGCCGCAATGACGCGGCGCAGCTTTGCCGCATCACGAACGATCTTGGCGTAGCGCTCGGCACTGGAAATGGCGGGGGTTGCATTCTGCAGTCGCACCAGTGCATCCAGACCACCCACGCCTTCGAGCAATGCTGCGCGGCGCAACTCCTCCCCAACGGTGACGGGATCAACTGGTTCGCCCGACACACTGAGTGATCGAACGGCATCGAAGATATGCCGGTGCGCCGGCTTGTAGAAGTCTTCGGCAACCACTCCGCGCTCCAGCACGATGGCGATGGCGTCCTCGGACAGCATCATCGCGCCAAGCAGTGACGCCTCGGCATCAACGTTGTGTGGCGGAATGCGTTGCGAGGATCGCTCATCAGTCATTGTCACGCTTCTACCTTTGTCGTTTCTGTCTGTTGATCACAAGAGGAACAACCCTGTGACTTTGCTGTGTACAACCTGGGGAATTGCTGGGAAATGGCTGTGGTGAACCTGTGAATAACTTGCGGGCGTCGGGTGGTGAGGAGTGGACGGGTACATTCCCCTTACGCCGAACGTACCTCTACGGTGAGTGTTCCACGCACGTCGGCATACAGCATGACCGTGACCTTGTGGGTTCCCACATCTCGTATCGGAGTGGGAATGTCCACGTGTTTGCGGTCGATCACCACGTGAAACTGTTTCTCCACTGCAGCAACCACATCACTGGCAGTCACCGAGCCGAACAGCTTTCCGGTGGTGCCAGCCTTGGCGCTCACCATCAACGGTGTTTCGGCGAACATGGCGGCAATTGCACGTGCCGAATCCTTGTCGGCGGCCTCTCGCACATCGCGCGAACGCTTCAGTGTTTCAGCTTGCGCTACGGCGCCTTCCGTGGCCTCTACCGCCAAACCATTTGGAATCAAGTAATTGCGGGCGTGACCAGACGACACAGTGACGATGTCACCGCGGCGCCCAATGCCCTTCACGTCGCGGCGCAACAGCACCTTCACGAATCAGCCCTCGCTGGGTGCGGCTGCTGCATCGCTTGGTGCTGCAGCTTCGGGTGCATCGATCGCGTCGGGCACGTTCTCATAACGCTCGACCACCTCGCGACTGATGCCGCCACGTGACTCGTCGCGATCATCATCTCGGTTGCGTGGTCCGCGGAGACCAGCAACACGTTTGGTGTAGGGCAACAGTGCCATTTCGCGGGCGTTCTTTACCGCAGTGGCGATGTCGCGTTGCTGTTGCACATCGGCACCCGTCATTCGACGGGCCTTCAACTTGGAACGGTCGCTCATGAAGCGCTGCAACAAATTGATGTCCTTATAGTCGATGTAGACGATGCGCTCGGGGTTGAGCGGATTCGGCTTTTTCTTGTATCGGCGCTGCAACAGCTTGGCGGCGCGAAGTTTGTTCTTTTTGCTTGTCATGGGATGTGTCCTTCGTGATCAGTGGTGGGTAGATGGATTCAGAATGGCTCTTCGCCCTCAAAAGGGCTTGCTTCGCCAGACGGGCTGGTACCGCCGCCCGACTTCTTGCCGGCACCGTCTTGACGCGGAGTGCGCTCAACCTGTGCGGTTGCCCAGCGGAGGCTTGGTCCGAGTTCGTCAGCGATGACGTCAATGGCGGTTCGCTTGTCGCCTTCGCGTGTCGTGTACTCGCGTTGCTCGAGTCGGCCGGTGACGACGATGCGTGCACCTTTGGACAACGACGCTGCGGCGTTTTCCCCGAGTTGACCCCACGCAGTGATATTGAAGTACGAGGTTTGCTCCTGCCACTCGCCGTTGACCTGGTAGCGGCGGCCCACTGCGATGCCGAACGACGCAACTGCACGGCCATTGGCAGTGAATCGCAATTCGGGGTCGCGTGTGAGGTTGCCGACGAGAGTGATGGTGTTATCTGGCATACGTGCTCCTTGGTGAGACGAGTTACTTGCTGGCACCAGCGGGCAACATGCCGCGCTTTTGTGCTTCGTGATCGGGAAGACGCAGCAACTTGTGTCGCAACACATCATCGGACAAGCGCAGCGTTCGCTCGACCTCGTCGAGCATGCCGCCTTCGGCCATGAGGTTGAAGATGGCGTAGTAGCCATCGCTCTGCTTCTTGATCGGGTAGGCCAAACGACGTCGACCCCACCAATCCGGTGTTCCGTGCACGGAACCTCCGACGCTCGACACGGACTTGGTGATGGAGTTCACCCAACCGTGTGCGGTGTTTTCGTCCAGCGCTCCGCTGACGATCACCATTAACTCATATGGACGCATGTATGACTCCCTTCGGACACGACCCGATGGACCGTGGCCCCGTGAGGGGCAGGGTGGATAGGAACATTGAGCGTACCGTCAC
>JAFMJP010000028.1 GCA_017853375.1 Actinomycetota bacterium
GGGTGGATAGGAACATTGAGCGTACCGTCACCTCTTCACCGTGCCACAGGGCTGTTACACGGTGTCTCCGTCTAGCGGTGTGCCGCCGTCTTCGCAGACGGACGTGGATTCTTTGCCGCCTGAGTGCGAGCTCGTCGCCCACCCTGCCGGCGACGACCGCCATACGGAGTGGCCGACAAGAGATGGTTCCAACGGCATGACACGCACACCTCCACGGCGTACCCGGTGAAGTGCTCGGGTCGAGAGTCTGCGTCGTGAAGCTGACGTGACGAGGTGATGCACTTTCCTGCTTTGGGAAGCCGGGGTCCGAAAAGATAGGTCACATTGCGAAGTTCGTGTTGACTGCACACCGGACACGCAACACGCCGTTGCACTCCGTGGTGTTTGGCAGCGAACACCAAATCGACACTTGCATCGCATGCGTCGTGGCGGGGAACGTCTCCTGCATGCACGCGAGCCAGGTACGCACGACGCATCATCCGAAAGTCGATGGTGGCATCACGCACAACACGGACCCGTTTCGTCACGGGGCTTACCGTAGTTGGATTCCTACGCGCGCTGCGTAGCCCACCAGGCATCGAGTCGTCGGCGGATTTCCTCATCGCCGAGTACACCCTCGTCGAGGCGAAGTTCCATGAGAAAGTCCATCGCTTTTCCAACGATCGGCCCCGGCTCCACTCCGAGATGCTGCATCACCGCCAGACCATCCATCTCCGGTCGCAATGCGGCAAGTTCTTCCTTTTGCGCAAGTTCATTGATACGACCTTCGAGTTCGCTCATGCGCACATTCAGTGCGTCCACCTTGCGTTCGCTGCGCGTGGTGCAGTCGCATCGCACGAGCACGTTCAATTCGGTGAGTACGTCCCCGGCATCTCGCACATAACGTCGCACTGCGGAGTCGGTCCAACCCATTTGATACGTGTGAAAGCGGCCGCTCAAGAAGACCAGTTCGGAAACCTTGCGAATGTCGTCATTGGAATAGTGCATCTCGCGCATTCGCTTTCGCGTCATCTTGGCCCCCACCACTTCGTGGTGGTAAAACGTCATACCTTTCCCGGGAAGCACCTTGCGGGTGCGGGGTTTACCTATGTCGTGGTAGAGGGCCGCCAATCGCGTGATCCGAAAATCGCCCGGCATGTCCGGTTGCACGTTGTGTACCACTGCGAACGTATGGGTGAGAACATCCTTGTGGCGGTGGATTGGATCTTGTTCAAGCGAGAGAGCTGGCAGCTCGGGCAGGAATCGATCGGCAAGACCTGTTTCCACGGTGAATCGGAGCCCATTGGTCACGTCGGTGGTCACGATCATCCGATCGAATTCATTCCGGATTCGTTCGGGTGACACGATGCTCAGCCGCTCGTTCATCGAACGCACGGCCGACACCAATTCGGTATCAGGGACGACCGACAAGGTGGCAATGAATCGTGCAGCGCGCAACATCCTCAGTGGGTCGTCGTTGAAACTCTCCTGCGGCGACAATGGCGTCCGCAAACGTTTGGCATGGAGGTCGTCGAGGCCACCGTGAGGATCTACCAATTGGGGCGAAGTAGCAGTGAGCTCCAGTGCCATGGCATTGATGGTGAAGTCACGACGTGAGAGATCGGCTTCTACCGAGTCCGAGAATTGCACGTCCGGCTTGCGTGAATCCGGCGAATACGCCTCGGCGCGGTGCGTGGTGATCTCCAACGACCGTTTTCCACGCAATGCCGCAATGGTCCCAAATCGCTCACCTTGAGTCCACACCGAATCGACCACGCCTGCCAAGAGTGACTTCACTTCGTCGGGTCGAGCATCCGTGGTGAAGTCGAAGTCCAAATCGTCGGTATCACGCCCCAACATGAGATCGCGCACGGTGCCACCCACGATGTAGAGACGATGACCGGCTTTTGCAAACACCTCGGTGATTGGTGCGAGCTCGGCAATCACTGCATTGAATCGCGCAGGCTGCACGTACTACAGGTTACGGAACGCCAACGCCACTAGCGTTCGAGTGTGTCGGCTGTGGTGACCGCACTGCGAGGAAACCGTCGCAGTGCCGAAGCAAAAATTCGCTCCATGTGCAGCGTGGTGGAGCTCGGTGGTGTTGATACCTACCGAACCCCTGCCCTCGGATCTGCTGATGCGCGCTGGTTGAGTGACGAGGGATTCACCGTTGCTCAGACTCTGGTGGTTCTACAAAGAACAGGAAGGGTTTCCACCCCAACCGCAACCCCGACGATATGCATCGAAGAAACGTCGCGTCACCTGCTGTCGCCCAGGCATGAAAAGTTGCTGCATGACCTGATTGCCATCGACGCAGCGTCATTCCCCGCACCTTGGAACCTCGACCGTGGAGCATTTCGACACGCGTGTCGTGCAACCGGTGAACATCGAGTGATCATCGCACACGACAGCACCGAACGTTCACCAGTCGGCTTCGCAATCATTGGTCGGGTCGGTGTCCGCTCGTACTTGCAACGTCTTGCCGTTGCCCCTGAGGCGCGGCGGCGCGGAGTGGCGCGACAACTCGTCCACCATGCATCGCTCTGGGCGGACGGCCGCGGGGCTGCCACGATGTTGGTGAATACGGAACCCACCAACACCACGGCACTCGCGTTGTACCGTTCGCTCGGCTTCGACGTCCTTCCTGATTCGCTCGTGGTGATGGAGCGTGCGGTGCACATCACACCCGTGGTGGCGTCGTGATGCGTCGCAGGATGTGCGGACGACTCTTCGTCGCCGTTGCTGCAATGTGGTCCGCTGTGGCGATGACTGGCAACGTCACTCACGCTGCCGACTTTCGTCTTGGTGTGGTGAACAGCACCTTCGTCGCCAAGATCGGAGACCGCATCATCATCAACGCATTTCCCCCCGGTGACCCAAGTGTGGGGGGGACGTTGACGGATCCATCGGCCAGCGCAGTCGCAAGCGTGAGCACACCCATCAACACACGTGAGGATGTGTTGTCGATCGTTGCAGGTAATGATTTTGACGTAGAAGCGACCACATTGTTGCGTGGTCCAGTGTTTCGTGCCGTTCAACTCAATACCCAGGCGGCGTTCCAGGTATCGATTCCGACCAGTGGCAGCAACCAGCGCACATCACTTCGAATTGCGGGCGACGGTTTGCGTGCACTGAGATTGACCATCACCTCGGGAGCCGGAGCAACTGCTCAGCTCACCACGTTCATCAATGTGGTGTCTTCCAACAGTGTCAGCGCACTCCCGGTGACCTACGTGGCGTACATCGATGGCGCTCCGACACTGCAACCCGATGGCACCATCGCCGTGGCTGATTCCACGCGCGAGCAGCTGCGGGATTTACGCGACCTGCTGATTCGCAAACCCCCGAATGTCTCGGTTGCGATTCGAATCAGACCCGAACTTCTCAACGGGCTGTTTCGATCATCCGACGAAGATCGGGAGTTGTTGCGTGCCATTTCTGCTCAGTTGTCGAACAACGAAACAATCGTCAGCACGTTCCGGCCTCTTGATGTTGCGTCGTATGCCGCGGCCGGGTTGAAGTCCAACTTTGAGGCTCAACTCATTCGTGGAGAGACCATCCTCGATCGCACCGATGACGCGAAACTTTCGACACGCGCCATGTGGATGTCCACTGATGTGATCGATGCGCCGAGCATCGACTTTCTACGGGCGTTGGGAATCACAAATGTGATTGCCGTAGGAAATGCAGCTAGAGCATTGGGAGCCGACACCGACCCCAATCGTCCGTACGCACTGCGTTCGGAGACCAAGGGATTGGTATTCAATCTTGCCGATCCGAGGTATTCGCAACTTCTTGACGACCCGATCGGAACGGCATACGAGTCGGCTACGGCAATTGCTGCGGAACTCATTGCCCATCGAAATGAGTTGTCACGTTCATTGGTCGGGTCCGCAGCGCTACGAGCACGACACGTAGTACTCGCGAGTGCTTCCGGTGTTCCACCAGAGCCGCCTGTTGCTGCAATCCTGCTTCGTCACCTGCGTAACTCGCCACAGATTGCCCTCACTCGTCTCGCAGACTTTCCCTCGTCCCTCGACGGACTTCCTCGCCTTGCGCCTCCCACGGCGGTGCTGGTGGACGTAGCAACCATCCAGGCACGCACGAACCAAGCGCTTGCCTCCGTGGAGTCAGTTCGTGACGTGCTGATCACCAACGAAGGCGTCATAGATCGTTGGGTGGAGCTCATTGATGTTGCGAATGACACTTCGCTCACCGACATACAACGTGATACCTACCTTGATGGCGTGCTCACACAGGTGGCATCGGCTCGTAGCGCAGTGACATTGCCGGCTCGATCATTTACGTTCGGCAGTCGGGAAAGCGAACTTCGAATCCCGCTCGTGAATCAAAGCAAGTTCGCCGTGTCGCTACGCCTACGAATCATGAGCCCAACCGGAAAGATGTCGTTCACTCCCGACACGCTCGACGTCATCATTCCTGCAGGCGAACAACAAGAAGTGGTGATTGCTGCAACAGCCCGTGCAAACGGCCTCATCCCTGTGGAAGTCACCCTGCTGAGCCCGACGGGCACCGTGCTGGATGTCGCACAAGTGCGCGTGCGTATGAATGCCATTGCTGGCTTGGGTCGTGGCGTGAGTGTGGTGTTCTTGGTCCTACTGGCAACGTGGTGGATCATCCATAGCCGCCGGTCACACAAGAAGAGAACGACACGGCAGCACCCCGCACTACGCTCGCAGTCATGACCGTACGCATCGTTACCGACTCCGCCTGCGACCTACCTCAATCACTGGTCGACGAACTGGGAATCACCCTCGTTCCACTTACCTTCAGTTTTGGGAGTGAAGAGTTCACCGACCGCATCTCGCTCACCACCAGCGAGTTTTGGGCTCGATGCTCGGCGAGCCCGGTGTTGCCACAGACCGCCGCCCCTTCCCCGGGGAAGTTTGCCGAAGCCTTCTCCACGTTGGCCAAAGAAGGTGCCAGTGCCATCCTGGTCGTCACACTCTCGGCGGAACTCTCTGCCACCAAACAGGCCGCTGAGCAAGGAGCTCAGGCTGCCGGACTCAACATCCCGATTCGAATCGTCGACAGCCGATCAGCATCCATGGGTGAGGGCATCAACGTGGTGGCTGCTGCTCGTCTCGCACGAGGCGGCATGGGGGTGGACGACCTTGCACGTACGGTGACCGACCTGGCGGGGCGCACCCGTGTGTGGGGGGCCCTCGACACCCTGGAGAACTTGAAGAAGAACGGCCGAATCGGTGGTGCAAAGGCCCTTCTCGCTTCGGCACTGGCCATCAAACCCATCATCACCGTGGATGATGGAAAAGTTGCCGAAGGTGGCAAAGAACGCACGCGGCGAAAGGCCCTTGCATTCGTTGTCGGCAAGTTTCGTGAAGCTGGCAAGGTGTCGAATGTGGCAGTGCTCCACGCACAGTGCCCCGATGTCGACGACTTTGTTGCACAACTTCGTGAAACGTATTCCGGTGACATCATCGTCGGTGACATTGGATCGGTGATTGGTTCACACACCGGCCCAGGAACCATCGGCGTCACGTTCCACGTGGAGTAATTCCACCATCTGCAGGGCGCGCAGAACTAGCGTCTGCCCTCAGTCATGTCCGCTGCTGAACTCGAACCGGGGTTCATCGGCGACCGCTACCGGCTCGAACGTCTCATCGCTCGAGGTGGTATGGCCGAAGTGTGGCTTGGTCACGACACGTTTCTCGACCGGCAAGTAGCCATCAAGGTACTGAAGCGCCACATCGCGCGCGACGAAACCGCAATCGAGCGATTCCGTCGCGAAGCTTTGGCGTGTGCCGGGCTGAATCACCCCAACATCGTTGCGGTCTACGACTCGTTTGCTCATGACGGATTTCAAGTGGTGGTCATGCAGTACGTCCAGGGTCGGAGTCTTCGCGACTTGCTGGACAAAAAGAAAAAACTCACACCGGGTCTGTCCATCATGATGGGTGCAGCCATTGCTGCAGCGCTGGACGCCACCCACCAACACGGGTACATCCATCGCGATGTCAAGCCCGGCAACATCTTGGTCCGTCCCGACGGACACTTCCTACTGGCTGACTTCGGTATTGCGAAAGCAATCAACCCAAGTGAGGGCAGCGATCTGACCAGTGACAACATCATGATGGGTACGGCAAAGTATCTGTCTCCTGAAATCGTTCGCGGTAAGCCGCTCGACGGCCGAGCCGATCTCTACAGCCTGGGTTTGGTGTTGTACGAATGTTTGTCCGGAAGGGTGCCGTTTCTCAGCGATAACGATGCTGATACTGCCCTCGCCAGGCTGCAGCGAGAACCAACCGATTTGGGCCACCTTCGTCCAACGTTGTCACCACGACTCGTACGTGTGGTGCACAAGCTCCTGGCACGCAACCCTGATCATCGGTACCAAACAGGGGAGGCAACTCGTATTGCCCTGCTGGAAGCCCTGCGTGACGAGCGGGACGACCAGACCGCCTTGACCCCTCCGTCAGGACAACGGGTGATGCTCGAACGCAGCATCGCTACCACCCGACCCAATGAACGCAGACAACAAAGAACCGCGCCCAACATTGCACTGAGCAGAGTATGGCGCAGCACGACGGCACGGTTGGTACTCGCCACGCTCGTATTGACGGGTTTGGTCATCACCGCAGTGTTGCGCACCCGTGATCCCGACAACGTCGCCGTGCCCGAAGCAACCGTGGCCGAAGTCATGACACCGGTTGCTTCCGGTCCGGCAACGATTACCGCAATCAACTCATTCGACCCCAATGGGGACGACGGCGTGGAAAATGAAGAAATCATCGGTGCGCTGATCGACAAAAATCCACAATCCTCCTGGGCAACCTCGTGCTACGCCGACAAATTCTTCGGCGCCAAGGAACGAGTTGGCGTGCTTGTCACCCTGAGTGGGGCGAGTACGGGAATGTTGCGTGTCAATTTCGCCAACGGTCCGGTGGGTGCGGAGATCTATGGCACGAGCACCACACCACCCTCGGGTTTCGACGGCTGGGGTGCTCCACTCGCCAAGGACTACCGAACACGCGGCGAAATCGTGAAGTTTTCGGTGACCGCACCGGTGACACATCTCCTTATCGTGTTGACCGAAGTTGGAAAGAGTGCAGCTTGCAGCACCACGAATCCATTCCAGGGTCGCATCAATGAGGTTGCGTTCATCCCCGCATAATTTCTTCGAGCGTTAGCCTGACGTCGTGGTCGGCAACCCGCTTCGTGATCCCGAGTTTCCGCGGAAAACCGTAGACCTCATCGATCGGGTCGTTGGTGCCGTTCGTGACCGCACCACTCGACCGTTGGTCGCCATCACACGCGGCATCGTATTCGGTTCACTCATTGCAGTGGTATCAGTCGCCCTTGTCACCATTGCACTGATTGCAATCATGCGTGGGACTCAGGAGTTGTTCGAATTGGCACTCACTGAACGTCGCGCCGTCTGGGCGTCGTACTTCGTGGTTGGTGGAGCGTTTATCCTCGTGGGGGCATTCCTCCTGCGAGCCAGGCATTCCTCCGAGAAAGAGAACTCATGACCACTCACCCTCATCGACAAGTCATCATCATCGGTTCGGGTCCCGCGGGGCTTACCGCTGCGGTGTATGTAGCGCGTGCATCACTTGCTCCCCTGGTAATCGAAGGTGAACCATCATCCACTTCGGATCAGCCCGGTGGACAGCTGATGTTGACCACCGAAGTGGAAAACTTCCCGGGATTCCCCGAAGGTGTGCAAGGTCCAGAGTTGATGCAGCGGATGCGCGACCAGGCAGCACGTTTTGGTGCAGAGTACCTCACCGAAAAGGCAACAAAAGTGGACTTTTCCTCACATCCCCGACGTGTGTGGGTGCGCGAGGATGAGTACACCGCCGACGTTGTCATCGTCAGCACCGGGGCTCGTTCCCTCATGCTCGGGCTGCCTGACGAAACTCGATTGATTGGTCATGGTGTCTCCACGTGCGCTACCTGCGACGGTTTCTTTTTCCGTGGTCAGGAAATCGTGGTGGTTGGTGGCGGCGACTCCGCAATCGAAGAGGCATCATTTCTCACCAAATTTGCCTCGAAAGTCACCATCGTCCATCGTCGCGACAAGTTCCGTGCGTCAAAAATCATGCAGGAGCGTGCACTTTCCAATCCAAAGATTTCGGTTCGCTGGAACTCGCAAGTCACCCGCCTGATTGGCGACTCGAAGTTGTCCGCGATTGAGCTGACCGACACCGTCACCGGCGCAACCGACACGATGAACATAGGTGGATTGTTTGTAGCCATCGGACACCGACCGAATACCGATCTGTTTACCGGCATCTTGGATATGGATGACAACGGGTATCTCGTCACCCAGCCTGGTTCGTCACGGACGAACATTCCTGGCATCTTTGCCTGCGGTGACGTGCAGGATCATACGTATCGACAGGCGATTACCGCGGCGGGTTCGGGTTGCATGGCCGCAATCGACGCCGAACGCTGGTTGGAACACCATCACACCACAGCCAACAAGTAGCGTGGCGCTCATGGCTGGCAATGTCATCACACTCACCACTGCAAACTTCGACGAGACGATTCGCTCCTCAACTACTCCCGTCCTCGTCGACTTCTGGGCCGAGTGGTGTGGTCCATGCAAGCAAATTGACCCGATCATCCGGGAGATTGCCACAGAACAGGCCGGAGCGCTGACCGTGGCGAAACTCAATGTGGACGATCACGGTGACATTGCGATGCGTTTTCAAGTGATGAGTATTCCCACGATGATCGTGTTCAAAAATGGCGAAGCTGTCGAGCGCTTGGTGGGTGCGCGTGGCAAGGCTGCGCTCCTGAAGGATTTGGCTCAACACCTCGGTTAGACGCCCCTCGCGCAACTTCGCGCGGTGTGGGGTGCAGCTCACGTATCCACAACGCTTTCCCCAGGTATATCCACAGGTTGGGGACACCGTGAACTACAAGGTGAGGCTCAACAACGCCTTCAGGGTTCTCAGCACCATGCCGTGGAACGTTGGAATCTCGTCTTAGGCATTGAGAATCGTACGGGCAATTCGCTCCAAGTCGGCGAGGTCTGCGAACTCAATCGACAATCGACCACGTGTTGAACGTGTCGGTTCGGCAACTTCCACCCGCGTGGACAAGTGTTCTGCAACAAGATGCGCCACCTCCGCCAATGTCGGATCACTGAGCGTCTGTTGACGTTTGCCCCCCGACTTTTTTCGCACTGATGTACCAGAGGTGGTAATCAATGCCTCGGTGGCACGCACGGAAAGTGCGTCGCGCACCACTTGTTGCGCGAGACGTTCCTGTTGCGCACGATCAGTGACGCTCAGCAGGACTTTGGCGTGACCAGCCGACAATCGACGATCGGCGATCAGCTGCTGTACTGATGCTGGCAGTGCAAGCAGCCGAATGGAATTGCTGATGGTAACTCGATTCTTTCCCACTCGTACTGCGAGTTGATCATGGGTCAAGCGAAAATCTTCCAAGAGTTGTTGATATGCGGCAGCTTCCTCGAGTGGACCAAGATCTTCGCGATGCACGTTTTCGATCAGCGCCTGTTCAGCGGAGCCCGCATCGCTGGTGTCACGAACGATGACCGGTACTTGGGTGAGGCCGGCTCGTTGCGCGGCCTTCAAACGCCGTTCGCCAGCAATCAGTTGGTACGAACCGGGCTTGATTGTGCGAACCAGCAATGGTTGCAAGACACCAACCGCGCGAATCGATGCAGCAAGTTCGGTGAGGGCTTCGTCGTCGAAATGCGTACGTGGTTGATGGGGGTTCACTTCAATGGCCGAGACGGCCACTTCCACGAGTCCACCTGTGACGGGTGGCACACCTCCCCCACTCGGAATCAATGACCCGAGTCCTTTGCCTGATTTAAGTCCGGCCATTGACCACCTCCTGTGCAGCTGCCATGTATGCCTTTGCTCCAACCCCTGAGGGGTCAAGCACGACAACGGGTTGACCATGGCTCGGAGATTCGGCGATCTTCACCGTACGCGGAATGACTGCCTGGAGCACTTTGTCCCCGAAGTGTTGTCGAACCTCGCGCACCACATCGGCGGAGAGTTTGGTGCGATTATCGAACATCTGACACAAAATCGTGCTTACTTGCAGCGTGGGATTGAGGTTTTTGTTGACCAATTCAATATTTCGGAGAAGTTGGGCGAGCCCCTCAAGGGCGTAGTACTCACATTGCACCGGAACCAAGACCTCACCTGCTGCAGTCAATGCATTGACCGTGAGCAACCCCAGTGAAGGCGGACAATCAATAAACACATACTCATAGTCGCCTGCGACACGTTCAATGGCTTTTCGCAATCGGGTTTCTCGACCCATCATTGGCACCAACTCAATCTCCGCACCGGCAAGGTCAAGATTGGCTGGAACGACAAAGAGGCCTTTCACCGCACTGGCTTGCACGACATCTTCGATCGGGGTCTCGTGCAACAAGACGTCGTACACGCTGGCGTCGAGCGAGCGAATATCAATGCCCAGTCCTGTTGATGCATTCCCCTGCGGATCAAGGTCAATAACCAAGACCCGGTGACCGAGCAAGGCAATACTCGCGGAGAGGTTCACCACGGACGTTGTTTTGCCAACACCACCCTTCTGATTGGCAACGGCCACAACTCGTGGTGTCGGACTACTCACACCTCTACCGTATCTCAGGGGTGGACTGTTCCACGTGGAACCGAACCACCGACCCGAGACGTTCAGGGGGATTCATTCCCAGTGAGCGCACCCAGGTGGGGTCCCATCGAGAACCAGTGTCGGTGGGGGGTTCGCTGATAACCACCCAGCCACCTGGTCGAACCAGTCGCCTGGCAATTGGTAACGTCACGGCAGGCTCACCAAAACCCCGTGCAACCACCGCGTCCTGGGTGCCACTCCACCGCTCATCTCTCCCCACGTGATCTGCGTCGGCCTCCAGGACTGCCACTCGGTCTGTCCAGCCAAGAGAAGTGACGGCTCGCCGTAACGCATCGACACGTTTGGCACGACGATCTACCAATGTCACCCGAATCAAAGGCCGGTCAAGCGCCACCACCAAGCCGGGAATCCCCGCACCTGAGCCAAGATCCATTACTGAACGCACCTCTTCGGGGAGTGCATTGACAAAGAATCGGGCGTGTTGGATCACCTCAGCAATAGGACGTGCACCAAGAGCGCCCTCAGCTTGCGCACGCTCAAGAACGTGGGTGAGCAGCGATGCTGTCTGTGGATCGGGCACTGCCCCAGCGTAGGTGGGGAAGTCTCCGTGGGGGTGATTAGGCCCCTGGGGCGCGCGACACCACCACACGACGGAAGGGGTCATCCCCCTCGGAGTGCGTGACAACGCCCTCGACGCCGGCCAATGTGTCATGCACAATCTTGCGGTCAGCAGAATTCATCGGCTCAAGGATGCGTGGGGTACCTGTTTCCATCACGTCATTTGCAACTTTCATCGCAAATCGACCCAAGGCATCCTTACGTCGTTGACGATACCCACCAACATCTACTCGCAGTCGAGTGTCGTGGTCCCCGAGACGACGTTGGCTTACCACCCGGGTAATGTCCTGCAGTTGGGTGAGGGTCATGCCACGAGCACCCACAAACGTGGTGAGTTGCTCGCCCTGTACGGAGATTTCAATGTCATCACCGTCAATTGTTGACTCCACGCGAGCGGGAAGCTCTGCTGCAGCAAACAATCCTTCAAGAAATGTGGTTGCAGCATCACGCACCGTGGTCACGGGTACCTTCGGCGCATCGGCACGGCGCGGGGCGTCATCTTCGCCGTCTCGTTCTGAAGTGGTTCGTTCACTGCGACGAGCGCGATCCGGTCCCGAAGAATCCGGGCGTTCGCGACGACGCTCTCCCCCACGGTTGCGTTGACGTGACCGTCCGCCGCGGCGTTCGCCCCGTTCACCACGCTCTCCACCGCGATCGCGACGTGACCCGTCCCGTGTGGATGTTGGTCGAACTCGCGCTCGCACGACGGCTTCACCTCGCATGCGCCCAAAGAGACCCGGCTTGGGTTCTTCGATGACTTCGATTTCTGCGTCCTCGGCAGCAACTCCTAGCTGATCGAGAGCCATTGCTTTGGCGTCTTCCATTGTTGCTGCGGTGATTGTTACCCATTCCATTGTGTGTGCTCCTTGTTGAGATGTGTGTGGGACAGTTGTGGTATCACTGTTAACGCTGTGGCGGCTTGGGTCGCTTTGGTGGCAACTTTGCTCCGGGTGTCGTTGGTGTGGCTTGTGTGCCCGGCTTGTTCTTTGGTGGCGTGACGCGCTTACTGGTGAATTCCTCTGATTTGCCTGCTTTGTCTTGCTTTTTGGCCTTCTTGGAGTCGTCATCCTTGATTTCTCGCGCTTTGGCGCTTGCTTGCTGAGCTTGACGGCCAATCGAGTCATCTGCACCATAAAAACGTTTTGTGATGTACGCCTGCTGACCAATGCGAACACCCGCCTGCACGAAGTAATACACGATCAATCCAGTGGGGAGAATGACCTGAAACACGGCGAAGACCACGGGGAGGTACTGCATGATTTTTTGTTGACTCGCCGACATAGTGGGGCTCACCGTTCGAGACGCCACCATTCGTTGCTGAACGAAATACAACAGAGCTAGTGCTGCAACGAGTCCCGCATAAATCAGACCCTGTGCAAAGTTTTCTCGCATGACGGTGATGGGAGTGACGGCAAGATCCAAACCGACCGACCGCATCTCGTCCTTGCCGACCAAAGATTGAAACAATTCCGATGACTCCGCCAAGTGTTTTGGTGCAAATCCCGCATCGGGTGATGGGCGATAGGTCAGTCCGGTCAACAAGCGGAACATCAAAATGAATACCGGCATCTGAGCCAGTAGCGGCAGGCAGGACGCCAGAGGGTTCACCTTGTGCTCCTGGTACAGCTTCATCATCGCTTCATTGAGACCTTGACGATCGCCCTTGTGTTCAATCTGTAGACGTCGCAATTCGGGCTGTAGTCGTTGCATCTCCAACATGCCTCGAGTGCTCTTCAGTGTCAGGGGTGTGATCACCAACATCACGACCACCGCCATCATGCCGATGGCAATGGAGTAATCGTTGCTCCACGAGTAAATCCACGCAATCAGCCAGCCAACAGCGTCAAAAATGGGGTCAAACATCGTGCATCATCCTTTCTTGTGGGGGTGAGTGGTGTTCTCGTCGCAGCAGTCGGCGGCAAGGGGAACGGGGTCGTATCCCGAGGGGCCAAAGGGGCGACAACGGATCAGTCGTCGGGCGGTCATCCAGCCCCCACGCCATGGTCCGTGCTCGGAAACTGCTTCATGGGCGTACGAAGAACACGTGGGGAAAAATCGACACGGCGATACTGCACCCTCGCGCTGTCCCTGGTACCACTCGATGGCTCGCAACATCCGACGTTGAGTTTTCCCCATGCTGTGGATAGTTTTGGGGGGCTGTGTGACGGTGGTCACAGTGACCTCCGATGGTTGGTGGTGCTGGTGGTACCGCATTGATGCGCTGTGGAGAGCGCATCGGACAGTACACGATCGAGTGTTATCCCCAATTGTCCCCAGTTCTTATCCACAGGCGCCTGTTCGACGCCGAGGAGATACCATCCGCTCGGGAGACGGTCGGCTCGTTCGCGCATCAGTTCACGAAGTTGGCGACGCACGCGATTCCGCACGACCGCCGTGCCAATTCTCTTTGGGGTGGAAAATGCGACTCGCACCCCTCCTGCAGCATCATCCAACGTCAGACGCACACTGAGTCCCTGGTCTCGAGTAGCCCGGGAGCCCGTAAAACGGGCGAATCCGACGCGTCGAGGAATACGACCGATCACGCCGACAGACGGGCGCGACCCTTGGAGCGGCGTGACTTCAACACGGCGCGACCAGCTCTGGTCTTCATCCGCTTACGAAATCCGTGTTTCTTCGCACGACGACGCTTGCTCGGTTGGAATGTACGTTTCACGCCTCTCTCCTGACGTCACTTTCAAGGCGATTGGAAGCAACAGCATTCAGGCTAGGGGAGTAGTTGAAGGCTCACAACGCGACTCGGCAGGTACGAAACACCCACGATGTCATTTGTCATTTTGCCCCCTGTGGAAAACGTGCTACGTTCCCTCTCCCCGCGCCACGGGTTATCTGCGGCACACAGCAATCGAGAGTTACACCAATGGGATTCTCCACACCATGTGGGCTTCCCTGTGGACAAAGAAAGAGCACGCCATGAACAACGACGTCACCGACACCATCGACCAATCCAATGCGCTCTGGGAGCGCGCGGCTGCCGTATTGCGCCAACAAGTGTCAGAGGCTGTGTGGTTCTCCACGTTCAGTGACATCGTGGTGGAACGTGGACCCGTTGCCAAGGTGGGTGGCACCATGAGTCTCAAATTGCATGTGCCCAATGCCTTTGTGCGTGACCGCGTGCTCACGCGCTACATGTCACTTGTGCGAGATGCCCTCAATGAGGCTGGGGGAGGAGCGCACGACCTGAGCGTGGATGTCCGCACAATTCCGGCAGATCCAGCTCCGGCACCATCGCCAACACACAGTGCACACGTGACTACCCCTGTTGCGAATACTCCAGCGGTGAACTCACGCACTGGTCGAGGAGCTGCAATCGGTTTGAACCCTCGGTACACCTTCGACACCTTCGTCAAAGGAGCATCCAATCAATTTGCACTTGCCGCGGCACAACGTGTGGCGGAAACTCCTGGTCGGTCCTACAACCCACTGTTCATTTATGGATCGGCGGGGCTTGGAAAGACACATTTGCTGCATGCCATCGGCTCCTATGTGCACGAGCATTACCCGAATTACGAAGTGCGCTACGTGTCGACCGAGACGTTCCTCAACGAATATGTCGATGGCATCCGCAACAACACCATCAGTGCCTTCAAACGTCGTTATCGCGAGGTTGATGTCTTGCTGATCGACGACATCCAATTCATGGAAGGGAAGGAGGGGCTGCAAGAGGAGTTCTTCCACACCTTCAATTCCTTGCACGGATCCAGCAAACAAATCGTCATCTCCAGTGATCGTGTCCCTGATGCCATCCCCACACTCGAAGATCGTTTGCGTGGACGATTCCGTTGGGGTCTCATCACCGATATTCAGCCTCCCGATGTAGAGACTCGCCTGGCCATCTTGCGCAACAAGGCTGAACGTGAACATCTGGACGCCGCGCCGGAAGTCCTCGAGTTCATTGCTTCCAGCGTCACGACCAACATTCGCGAGCTTGAAGGAGCCCTTGTACGAGTGGCTGCCTATGCCTCACTGAACAAAACCCATATCGATGTGAGTTTGGCTCGTGAATTGCTCGTCGACCTGGTGTCGCGACGTCCAGGCAAGCAGCGCAGTGACGAACAGCTCTTGAGTGAAATCTGCGATTATCTCGGAGTAAGCGTCGAAGCCATCCGTGGCCGCAGTCGACAACGACCAATCGTCACCGCTCGCCAAACCGCAATGTACGTCGTGCGTGAACTCACCGACTTGTCCTACCCGGCAATTGCCCGTCTGTTCGGGGGTCGCGACCACACCACGGTGATCCACGCCGTGGAAAAGACTCAACGTGTCATGAAGGATCGGCAACTGGTGTTCGACCAGGTCAACGAGTTGCTCCGGATGTTGAAGATCTCATGAACACCACCACATCTGTGCATGCTCGGTGGACGACCTGTGAACCACTTGTTGATAAGGCAAGGGTTATTCAGAGGACCCGAAACACATCGGTGCAAGGTGTGCGCAGCGAAAGAGTGCCTGTGGGTGCTCCACACCTTGTCTACGCTGGGAAACATCACCTTCATCCACAATCCACAGCACTTATTACTGTTATTACTCTTCGTACATTCGCCCGTTGTAACCATCAGCGCAACACAGTGAGGACCCAACCGTGAAATTTCGAGTGGAACGTGAAGAATTCAATGAAGCATTGGGGGACGTAAGTCGCATTGCCACCGCCCGCAGCACCGCCATGCCGGCCCTTGCCGGAGTGGAGTTGGCGGTGTCGGGAGAAGCGCTCACGTTGTCGGCCACCGACAAAGAAATCTCCATCCAGGCAAAATTGGCAGTTGGTGGACAGAATGACGGCATCGCGGTGCCGAGTGCACGCGTGCTCACCGATTTGGTGCGTGGATTACCTGACGGAAAGATTCAAGTAGCACTGGAAGGCGAGTCGCTGGTCGTGGAGGCAGCTCGCAACCGTTCATCGGTGCATTGTTACTCCGCAGCCGACTTTCCCAAGATCATTCATGCCAGCGCGGCCGAGGGCACGGTGTCGGCGGAAGTATTCGGCGAAGCGTTGCGGCAGGTGGTGCGCGCCGCCAGCGCAGATTTGAGTCGCCTTGCTCTCACGGGGGTGCTCATTTCCAACCAAGCCGAAGGTCTCACCTTTGTTGCCACAGATAGCTACCGTCTCGCAGTGCGTCAAGTTGCGGGTACTGCACTTGCCGGCGAGAGCACCGTCATCATTCCTGCGCGGGCACTCGGAGAGTTGTCGCGCTTGATCAAGGATGCCAAGACGATCACCTATCGTCTGGCGTCAGATCGAGCCACGTTCACCGTTGGCAACACCACGTTGTCAACATCGTTGTTGGCCGTGCAATTCCCCAACTACAAGCAACTCATCCAGCCCTCGTACCCGAACAAGCTCAGTGTCAATCGTGAAGCATTGCTCGACGCAGTACGACGCTCCAAAGTGTTCGCTCGTGACACCATTCCGGTGCGTCTCACACAAACCGCCGGTTCGCTCAAGTTGTCGGTGCACACCAATGACACCGGCGAAACAATCGAGGAACTCGACGCCGAGTACAAGGGCCCGGACATCACCATCGGTTTCAACCCCGACTATCTCCTGCAGGGTGTTGAGGCGTGCAACGGTGAAACCATCACCATCGAGTCGAGTGACCCGATCAAGCCGGCGGTCCTGCGTGGGTCCACCAACGACGGGTATCTCTAC
>JAFMJP010000029.1 GCA_017853375.1 Actinomycetota bacterium
AAAATGAGGCAAGGAGAACAAGCGAAGCTCCGAGCGACAGTGAATAGAGCCCCGGCATAACTCGAGTAAGGGTTACGAAGCTTTCGGGGTTACCGCCACTAAGGTTCAAAAGTCCACTCCACCCGTATGACAGCCAGTGGTACCTTGACCAGTTGCTTGCGCCCCAATCCGCCAAAGGGCCTGAACTGATGATATGTCTCGACATGACTTCAAAGAACTGGTAGTCATCTGTGATTAGCCACCAATAGTCCTGACGCAAGAAGAATGCTGCGATGATCACGCCACTTACAGCGATGCCAACTAGCCAGCGAACCGCAGTGGGAAATCGAGGAGACGCACTTGTGAAGAATCCCAGCGTAAAGAACGCAATCGCAATGGGGAGCAATTCACCAAACTCCCATGTCAATGCAAGTGCAGAAAGCCCGAGAACCTGAGATATCAACCAGAGACTTCTTGTCTCTAGGGGTTGCCACAGAGTTGAGCGCACGAGCCTGAACATTGCTATGAGCCCAGCAGTAGTGGTAGCAACGAGCCCAAGCCACCCGCGACCCACAATTTGAAACAATGCAAAGGAGAGTGCACCACCAACAACCACTCCTGGTCCCATCAGTAGCAACAGCGAGCACTTGATTCCCGAGAGAACGCGTGTAAGCACCGCCGCGCCAAGGGCTGCCTGGAGAGTGACTGCAATACCTATCAGAAGCGCCTTGAGTACGGGAACATCCAGGTAGGTGAAAACCCCCACCAAGACAGATGTGGAGATTAGCAGTTCGCTCGCTACGCCACCGAGAGCCAAATGACGCCGAAAAGCACTCAATTCAGTAAGGGAGATCAGTGGACGACTCCTTGCATTTGAGTAGGTATTGCGTCCGGCACGGTCCCACTTTCCTATCAGGCTGCCAAGCACCTTTGTGAAATGTCCGTGGATCAGGTGGCTAGTCGGGCACCAGCCACCGCACGGTTGGTGGACTGGTTTCTTGGCGAAGTAGCCGCGTAGTAGTTTTTTCCCGATGTCTGGCGTGTCGGATTTTCTGCGGTCGTACCTGACCGTTGGCTGGTTTGGCATCGCTGCGGTGGCACTCGCGGGGCTCCTCTTATGGGTGTCATCGCTCGTTCGTCCCTCGCGACCCGGTCACGAAAAGCTCCTCACCTATGAAAGCGGTGTCGACCCGGTTGGTGAAGGTTGGTCGCAGAGTCAGGTTCGGTATTACATCTTTGCGTTGCTCTTCGTGGTGTTCGACGTTGAAGTGGTCTTCATCTTCCCGTGGGCCACGCAACTCGAGCGATACGGGACCTTCGGTCTGGTGGAGATGGGCGTGTTCGTCTTCGTCCTGCTGCTCGGCCTGGTGTACGCGTGGCGCAAGGGAGTGCTGCGATGGGTTTAGTAGAACGCGGTCGCATGCCACGCCCATTGTCGGCGCTCTTCAACCTGGGTCGCTCGTACAGCATGTGGGTGTACCAGTGGGGTCTTGCGTGTTGCGCCATCGAGATGGGTGCGGCATTCGGTTCGCCTCGCTACGACGTGATGCGACTCGGAGTGATTCCGTTACCGGCAAGCCCCCGTCAAGCTGACCTCGTGGTGATCTCCGGAACCGTCACCGACAAGATGGCTCCTGCAATCAAGCGACTGTACGAGCAGATGCCGGAACCCAAATATGTCATCAGCATGGGTAGTTGCGCCAATTGCGGGGGACCGTACTGGGACTCGTATTCGGTAACCAAAGGTGTCGACCAGATCATCCCCGTGGACGTGTATGTGCCTGGTTGTCCGCCCCGCCCGGAAGCCTTGCTCGAAGGCATCGTGCTGTTGCAGGAGCGCATCAAGAACGAAGACATGGGAGCTCGTTGGCGTGGCGAAGGCACTCGGTCGATCGATGCAAGTGCTGCCGCAGAACGGAAGGGCAAGCCGGTTGTCGTTGGCAACTGATCTTTTCGTATGAGCACCACGTCCGAAGCACAGCCACGCATTACGTCCGTCGCAGAAGTCAAAGCTGCGCTCGGCGACCGACTCGTCGATTCATTCCATAAAGACGACTTGTGGTTGCGGGTCCGCACCGATGAATGGAAGTCATCCATGCGGACGCTGCGCGACACACTCGGGTTCCACTACTTCTGCTTCTTGTCGGCAATCGACTGGATGCCATCCCCCTTCGGTCGCGGCGAGGATGACCCAACCGAGCCAGCACCGGAGCGCGACACCACGATTCGGCAGGGCTACGCCGGAGGTGAAACCCGCATGCAGGTATTCGCACGAGTCACGAATCCGGTTACGCACGTAAGCGTCTTCGTCAAGGTCGACGTTCCCGACGAATCGCTCACTGTCGAGTCGATTCACGACGTGTATGCCGGCGCCAACTGGCACGAGCGCGAGACCCACGAGATGTTCGGGATTTCTTTTGACGGCCACCCCGACTTGCGCAACATGTATCTGCCGATGGATTTCGAAGGATTCCCGTTGCGCAAAGACTTCCCACTCCTTGCGCGCATGGTAAAACCGTGGCCCGGCATTGTCGACGTGGAGCCGCTGCCAGGCGACGGCGACGACGAGGGTGGTGAAGAGTAATGAGTCTCACCGACCGAGTGCTTGGTGATCGTCAACGACTCGCGTACATCGCCAGTCAGGCCGCCGACGCACGTCTGAATGTGGAGTTGGAAACCGAGGGAATGACCCTCAACATCGGGCCCCAGCACCCAGCAACACACGGCACGCTGCGAATCATCGCGCGCCTCGATGGCGAGCAAGTGGTGTGGGCCGAGCCGTCGTGTGGATACATGCACCGCGGATACGAGAAGCTCGCCGAAGTTCGCACCTACCCGCAAGTGACCACGCTGGTGAATCGCATCGATTGGCTCGGAAGTTTCGCCAATGAAGTGCCGTTCATCCTTGCCGCAGAGAAGTTGATGGATGTCGAAGCACCACCGCGCGCTCAACACATTCGAACGATTCTCTTTGAACTTTCACGAATTGCGAACGTGTCGTTGTTCTTGGGTGACCTCGGAGTGCAGATGGGCGCCATTACGCCGGTGTTCTTTGCATTCCGTGATCGCGAGTATGTGCTCAACCTCATTGAAGGTGCAACCGGTGGTCGCTTCCACCCCAACTTCGACCGCATCGGCGGATTGAAGGACGACTTGCCGAAGGGTTGGATCGCAGAAACCAAGGCCGTGATGAAGAAGTTGCGTACGTTCTGCGATCAGATCGAGGACTTGCTGTTCGGCAACGAGATCTTCCAATCGCGTACACGTGGCATCGGCGTCATTCCGCGTGATATCGCCATGCAGTTCGGTTTGTCGGGTGCGAACCTGCGCGCGAGTGGAGTCGATTGGGACTTGCGCCGTGATCATCCTCTGCCGATGGCGTGGAACAAGATCGACTGGAAGGTGTGGACACATCCCGACGGTGACAGCTTTGCTCGCTGTTGGGTACGACTGCAGGAGACTCGTGAAGCGACGAAGATCGTCGACCAACTTCTCGACACGATTCCAAGTGGCCCGATCATGGCCAAGGTGCCCAAGATCATCAAGGTGCCCGAAGGAGAGGCCTGGGTCTCGACGGAAAATCCACTTGGCGAAATGGGCTACTACGTGGTGTCCCGAGGCGAACTCGGACCGTTCCGCGTGAAGATTCGCTCTGCCAGCTTCAACAACATCTCGGTGGCACCGTGGGCATTGCGTGGTGTCTACGTGCCCGACATCATCACCATCTTGGCGTCGTTGTACTTCATTCTCGGAGACATCGACCGATGATGTCGATGTTTGCGGTGGAGGTGCCCTACTGGGGTCAATCGTTGTTGCGGGTGCTCGGCGGCATCGTCGCCGTGTTGCTGCCGGCAGGAACCATCGTGTACGTGTTCTTGTTCAAGATGATGTCGTTCATGCAGAGCCGACTCGGGCCAATGGAAGCAGGCCCATACGGATCGCTGCAACTGGTCGCTGAAGTCGGCAAGTGGCTACAGAAGGAAGACATCATTCCCGAGCGAGCCGACGCACGGATCTTCAAGATGGCACCAATCGTGGTGTTGGTGAGCACGTTTCTCCTGGTTGCCGTAGTGCCATTCGGTCCTGATGCGTGGTTCACCAACTTCGAAGTCGGCATCTTCTATGCACTTGCCGTGTCGTCATTGTCCGTGCTCGGCATCCTCATGGCGGGATGGGCGAGTGCCAACAAGTACTCGCTTCTTGGTGGACTGCGCGCAGCGGGTCAGCTCATTGCCTACGAGCTGCCGATGGTGCTGGCGGTCATTGGTGTGGTCATTCAGGCCGGGACCATGAACCTGCAACAGATCGTGGTAGCGCAAAACTCCGGGTCGATCTTCGGCTTTGACGGACTGGGCAATCCGTACATCTTCACGCAGTTCGTCGGTTTTGTGGTGTTCATGATCGCGATTCAGGCCGAGCTCACCCAAGCACCATTCGACATGCCGATTGCCGAGAGCGAGTTGGTATCGGGTTACATGACCGAGTACTCGGGATTCCGCTTCCTCATCTTCTTCATCGGCGAGTTCGCCACTGCCGGCGTGTTCTCGCTGCTCACCTCGGTGTTGTTCCTGGGTGGTTGGGGTGTGCCATTCGCATGGTTCGGCTGGACGGACGTCGATTCGGTTGCCAACTGGATGAACGTCGTTGGTCCAGTCATCATGATTACCAAGATGATGTTGATTGCCTTCATCATCATGTGGGTTCGCTTCAGCTCCCCGCGATTCCGCGAAGATCAGTTGCAGCGTTTCGCCTGGAAGGTGCTCATCCCAGTGTCACTGGGCAATATCGCACTCACGTCGATCTTCAAGGTGGTGATGTAATGGCAAAAGTTCCCGGCATGGTGAAGGGTCTTGGGGTCACGCTCGGCACGCTGTTTGAGACGGTGACCAAAGGCGCCAATACCGTGCAGTACCCGCACGAGAAGGAAGCACCACCGACCCGTGCACGCGGAGTAATCGCTTTGCACGAGGGGAACTGCACGTCGTGCATGCTCTGTGCGCGTTCGTGTCCCGACTGGTGCATCTACATCGAGGGCCACAAGGAACTCGCCCCGCCTCGTCGCGAAGGCGGCAAGCCTCGCAAAGTGAACATGCTCGACCGGTTCGACATCGACTATGCGCTCTGCATGTACTGCGGAATCTGCGTAGAAGTGTGTCCATTCGATGCGCTGTTTTGGACGCCAGAATACGAGTACTCCGAGCCGCGCATCGCCGACTTGCTGCACGACAAAGCAAAACTTGGCGAGTGGATGGAAACCGTTCCGGAAGCCCCGGAGCTCGAGACTGGTGCCGAAAAGAAGAAGAAGTAAATGTTTGCTGCCGAACTACTCGTCGCCCAGAACATCGGATTCGCCGTTATTGCCCTCATGATGATCGTCGCTGCACTGCGCGTCGTCACAACGAGCAACGTGGTGCATGCTGCGCTGTGGTTGGTGGTGGTACTGGGTGGTGCGGCAGCCCAGTACATCTTGCTTGCGGCGGAATTCGTGGCAGTGACGCAGGTCTTGGTGTACATCGGTGCGGTGATGGTGTTGTTCCTTTTCGGCACGATGCTCACCCGAGCACGAATCGGCGCAGAGCGTGACCTCAACAACGCCTACTGGCGACTCGGTATTCCTGTTGCCGGTGCGCTGTTTGCCGCAATGGCGATCGCTCTCGTTTCGTCGTTTGGCGACGAACAGCTGCCTGCCGAGCCCGAGGTAACCAGCGTGCAGCAGATTTCCGACCAGATTTTCGGTCCGTATCTCCTGCCATTTTGGGCGCTGTCATTCGTTCTACTCGCCGCGATCATCGGGGCCATCGTTCTGGCCCGCAAGGACTAGGGAATCATCATGCTGACGAGTCAATTTCTCCTGCTGGGGGCGATTCTGTTTTGTATCGGCGTGTACGGCGTCATCGCTCGAAAGAACGCCGTGCTGGTTCTCATGTCGATCGAGCTCATCCTGAATTCTGTGAACATCAACCTCCTGGCGTTTGCCTTGCGTAATGGCTCGGCGGATGGCCATACGTTTGCCTTGTACATCATCGCAGTAGCCGCCGCCGAAGTTGGCGTCGGTTTGGCGCTGGTGCTCCTCATTTATCGCAATCGTCGCAGTATCGGTTTGGACGAACTCAGCGAGATGCGAGGATGATGATGCTGGCCGCTTCTGAAGTGTTGTCGCCGTTGCGGGACGGCTGGTTCTTGCAGAACGCCTGGCTTGCCCCGGTGGTTCCCACGATTGGTTTCGCCTTCATCATTTTGTTTGGCAAGCGTTTGCCAAAGAAGGGGAGCGAAGTTGGCGTGATCAGCATGCTCGCCAGTTTGGTGTTGGCCAGTGGTGCGGCATGGCAGTGGATTCAGCGAGTTGGTGACGCTGGCGAAGAGCAGTTCGTGTCGCCCGTCATTCGGACTTGGACGTGGTGGCAGTCGGGCGGAATGGAGTTCACCATCGGCCAGCACATCGATGGTCTCACCGTGGTGGTGCTGTTCGTGGTGGCCTTCATCTCCACGCTGGTACAGGTGTACTCCCTCGAGTATTTGCGTGGTGATCGCCGGTATACGCACTTCTTTGCCGCTCTGACCCTGTTTTCTGCCGGCATGTTGGCGATGGTGATCGCCGAAGACATGATTCTGTTCCTCCTCGGTTGGGAGATCATGGGCCTGTGTTCGTTCATGCTCATCGGTCACTGGTGGGAAGACGGCGCCAACAGCCGTGCCGCATTGAAAGCCTTCTTCACGGTTCGAACGGGCGACGTCGGTTTGCTCGTGGGTATCAGCATCCTGTTCTTCGCCGCCAACGAGTGGACAACCACCAACCTTGGCGTATCGGGATTTTCCATACGGGGATTGTCGGCGTGGGCGTTGTCCGGTGAACCAAATTCAACGGTGATCCTCGTCGCTGCAATTGCGCTGTTCATTGCGGCAATCGGCAAGAGTGGTCAATTCCCACTGCACACATGGTTGCCCGACGCGATGGCCGGCCCCACACCGGTGAGTTCGCTCTTGCATTCATCCACCATGGTGGTTGCCGGCGTGTTCCTCGTTGCTCGCTTGTATCCCGTGTTCTTCACCGGGCTGGACATTCTCGGACCCTCCTCGAACGTCATCATGATCATCGCTGCGATCACCATTGTGACGGCGGCGGCGTTGGCGTTCGTCCAGACGGACATCAAGCGGGTGCTTGCCTACAGCACCGTGAGCCAACTCGGGTACATGATGTTGGGCTTGGGTGCCGGTGCTTGGCTGCCTGCGGTGTTCCACATCTTCACCCATGCGTTCTTCAAGGCGTGCTTGTTCTTGTCGGCCGGCTCGATAAGCCACAGTGCATCGCACCACTCCTTCGACATGAAAAAGGACATGGGGGGTCTGCGCAAACACATGCCAATTACGTTCGCTGCCTGGACCGTCTCGACGCTTGCATTGTGCGGAGTGTTCCCCTTTTCTGGGTTCTTCTCAAAGGATGAAATCATCGACAATGTCGGCGGTAACGGCTACACGTTCTTCATGGTGGTGGGATTGGGTGGCGCATTTCTCACAGCTGCCTACATGACGCGCGCGACCTACCTGACGTTCTTCGGAGAGTCGCGTGGTGCGGCAGCAGGAGAGCACGGTGGCGACGAACATGACGCACACGCACATGACGCGCACGACGGTGACAATGCGACGGCCACACACGACTCCCACGACACCCATCGGGGCCCTCATGAATCGGGAGTTCTCATCACCGCGCCGATTGCCATCTTGGCGGTGCTCGCCATCTTCTCTGGCCTATTCAACGCCACGCCATTCGGTGAGTCGTGGGAGTACATGAAGAAATGGGTCGAACCGCGCGCAGTCGAAGTGATTTCTGAGTCTCACTCTGGTGGTCCCGGTGAGGCATTCGTATTGGCGGTGCCGAATGCAGAGTCGGGTTACTCCGATTCGCCGTGCGGCAAGGAAACACCCAAAGATGGTGTGTGTTACGCCCCGCAGGTCAACCACGCCAAGTTCAAGTGGTCAAAGGCGCTGTTGTCGCTCGCAATCGTTTTCGCAGGCATCGCCATCAGCTGGATGTTGAGTGCGGCGTTTTATGGTCGTCGCGATCCGCGGTTGGTGGGCCTCACAGAGCGCAACGTCATTGCGCGCACGGGATATCGCCTGCTTGCAAACAAGTATTACCTCGATCGTCTGTACGAGCGCGGCATTGTGAGTGCAATTGTTGGACCCCTTGCGCGCAGCGCCTATTGGTTCAATCAACAAGTGCTTGACGGCATCTTGCACGCCGTTGCGCGCGTGTCGCGCGCTGCTGCCCAAGTGGTGTACCGCGATATCGATCAGCGTCTCGTCGACGGTGCCGTCAATGCATCAGCCGATGTCACCAAGGCTGCCGGTACCACGGTGCAACCAATCCAATCCGGACGAGTAGGTCACTACGGCGCGTTGCTTTTTGCAACGGCGGCAGTAGCGGCACTCGTCTTCGTCATACTCAATACCTGATGAGAACACGGGAGACAACACCATGCAGATGATCCGCGACTACAACTGGGTGCTGAGTGTCGGCACGTTCCTGCCGATGCTCGGCGTGCTCGTGCTGCTGGTGACGCCCAAAGCCAACGAAGCTGCCATCAAGACGGTGGCTCTACTGACTTCGATTGCCACGGTGATTGTTGGCGTATTTACGCTCCTGAATTTCAACTTTGATCAAGCCGGTTCCATGCAGTTCGTGGCCCAAACCGACTGGATTCCGGTCATCAAGAGCACGTACTTCATCGGTCTGGATGGCATCAGTCTGCCGCTGTACCTCCTCAGCATGGTGGTGACGTTGCTCGTGGTCATCTACAGCCTGGATCACATTCCGTCACCCGGCAACCCCAAGGCTTTCTTCGTACTCATGCTGATTCTGCAAACCGGCATGGCTGGAACTTTCATCGCTCAGGATCTCATCTTGTTCTTCGTGTTCTTCGAGTTGGTCCTCTTGCCGATGTACTTCATGATTGGCGTGTGGGGTGGGGAGCAGCGGCAGTATGCGTCGCTCAAGTTCTTCCTGTACACGATGTTCGGGTCTGCACTCATGTTGGTGGCGTTCCTTGCGATCTTCTTCAAGACCGGTGCAGAAAGCTTTGCGATTCCATATCTCGTCGAGAATGGTGGTGGTATTGCCAAGAACGCGCAAGTGTGGATTTTTGCGGGCATGTTCATCGGATTTGCGGTGAAGGTGCCGATGTTCCCATTCCACACGTGGCTGCCTGACGCCCATACGCAGGCACCAACACAGGGCTCGGTGATCTTGGCTGCAATCCTTCTGAAGCTCGGAACCTATGGCTTCGTTCGAATCGCAATTCCGACATTGCCCGATGCAGCAGTCGAGTGGGCGCCATGGATCGGTGGTTTGGCAGTCATCGGCATCATCTACGGAGCATTCGGCTGTCTGGCGCAAACCGACATGAAGCGACTCATCGCGTTCTCATCCGTTGCCCACATGGGTTTCGTGATGCTGGGTATCTCGACGCTCACCTCTTTTGGCGTCAATGCTGCAGTGTTCGGGATGGTGGCACACGGGCTGATTACCGGAATGTTGTTCTTCATCGCTGGCAGTGTGAAGGAGCGCTACCACACATTGGAGATCGCCAAGTTGGGCGGCATGCTGACACAAGTGCCTCGATTGGGCTGGATCTTGGGTCTGTGTTCGATGGCGTCGCTCGGTTTGCCAGGTCTTGCCGGCTTCTGGGGGGAGTTTCCCGCAATTCTTTCGGCATATAACCCGGCTGACGGCTTGAACGTCACCGTGTATCGCACCTACATGGTCATTGCGGCACTGGGCACCGTGTTCGCTGCTGCGTACCTGTTGTGGCTGTATCAACGAACCGCATTCGGCACACCGAAGAATCACGATCATCATGATTTGCACGACGTGAACACCTACGAGTGGGTGGCATGGCTGCCGTTGTTGGTTGCAATCGTTGCGTTTGGCGTGGCACCAAACCTGCTCTTCAGCATCATCGACCCAGCCGTGCAGGAAACGCTGCGCGCGTTCGGGGGCTGATTCGTGACGCTGCTCGCATCCTCCGCTGCCGCCTGGACGGCGCCGGTCATCGACTACCACGCAATCGCGCCCGAGATTGTGTTGGCAGTCGGGCTTACCGTGGTGTTGTTGGTGGATTTGTTCACCAGTGAGCGAAACAAGTGGTTGCTCTCGGCGCTCACCGGATTCTCCTTGCTTGGAGCCGCACTGCCTGTGCTCACCCTTGCATTGCACGAAGATTCGGTGCGGTCGCTCTTTGATGGCCGCTACGTAGTGGATGAGTTCAGCCTGGTTATGAAGGGATTGTTCCTGCTCGCGGGGTATGTGATCGTGCTGTTGTCGTCATCACATGTGGAGGAAGGCGATTACTGGCGAGGCGAGTATTGGTTCTTGCTTCTCACCAGCCTGTTGGGCATGGTGATGATGGCGTCGTCACGTGACTTGGTATCGGTGTTCGTGGCACTCGAATTCTTGTCCATCCCGGCCTACATGTTGGCTGCATGGCGCAAACGCGATCCGAAGAGCAATGAAGCAGGTGTCAAGTACTTCCTGCTCGGCGTGTTTGCTTCGGCAGTCATGTTGTACGGAATGTCCTTGCTGTACGGAGTGGCCAACTCCACGCTGTTGGTGGACATCAGCAAGTCGATCGATCTGAACGGCGATTTTGCTGCGGTGCAGGCGCTAGCGGTGGTGTTCGTGGTGGTCGGTTTTGCATTCAAAGTGTCGGCGGTGCCGTTCCACACCTGGGCGCCCGACACGTACGAAGGTGCGCCAACGCCTGTGACCGCGTTCCTGTCGGTTGCCAGCAAGGCCGCTGGCTTCATTGCGCTCGTGGTGTTGTTGCTCACGGCATTTCCCGAAGGTCGCGATGTGTGGCAGCCATTCATCTGGGTGCTGTCAGCTCTCACGATGACCATCGGCAACGTATTTGCTCTGCGTCAAAGCAACTTGATTCGCATGATTGCCTATTCATCGGTGAGTCAAGGTGGTTTCGTTCTGATGCCGTTGGCTGTTGCGGGCGGAGCAGCGGGCGAAGCCGCTTTGCGTGCCGTGGTGGTGTATCTCGTGGTGTATGCGGCAACGAACTTGGGAATGTTCGGCGTCATTCTCGCGGTGTCGCGCAAGACTCGCAGTGGTGACATTGCATCGATGGGCGGGTTGTTCTCGTATGCGCCGGCACTTGGTGTACTGCTCACCATTTTCTTGGCGTCACTTGCCGGAATCCCGCCATTGGGTGGCTGGATCGGCAAGTTTGCCGCATTTCAGGCGCTACTCACGGAGGCGACCCCGTGGGCCTATGGGCTGGCGGTCATCGGAGCAGTCAACTCGGTGATTGCATTCGGGTACTACGGCAATGTGATGCGCGAAGTATGGATGCGTCCAGTCCCGCACGGTGACAACTCTGCAATCGTCACGCCGTCATCACTACGGATTGCTCTCGGCATCACTGCCCTTGCCACCCTTGTCTTTGGCATCCTGCCGGGAGTGGTGTTGCACTTTGGCGACATGGCCGATCTCGTTGGCGCCTTCGGCGGCTGACAGCCAGCGCTGAATGATGACTGACCACTCGAGTCAGGCTGCGTCACATGAAGTTCGCCGTGCAATCAATGCCCGAGGGGGAAGACTGCGGTTCGACGAGTTCGTTTCGCTAGCGCTCTACGGCGAGAACGGCTTTTACAACAACGCGGGTCGAGCAGGGCGGCGAGGCGACTTCATCACCTCTCCGGAAGTTGGGCCGCTCTTCGGAGTGGTGCTTTCTCGGGCGTTGGATACGTGGTGGGACGAGCTTGGGCGCCCTGATCCATTCACCGTGGTGGATGTCGGCGCAGGGCCTGGGACGCTGGGTCGAGCGGTGCTTGCTGCAGGCCCGCGATGCACACCGGCGCTCCGGTACGTGGCGGTCGAGGTGTCCGCAGCACAGCGCAAGTTGCACTCAGCGGGGGTGGATTCGCGCGCGGAGATGCCCACGGAGCCATTCATTGGCGTCATCATTGCGAATGAATTGCTCGACAATCTTCCGTTTCGTTTGTTTGTTTTCGATGACGGGTGGCGTGAGGCATTCGTTTCGGCTGAGGGAGAAAGATTCGTCGAACGACTCGTCAGCGTCGCTGATACTCCCGAGTGTCTTCCTGCAGTTGCTGCGCACGGCGCTCGCGTGGCAGTGCACGACGCAGCGACGCGCTGGGTTGGCCATGCGCTGTCACTCCTTGTGGCGGGTCGGCTCGTGGTGCTGGATTACTGCACCACCTCCACAGAGATGGCCCGCCGGCCATGGCGCGAGTGGCTACGCACATATTCCGAGCACGAACGGGGAGTGCACTACCTTCAGTCCGTCGGAATGCAAGACATCACGACGGAAGTTGCAACGGATCAACTACCAACGCCGACCAAGATCAGAACACAGGCGGAGTTCTTGCGGGAGTTTGGTATCGATGAATTGGTGGAGGAAGGTCGAACCGTTTGGCAGAGTGCCGCAGCTTCACCAAATGTGGCGGCGCTGACCATGCGTAGTCGCGTGCGCGAAGCTGAGGCGCTCTGCGACCCAAGTGGTCTCGGTGGCTTCAACGTTGTTGAGTGGTGTCGCTGAGCATCACATCGCGATCGTCGGGCTTGCTGGTCATCCACGCCGAAGCAATCACAATGCACATACCCAGCACCGACAACAGCGCAATGCTCTCGTCGTTGAACGCAGCGCCGAGCACCAATCCGACGATAGGTGTGAAGTAAGTGGGGATCATTGCTCGGGTGATGCCAGTTCGCTCTAGCAGCGTGCCAAACACGACGAACGCCATGCCGGTACCCACGATGCCAAGCACGGCAATGGAGGCAAGAGCAGACCACGCAAAAGTGGAGTTGCTGATTCCGGGAATCGCAACAGGCAGTGTCCACATGGCGGCAGCGAGCTGTACGCGCGCCAAGAGTCGGGCTGGCGCGAACTGTGCTTGCAGCGGTCGGGCAAGGTTCGACCCAATCGCATAACCAAGTACCGCTGCGAGCAAGTACACGACACCACGTACATCGGCAATCGACTCACCTTCGCTCGATTCCGCCCAGATGGCGGGCAACGCGATTACCGCGATGCCGGCAAAACCGAGGGCAATGGCAACGATGCGTTTGGTGCTCGGCATCCGCCTAACCCAGAGAGCAGTCACGAGGGCAATCACCACAGGAAGTCCGCCGTTGATCATTCCCGCAACTCCGCTGGTGACCGACTGTTCCGCAAGTGGAAACAGCCAGAAAGGTAGCGCCATCCATACCAATCCAAGGAGCGCGATTCGCGGCCAATGCTTCCATGGAATGCCCGCCCGAGCACCCGGAAAGAATGCCAAGGTGAATGCGCCCAAGAGAGAACGACCGAAGGGAACAACGGCGGGATCGACGTACTTGATTGCAATCGCAATGAAGAGGAACGACGAGCCCCAGGTGAGTGCAAGTACTGCCGACAACGCAAGTTCCGGCGGTCCGAATCGGGTAACTGCCAAGTGACTTCTCATCGCGACTCACTACTCTCTCACATGGGGCTTATGAAGGGAGTTCACTATGTCCAGCGGAGCCATTGATGATCTCGGTAACGAGGCACGAAAGTTTTTCCCGTCTGCAGAGTTCGTTGCCGCTTCCCATATCAGAGACGAGTCGTTGCATCGAGAGGGTAGCTCCAACCCGGAGGCCTTCTGGGAGCGACACGCTCGTGACCTCGTGTCATGGTCGACTCCTTGGCACACTGCGTGTGAGTGGCAGCTGCCGTTTGCAAAATGGTTTGTTGGCGGCGAGCTCAACGTGTCGTACAACTGCCTCGATCGACATGTGCTTGCAGGCCGGGGCGAGAAGGTGGCGTTTCATTGGGAGGGTGAGCCTGGCGATACACGAACCGTGACGTACCGCGAGCTATTGGACGAAACTCAGAGGTTTGCCAATGTGCTGTTGTCGCTCGGCGTCCAAAAGGGCGATCGCGTCAACATCTATTTACCGATGATCCCGGAGGCTGCAGTAGCGATGCTGGCGTGTGCACGAATTGGCGCAGCACACAGCGTGGTGTTCGGTGGTTTCTCGGCGCAGGCTCTTGCTGATCGCATCAACGATGCGTCGGCAAAAGTGCTCGTGACTGCCGACGGTGGCTGGCGTCGCGGTGAAATCTTTCCACTCAAGCCTCAAGCCGATGTCGCTCTCGAGAACACGCCGACCATCGAGCATGTGGTAGTCGTTCGTCGTGGCGGAAACGAAGTCGCGATGCAGGCTGGTCGCGACCACTGGTACCACGACCTCATGACTGCAGCCAATTCGACATGTCCGGCCGAGCCGATGGACTCGGAGCAATTGCTGTTCCTTCTGTACACATCGGGAACCACCGGCAAACCCAAGGGCATCATGCACACCACTGGTGGTTATCTCACGCATGTGGCGACGACATTCAAGTACGTGTTCGATCACCAACCAGAACGCGACGTCTATTGGTGCACCGCCGATGTCGGCTGGGTTACTGGTCACAGCTACATCGTCTACGGGCCGCTTGCCAATGGCGCGACACAAGTGATGTACGAGGGAGTGCCGAACTTCCCCGCCAACGATCGCGTGTGGTCGTTGATCGAGAAGTACAAAGTGACGACCTTCTACACTGCGCCCACCGCAATTCGTACTTACATGAAATGGGGCACGCAGGAGCCCGCCAAGCACGACCTCTCCTCACTTCGTTTGTTGGGCAGCGTCGGTGAGCCAATCAATCCAGAAGCGTGGATGTGGTACCACGAGCACATTGGCCATGCACGCTGTCCGATCGTCGACACATGGTGGCAAACGGAAACAGGTGGAATCATGATCAGTCCACTGCCGGGCGTGACGGTGACCAAACCGGGATCAGCGACGCACCCACTCCCTGGGATTGGCGCCGAGGTAGTGGACGAGTCGGGCAAGACGATTACGCGTGGCGGGGGATATCTCACGCTCACTCATCCTTGGCCTGGAATGTTGCGAGGTATCTGGGGTGACCCGAAGCGTTATGAGGAGACGTATTGGAGTCGGTTTCCCGGTCGATACTTTGCGGGAGATGGCGCCAAGTTGGACGGAGACGGCTATCTGTGGCTCCTTGGTCGAGTGGATGATGTGATGAACGTGTCGGGTCACCGAATCTCCACTACGGAAGTGGAGTCCGCATTGGTATCGCATCCTTCAGTGGCCGAGGCGGCGGTGGTCGGCGCAAATGACGCCACGACCGGTCAAGCGATCATTGCCTACGTCACGTTGCGTGGTGGACTTACCGTCGAAGAAAAGGTGTTGCGTGAGCACGTCGCAAAGGAAATTGGCGCAATCGCCAAACCAAAGACCATCTATTTCACACCCGACTTACCCAAGACGCGAAGCGGAAAAATCATGCGACGCCTGTTGCGTGATGTGGCGGAGGGGCGAAATCTCGGTGACACCACCACATTGGCGGACGCTTCGGTAGTGACCGAACTACAACGCCGGGCGCACGAGACTCCGTCCGAGGACTAATCGCGGAAGTTCACGAACTGCACAGGAATGCCGAGATTGGCGGCTTTCAGCAGCGTGATTGTGTCTTGCAGATCGTCTCGCTTCTTTCCTGATACGCGCACGGTCTCACCCTGTGTTTGCGTAGCGATGCCCTTCGGGCCCTTCTCCTTCACCAACTTGTTGATCTCACGAGCCTTCTCACTGGTGATTCCCACCTTCACGGTGACCACTTGACGGACGGACTCGCCAGTTGCAGGTTCGATTTTCCCCCAGTCGAGTCCCCGCAATGACACTCCGCGCTTCACGAGACGCTCCTCTAGGACCGTTCGCAGCGCGCGCAGGCGATCCTCACTGGAGGTCTTCAAGGTCAGCACGAGCTCGTTCTGCTCGATTGATGAGTCGGTGTTCTTGAAGTCGTATCGCTGGCCAATTTCCCGTTGCGCTTGGTCCACGGCATTCTTCAGCTCTTGACGATCGACCTCTGATACCACATCAAAACTTGGCATGCCCGACACGATAGCGACACGATGGCAACGCGGTTAGAGTGAGAGACCTCGGGGTCGGTACCCAAGCGGCCAAAGGGAGCAGACTGTAAATCTGCCGGCATCTGCCTACGTAGGTTCGAATCCTTCCCGGCCCACAGAGATCACGAGTGAGTTGCCTCAGTCGGTGAGCATTTTTTGCATGATGGTGCTGTCAAGCCAGCGGCCATGTTTCCGACCAATCTCGCGCTCGATGCCGACCTTCACGAAACCAAGCGACGCATGAAGCGCGAGCGAGCCCTCGCTGCCGGCTTCAATCCTTGCAATGACCGTATGGAAGCCCGAGTCGCGTGCCACATCGAGAAGGCGAGCAAGCAGCAATTTTCCGATACCGCGTCGCTGTTGGTCACGGCGAACATAGATGGAATTCTCTACCGTGGTGCGGTATCCCGCACGGTCGCGGTACGTGCTGAGTGCGGCGAAGCCGACCACCCCGAGCTCTTCATCATCGGCCACGATCACAGAGAAGGCGCCATTACGCGCGGCGATCCACTCGCGCTGCTCTTCAACTGAACGCTCAACCAAATCAAAGGTGCTGGTTCCGTGCGTCACTTCGTGGTTGTAGATGGTGGCCACGACCTCGGCATCGCGTGCTTCTGCAGTTCGAAGCACCAGCGTCGGCATCAGGCAGTAGTCTAAGAAAGGCGTTGCGAAAGCAGCGTCAGCGCCCTCTTA
>JAFMJP010000030.1 GCA_017853375.1 Actinomycetota bacterium
TTCTTGGCTCGAGACGTTGGCGATGAATGTTCCGACGGTATGTTTCGTTCCGGAAGGAATCCATCGATTTCGTGCTGCAGCACAACCCTTCGTCGATGCACTCGTGCGAGTCGGCATCATTCACTACTCGGGTCGTGAAGCTGCAAGGTTCGTGAACACGTTTCATGGCGATCCATCGTCGTGGTGGAAGTCAGCCGACGTACAAGAAGCACGCGAGGCGTTCGTAGCACGGTATGCCAACTTCAGCGACAACTGGTTGGAGGCCTGGCAGGAGGAATTCGAGTCCCTTCTCGCGGAGTAGAGGGAGAATTCGGCCGGGGAGGAGCGACGATCACACGTTTGGTGTGAGCTGGCCGCGTCGATAGTGGTATCGACACAACAACTCGTAGCGAACCACATCACCAAAAAGCGGTTCTTTTCGGGTGGTTGCAGTATCGCCCACCACCACCGTTTCGCCCTCGAACACCACCTTGTCGTTCACCAAGCGGGCGTTGTTGGTGGCGCGCGCACCGCACCAGCAACGCGCCTCTACCTGCATCTCCACACGTTGGTCGGAGATTTCCAGCATGCGTCTGGTCCCGTCAAAGAGCAGCCCACGAAAGTCGGTGATGAGGCCGAATGAGTACACGTCGACACCGAGATCATCGACGATCGTGGCGAGTTCGTCACACTGTTCGACCGAGTAGAACTGCACTTCGTCACACACCAGATAGTCGAGCGGCATGTGTTGCCGCGCCAATGCAACCAAACTTGGTGTAACACTGATGTCTACTGCCGGTGACGATACACCGAGACGACTACTCACTTGCGCGCCATCGCGGTCAAGCTTGGTGATCAGCAATCCTCGCAAGCCGCGTGTGGAAAGGTTGTGATGAATCTGCAGCGCAAGCGTGCTCTTCCCCGAGCCCATGGTTCCGAAGCTGAAGCGAAGCGTTGCCACGGTAGGGGCTCAGTTGGCCGAGAAGCCGCGCAACGGCAGAGTGGGTCGTTGCAACCAGTTGTCGTCGAGGTAGTTTGCTGCCCCGTCAATGGCGTGAATCGTGTAGGCGTGGCGTGGCTTGTCGCTGGTATTGGCTGCCGATAGATGGGGCACGGCACCGTCCAACAGCACGAGAGTGCCGCGCTTGGCCTCCAAACACTGAAGGTTGTCGAGCGGATACGGCTCGGGATCGAGTACATCCGTGACGGTTGCCGTACGTGACTCATTCAGACGAGAACGTGAGCGAACTGGCCACCGATGTCCACCCGGGACCGCCCACATGCAGCCATTTTCTTTGGTTGCATCGTCAATGGCAAACCAAAATCCCACCACACTCTGAGGTTCGGTCCACAGGTACGTGTGATCGGTATGGCAGTTGACTTCTCCGCCGATGTGCGGTTGTTTGAAGATGTACATCGATTGGAGGAGCAGAGGATCACGCATTCCAATGTCCGCAGAAACGTCGCTGAGGTCGGAAGTGCGGCTGAACGAATCAAAGATTGGATCCAAGTCGTGCATGGCGTGGCCGAGTTTGTTCAACGCAAGATGCGGCTGGGCACGAAGATTGCCATGTTCATCAAACGCATCTTTTTCAAAAAAGCAACGAATCTTTTCGCCACTGGTGAGGAAGTAATCGTCGGTGGTGTGCTGGGGCTTGCCGTCCGCTGTAAACACGGTGGCTTCCTCGGGTGACGGGACGTTTTGCTCAGCCAGCGACATCGCACGTTGGCGTAGTTGAAGACAACGCTCTTCGGAGACGAAATCAGGCACCACCAAGAAGCCGTCGGCGTGGAATGCCCGGACCTGTGCGTCGGTGAGATAGCGACCCATCGTCAGATACCTCGGTCAACCATTCGGATTGGAGAAGTTCGACGCTTCCGGGAATGCGTGCGGAAGCAACTCCGTCATCGGAACCGGCACACCTTCCACTTCCACGAGCAGCCCAGGTCCGCCGTGTTCCCACAACAACTGTCGACAGCGACCACATGGTGTGACGGGCTCGTCGTTACCGAGCGTGCATACTGCGATGAGCCGACCGCCACCTGATCGAGTCAATTCACTGATCATTCCGCACTCGGCACACAAGGTAAGACCGTACGAGGCGTTCTCCACGTTGCATCCCGTAACGATGCGCCCATCGCTTGTGAGACCTGCAGCACCAACGCGAAACTTGGAGTAGGGGACGTATGCAAACTGCATGGCGTCGCGTGCTGCTTGGCGCAGGGCATTCCAGTCGATGTTCTTCACTGGAGGCAACAATAGTGAGTCGGGCACTACCGACTGTGCTCGAGTTCGTGTAGCACGACCGAGCTGGACTTGCGAATCCACAGCCCTGCACCAGCCTGCAGAAAGCTTCGTGACAAGTGCTGTCGGTACCAGTTGCCGCTTCGCAGATGAGCGTCAAGATCGGTTGCGTCTCGATCAACGGTGTGCTTGGCATCGAATTCAGTGAGCGCATCGAAGTACAAATACGTGCGCGTTGCCTTCGCAAGGTTGCGCAGCGCACGTGCTGCCTGGGCATCGTCAAGGTATTGCAGCACGTCCATGCAAATCACCAGGTCGAATGGATGTGGTGGCGACCATGTTGCAATGTCGCGTTGCTTGTGACCGTAGGTGGCACATGCATGTTCACTCACGTCAACTGACATGACGCGAATCTTTGGATGCATGGCTCGATACCACTGGCTCCAGTCGCCAGGTCCTGCGCCGACTTCGAGCACCGAACGAATCGGGGAGTTCCACCACGACGCCAATTCGTGTACGGCGGCGGCAAGGTGTGCTACCTCATTGAGTGAGCGAACCGGACGCTTTCCGTAGTAACGGTCGAAGTACTTCTTGTTGAATCGTTGATTTGCCACGCATCGTGTGTAGCAGCGTGGCAAGTAGCCTTCCAACCAACATCTAAGAACAAATTCGGAGGCTTTCCTATGTCCGTGTTCTCGGTAAAAATCAATGGTCTTGTCAACCAGGGCGATGTTCTTGCAAGTGTCAACAACAACGTCGTGTTGGTGGTGAACGTGGCATCCAAATGCGGACTCACTCCTCAGTACACCGCGCTTGAGGCATTGCACAAGGAGCTTGCACCGAAGGGCTTCAGCGTTGTCGGTGTGCCGTGCAACCAATTCGGTGGGCAAGAGCCTGGTTCGGCCGAAGAGATCACGACCTTTTGCTCCACCAATTACGGAGTCACGTTTCCCATGACGGAGAAGGTGGACGTCAATGGAAATGAGCGACATCCGCTCTACGACATTCTGACGTCGTCTGCAGATGCCGATGGACACACGGGCGACATTCGCTGGAACTTCGAGAAGTTCCTTGTGGGCAAGGATGGTTCGGTTGTCGGACGCTTCAGCCCGATGGTTGCACCGGATGACGCTTCGTTGCGTGCCGCGATACAGAAAGCTCTCGGCTGAAAGACATCGTCATGCGAGTTGCTGCACTTCAGATGTCGATGGCGACGGATGTTGCCACCAACATTGCTACCGCCGAACGACTGGTGCGTGCTGCTGCACGCGAAGGTGCTCAAGTGGTGCTGATTCCGGAGTTGTTTGAAGGACACTATTTCTGCAAAGACCAACGCGCGAAGGAATTGCAGCGCGCCCTGCCAGTCGCAGGACACCCGACCATTGCACATTTTGCCGGGGTAGCCCGCGAACTTGGAGTAGTGCTTCCGCTCAGCATCTTCGAGCGTGCCAACAACGCACTCTTCAACACCGTGGTGATGGTGGATGCTGACGGTGAGACGTTGGGGATTTATCGAAAGAGTCACATTCCGGACGGACCCGGCTATTCGGAGAAGTTTTACTTCTCGCCAGGTGACACGGGGTTTCGAGTGTGGAAGACGAAGTTCGGCGTGGTCGGTGTAGGAATCTGCTGGGATCAGTGGTTTCCGGAGGCGGCGCGGAGCATGGCGTTGCTCGGTGCCGATGTGATTTTGTACCCAACCGCTATAGGCAGCGAGCCGCAGAATCCGTCGTGGGATTCGAGTGGCCATTGGCAACGCGTGATGCAGGGTCATGCAGCGGCCAACATCGTCCCAATCGTGGCCGCCAATCGAACGGGTCGCGAAGTGGGAGATCCCACCGAGGTGACGTTTTACGGGTCTTCGTTCATCACCGATGCAACCGGTGCCAAAATCGCCGAAGCAGGTCGTGATGATGAGCGAGTACTGCTCGCCACGATTGATACCGAGGCAAATCGTGCAATGCGCACTGCCTGGGGGCTCTTTCGTGATCGCCGCCCCGATTTGTACGGCGCAATCACCAGCCTCGACGGCTCACAGCGCTAATCAAACACGATCATGATGCAGATGCCAGCCGAGTTTGGTCGGCACGAGCGCACGGTGATGTGCTGGCCGTCGCGACGCGATTTGTACAACCATCGGCTCGGTGACGCCAAGCGTGCACATGCCACGGTGGCAAAAACCATCTCCGGATTCGAGCAAGTCACCATGATCGCCAACGCTGCAGATGTCGACGAGGCGGCAGAATTGTGCGGCAACACGGTCGACGTAGCGGCACTCCCGATCGACGACTCTTGGTTTCGTGACAGCGGCCCAACGTACGTTGTCGACGGCAACCGACGCGAGGGAACGTGCTGGGTGTTCAACGGATGGGGAAACAAGTTTCTGCCCTACGAAAATGATGCCAAGGTTGCCGCCGCATGGGTGAAGTCGCAAGGCGACACCGTGCGTCACGTTGACATGGTGTTGGAGGGTGGCTCCATCAATGTGGATGGTGCGGGCACATTGGTGACAACCGAGCAGTGTCTGTTGCACAAGAATCGCAATCCACATTTGACTCGAGAGCGCATTGCGGCTCGACTGTGCAGCGAGTTGGGCCAGGAACGAGTGGTGTGGCTACCACATGGACTGGCACTCGATGACGACACCGATGGCCACGTCGACAACGTTGCTGCCTTTTGTGCACCGAATGTCTTGGTATTGCAGGGCTGCGACGATGCACGTGAACCGGATCACGTTCGATGCGCCGAAAATCGTGTCGCTGCAGAGCGTGCCGAACTGGAGATTCGAGAGATTCCTGTCCTGCCGTTCACGACGAGCGAAGGTCGACGTATGGTGGTGCCGTATCTCAACTTCTACGTTGTGAACGGTGGAGTCATCGTGCCGGTGTGCGGGCATGCCGCTGATGACGACATGATGGGTCTCATCGCAGAGTGGTTTCCCGATCGCCAAATCGTGGGTCTTGATGTCGGCGAGATCTTGGCGTATGGCGGTGGGGGCATCCACTGCATCACGCAACAAGTTCCCGCCGTATCGAAAACCTAAACGGGTGCGTCGCAGGGACGAAGCGGAAGGACTCGAGTGGGTAGCGACGACCACATGTCGTCCAGCAGTGCATCGCGTTGTGCCACGTGTTGGGTGCTGCTCCACAAATTGTTGTGTTGCAGTGGGTCATTGGCCAAGTCGTACAGCTCGCCTTCGCTGCCGTCATGTACGGTGCCGGGCAACATCGCCGTACATACCCAGCCGTCGCGGCAGATGGTTCGCGCATGAACGATTTTGCCGAACATGACACTGTCCCACTCAGTAAGCACCCGTTCATGACCAAGGTCGCGAGCCTCGCCATCGTTCACCGGTAGGCGCTCGGACTCGGTGTAGTCGGGTCGCGTCAAACCGGCGATGTTGGCAAACGTTGCGGCCAGGGAAACGAGCCCAACCGGAGCAGAAACACGTGCGGGGGCAATCTTTGCGGATTTTGCCGGGCTCCAGAGAAGCGGCAAACGCATGAGTGAGTCGGTGTGGTACGGACCCTTGAACAACAGTCCGTAGTCACCCTGCAGCTCACCATGGTCGGTGGTGTACAACACATCGACGTCGTCGCCCCAGCCACGTGAAGCCACTGATGCCAGCACGCGGCCGATTGCCTCATCGATCAGTTCATTTTCAATGTGGGCCATTGCATTGACTTCACGCACATTGTCGGCCGTGAGTGTCTTGGGCACCCACTTTGCTGGAGCTTCGTAGTTGGAAATGAACGTGCCCTCGTACCACATGCGCCAATGCCGTGGTTTGTCGTCCAATACACGCTCTCGTTCTGCCGCATCTTCGATGTAGCCCGCGGGAAGATCCAGCTCCCGCCAATTCACTCGACCAAGCTCGGACTTTGGTGGATCCCACGGATGGTGTGGGTCGGGGAAGCTCATCCAGCAGAACCAATCTGCGTCGGCGGGTAGCGAGGACAGCCAGTCGATGGTCTGATCAGCCACCCATTCCGTGTGGTACAACTCACGCGGCATTTCGTTGTGCTTCACCTGTGGCGCATTGGTGTCACCGCCACCACCAGCATTCACCTGCAATTGCTGATCGAGTACCTGGAAAAACATCGCCGCTGCAGCCGGGTTCTTCTCGCGCAACCAGCGCGCGTAATGAAACGGCCCTACGCCACCGTGTGTTGCAAGTGCAAAATGTTCGAATCCGCGGTGCGGTGCGGGCAAGCCGTCCTCGCCGATCACCATCTCCGTTTCCAGTCCGGCTGAACCGATTCGATTTTCCGCAAATCTCAGGAATGGGTCAATGAACGGCTCAAAGTGCGCCTTGCCGATGAGTGCAGTTCGGTAACCAGCTCGCCGCAAGTCAGCCGCGATGCTCGGTGCGTCACTCGCCAAGGGGACTCCGTTCATCCACACGCCATGGGTGCTCACATGCTGACCGGTCAACATGGTGCTGCGTGATGGCATGCACACGACGTTTTGCGGATGTGCACGATCGAAAACGATGCCGTTCTTGGCGAGTCCGTCGATTACCGGCGTGCGTGCGATGAGGCCACCATTGCAACCGAGTGCGTCGTAACGCTGTTGATCGGTGGTGATGAAGAGAATCTTTCGACCCACTATGCGGACTCCATCATGTGCTTCAACTTGCTGAGTCCTTCACCCGCGGCGCCGGCCACGACGATGGCCAATGCGTCAGGCTCCATGTCGGTGGAATACACCACCGTGCACCCGCCATGACCGTCTTCGATGACATCGCACGTCCCCAGGTGTGACGTGATCCCAGGATTGCCGACGATTCGGTATTGAAAGCGTCGCAATGCGTGATCGTGGGTGACGATGTCTTCTTCGAAGGTGATGCCACTGGGCGTCGTCATCCAACGTTTTTTGCCTTCGAGTCGGGAACTACTGAAAGGAAACCATTCATGTTGGCGGGCGAGGTCACCCACCAAAGCCCACACGGTGTCAGGGTCTCGGTTGATGTGAATATGCCGACGCACCGAACCCATGCGAGCAATGTAGCGGTTAGTCGAGGTTCCACTCCATGTGGGGGAGTCCGGCAGCGGCCAAGGCTGCGTTGATTTGTGAAAACGGACGCGAGCCAAAGAATCCTTGATGTGCGGACAGCGGCGAGGGATGCGGCGCTTCAATCACCGCATGACGTGCGGTGTCGATGAGCGTTTTCTTCTTGCGCGCATGTGCTCCCCACAACACGAACACCACGAACGGCTTGTCGTTGACCGCGCGAATCACTTGATCGGTAAAGACCTCCCACCCCTTGCCTTGGTGCGAACCTGCGGCACCAGCTCGAACGGTGAGCGTGGTGTTGAGCAACAGCACGCCGCGTTGTGCCCAGGCCGACAAATTGCCGTGCGAGGGAACGGGGATGCCCAGGTCAGCCTGCAGTTCCTTGAAGATGTTCACGAGTGATGGTGGCAGTGCAACTTCCCGCTGCACCGAAAAGCAGAGCCCATGTGCCTGACCAGGTCCGTGATACGGATCCTGTCCCAGTATCACCACTCGGGTGCTTGCGTACGACGTGTGGTGCAACGCCGCAAAAACATCGTCATGAGCGGGGTACACCGTATGTTGCCCTCGTTCCCGTGCAACGAACGATTGCAGAGCTTGCCAATACGGCTGTTCAAACTCGTGGCGTAAGAGAGGGTTCCAGTCGGTGGTCATGCACGGTCAACGCCACACGACCACATCGGGCTGTACGCGAGTAAGCGGCTGCTGAACGTCCACCCAGTCGCCCTCCTGTGGTCGCTGATTGCCCGTGACACTGAGCATCGTGGTGTGCATGTGCGGGGTCTCGAGCATGTGGAGTCGTTGTCGTGCGAAGTGGAACGGACTACGACCGTCGTCGAGCGCACCGACACCGTTCGCAGAGCCGCACCCCACCATCACGAGGTGCACTTCCGAAGTGCCGGCATCGGGAATGACGGTCGCCCGGTAGCCGGCAGAAGTGAACGTCGCCGGCCGAGTCGCAATGACATCGGCATGGAGGCCGAACATCGATTTGTCGCCCAGCCACAGGTGGGTTCCGGTGCGTACCACGACACGATGCGTCACCGCAGAACGTACGCGCTGTACTGCGCCACCAATGTGGCTGAGGTGAATTGGAAGATCCGCCGCAAGTTCACCCGCAATCGCCGTGGCCTCAGCTGCACGAGAGTCGTCATTTCCCGTCAGTGGGAGGTGGATCGACCAAGCAACCACTTCGTGACCGTCTGATTCTGCTCGAGCACGCAATCTTGCAGCGTGGGTCACGTCGATCCCGTAACGATGCATGGACGACGCCACCTTGATCACCACGGGATTGTCGGCCCGCAAGGCGGCAAGTACCGCCAGGTCGCGGGTAGATCCAACCGTCAATACGGCATCGGCTCTTGGAATTTCGGTGACTCCAACGCCCACTGGTGTGAGCACGAAGGGTCGCATGTCGTTGGGTACGCCGGTCACTTCATGCGAATTGCCGACCGCAACGTCTCGCGCCACCGACTTTGCGTGTGTCATGAGTTCGGCGCGGCCGAATCCGTATCCATTGCCCTTCACCACCGGCAACACTTCGCCGAACTCGGTTACCACGTTGCTGACATGGGTGCGCCACGCGCCAGACTCGACCGTGAGTCGCAATGTCATGCAGTTTTACGGTATCGGGCTCGCTTCAGGAGCCAACGAACGATTTCAATCAACGCGGTGATGCTGAACGCCGTCGCAAACGCAATGATGAACGCAGTCGTGTGATTTTCCTCGAATGATTTTCCTCCGATGAATCCAAGCAAAGCGGCGTAGTTCCCCCAGATGATTGCAGCGACCGCCGACCAGCCCACGAACCATCGCCTCGGTTGGCGTGTCACGCCGCATGACAGCGTCAGCGCCGTACGACCGCCAGGTATGAAACGTGCAGTGATGAGCAAGAGCCCGCCTCGCTCATGCACCTGCTCGACAATCTTGGTCATGCGCGCCGCACCCTTTTCGGTCCGTGTTTGTCGGCGCATCACCCAGTCGCTGGCCTCACGACCGATGAGATAGCTCATGTTGTCCCCGATGAACGCACCACTGGCAGCAACCACGATCACGATGGGAACCCACAAGTTGCCGAGCCCTGCACTCACGCCACCGATGATCACCAAGGTCTCGCTGGGAACGATTGGCAACACGGAGTCGAGAATCGCGATCACAAAGATGATCACGTAGAACGAAGGTGAAGAGGAAAAGTCCTTCAGCCAGTCAAAAGCCTGAGTCGCGAACTCGAGCATTACCGTACGCTACAGCGACGGCTCCGTCTTGGTTCGCAAACGTCGGATGTTGGGCAGGTGCTTCAAGATCACGAACGCGACAACTCCCAGCACCACGTACAACTCCCAAGCTTCGGCGTCGTCGATGACCATGCCGATTGGTGTGGCAACGGTGATTGCGAGTGAGGCCACCGAAGCTTTGCGCGTGAGTTTGCTGATGACGAACCATGACACGAACAAGACGGCACTGACTTCGGGAAACAGCACGAACAAGGCGCCTCCACCCGAGGCCACACCTTTGCCGCCACGAAACTTCCGCATTGCTGGCGCTACGTGACCGGCGATGGCACCACACATTGCGGCATATGCGAGTGGTCCGCGCTGCTCGCCACTTACCGCCCAGGCGATTCCCACTGCGATGGCGGCTTTGGCCATGTCCATGAGAAACACCGCCATGCCGGCCTTCCACCCAAGTTCGCGAATGACGTTGGAAGCCCCGGGATTTCCGGAGCCCACCTTGGTGATGTCCTTGCCGAAACGTTTGGCAACAAGTTCCGCACTGGGAAATGTGCCGAGAAGATAGGCGACGATGACAACGACGATGTCAGAAAGTTCCACGATTGCTCCCGTGGCGAGTGTAGTTGTTGCCGTCGCTACGAGAGTGCTGTGTCGGGTGAACTAGCGGCACGCAGGGTCGTTCGGAGGGAACACGCCGAGACGTTCCTGCACTGGCACAACCGGAACCGTGGTGTCGGTCGCTACACGGTTGTTGTCGGTGCGTGTGAGTGCCTCGATCAACACGCGAGCAAGAGAAGAAATGTCGATTGATGCGGTACGCGCACCCGACACTCCGACCACGGATGAATCTCCTTCGCCGCGGAATACCGCGAGGATCGCTTGCATCGACTCGGTGTCGATGACCGGGATGAGCACGGATTCGCCACCGATGCGGCGCATCGACCACTCCACGGTGTAGGAACTGACGCCACTGGTGTCCAAATTGCGCATCGCTTGGGCAAGGCTGAGAAGATCGCGTGGTGTGAGGCGATCATCGGTGATCACACGATTGAGCGCCACATTCAAGAGCGCATTTGCGGTGGCGGGGTTGGTGGTTCCACGGTCGAGTGCACGCTGCATGGAGCGTCGCAAGAAGTCCTGCTGTCGGTTGATTCGCCCGATGTCGCCGGTGGGGTCACTCAGCCACTTCTGGGTTGCTTCGTCGAAGTAGCGATAACCCGTTCGTGATCGAACGTATGCGAGCGCCTGTGACCCGCGAAGCTCGACACAGCCAGGACCCACTTCTCGGAATCCGACTTTTTCATCCTTGGTGCGGTAGGTGAAGGGAATCTTTACGCCACCAACGGAGTCCACAATCTCCTTGAAAGCACACAGGTTGACGTTGACGTAATGGTCGATGGGTACCCCGAAATTGTCGTCGATCGTACGAATGAGACGGTTCGGATCCTTGCTGTCGAACGCGGAATTGATCCGTGCCTGTCGCGTGGTGCCGGCAATGTTCACCCACAAATCGCGGGGAAACGACAACACTGCAACGTCGTTGATTGTCGGATCGACACGCAACACCATGATGGTGTCCGAACGCTCGCCGAACGACTCGCGATCGCCGATCCCGCCAGCGGTACCGTCACCCTTGTCTGGACACGCACCGTTGTCGGAACCAGTGAGGAGGAAGTTCTTGGCACGCAAAGAACTGGTGTCGTAATCCCAACCCTCTATCGGAGCGCCGTCGGGCGTGGTGCCCGAAGTAGTGCCGCCGTCGATGCTCACCACCAGCCGGTCGCCAACTTTGTTGTTGGCCCACACCACGAGCGATCCCGTGACGACGAGTGCGCCGGCGACTAGGAGATTCACGACGAGGACCACCACATGCGAACGGGGCCGCAGTTTGGTTCGAGTTTCGGCGGATATTGGGAGGCGAGCCCTGGTCATGAGTCTGGTGCAAGAGTGACGCTGACCGACAGGTTGTCACCATCGACGATGCTGAACTCAGCGACGTTGCCGGCATTCGACAGGTCCACCAACGCTTGGGTGACGACCCCTGCACGAGCAGAATCGGCGGCAATCACAACGAGCGACACTGCCGCACGTTGCGAGATCTTTGCTTCCGTCTTGCTTCGACGAATTTCGGCAAGCACACTGCCCACGGTTTCGAGGAAGAAGTCGGCGTTCGATGTGTCGTTGGAGTTGGTCGTACCGCTCGTTGGTGTGGGCCATTCGGCGCGATGCACGCTGTCCTCATGCCACCATGACCACACTTCGTCGGTGCAAAACGGCATGTGTGGCGCCAGGAGACGTTGCAACACGCTCATTGCACGGGTGAGCGCACTACGAGCCGAATGTGTCTCCGGGGATACGTTGATGGTGGCTGGCAGACCGTTCTCCCCACCAGCTCCGTAGGCGCGCGTCTTCACCAATTCCACGTAGTCGTCACAGAACCACCAAAAGAACGCTTCCGTGCGCTCCAGTGCCCGTGCGTAGTCGAGTTCGTCGAATGCTGCAGTTGCCTCGGCAATCACTCCGGAGAGACGCTCGAGCATGGCGTGGTCGAGCGGCACGCTCACGACCCCCGACTCGTCACCGCCGAAATTGAGCACGAATTTGGTGACGTTCAGCAGTTTGTTCGCAAGTTTTCCGCCGACTTTCATCTGGTCTTCGCTGAACGCGGTGTCGACACCGGGACGTGCGGACGCTGCCCAATAGCGCACGGCATCACTCCCGTACTTGTCGAACAAGTCGATCGGTGTCACCACGTTGCCTTTGGACTTGGACATCTTCTTGCGGTCTGGGTCGAGAATCCATCCCGAAAGTGCGGCACGCTTCCACGGGCTGGTGGCGTGTGCAAAGTGCGACCGCACGGCCGTGGAGAACAACCAGGTACGAATGATGTCGTGACCTTGCGGACGCATGTCCATAGGGAATACCCGAGCGAACAACTCGTTGCCATCCACCCAGTGGGATGCGATTTGTGGGGTGAGCGACGACGTTGCCCAAGTGTCCATGACGTCAGGGTCGCCGACGAAGCCACCTTCGACGCCGCGTTGTGCAGCAGTGAATCCATCGGGCACGTCGGTGCTCGGGTCGACGGGGAGTTGCTCGGGATTCGGTACCAATGGAGTGGAGTAGTCGGGTGTCCCGTCGGTACCGATGCGATACCACAGTGGGATCGGCACTCCGAAGTAGCGCTGACGTGACACCAGCCAATCGCCATTCAACCCTTGCACCCAGTTGGAATAGCGGTGCTTCATGTGGTCGGGATACCAGGCAATTTCCTCACCGCGACTGAGTAATGCCGACCGCAAGGACTCGTCGCGACCGCCATTGCGTATGTACCACTGCCGACTGGTGACGATCTCCAACGGGCGATCGCCTTTTTCGTAGAACTTCACCGGGTGCGTGATGGCTCGAGGCTCGCCCTTCAGGTCACCCGATGTGCGCAACAACTCGACGATCGCTGCTTGTGCTTGCTTCACCGATTTGCCGGACACTGTTGCGTAATGTGCGCGACCGGTGTCGGAAACGATTGCATCGGGTGGTTCGGCGAGGATACGTCCGTCGCGACCGATGATGGCGCGTGTCGGCAAGTTGAACTCACGCCACCACACCACATCGGTCAGGTCGCCGAAGGTGCACACCATCGCGATACCGGTGCCTTTGTCTGGTTGGGCGAGTGGGTGCGGGTACACGCCAACCTCCACGTCGAACAGTGGTGAGCGAACGGTCTTGCCGAAGAGCGGTGCGTAACGCGAATCGTCGGGATGTGCGACCAATCCGACGCAGGCAGGAATCAACTCGGGTCGTGTGGTTTCGATGATGACGTCACCGTGTGAACCGTGGAAAGCGACGGCGTGGTATGCGCCAGGACGCTCGCGGTCCTCCAACTCTGCCTGCGCAACCGCAGTACCAAAGTCGACGTCCCACAATGTCGGCGCTTCTTGCGTGTATGCCTCGCCGCGTGCCAAGTTGTCGAGAAAGGCCTTCTGTGACGTGCGACGAGCATGTACGGAAATCGTGGTGTACAGCAACGACCAATCCACGGAGAGTCCGAGTCGGCGGAACAAGTCTTCGAATACCTGCTCATCCTGTGCGGTGAGTTCGTCGCACAATTCGATGAAGTTCGGTCGAGATACGGGAACCGCACGGTGGTCCTTGGGCGGGTTGCCTCGAAACGGCGGCGTAAACCCAGCGACGTACGGCAAAGACGGATCACATGTGACACCGAAATAGTTCTGCACGCGGCGCTCGGTCGGCAGGCCGTTGTCGTCCCAACCCATCGGATAGAACACGTGCTTGCCGCGCATGCGCTGATAGCGGGCGATGGTGTCGGTGTGGGTATAGGAAAAGACGTGACCCATGTGCAGCGAACCACTCACGGTGGGCGGCGGCGTATCGATTGCAAACACGGTGTCGCGCACGGCGGACCGGTCGAATGCGTAGATGCCGTCAGTGTTCCAGCGTTCGACGAAACGGGCTTCTACGCCGGCGAGCGTCGGTTTGTCGGGAACTCTGCGCGTCGGTGAACCGTTCGACATGCTCACTCAACGGTAGTGGCGCGGCATCACTCGTAGAATCGTTTCGTGTTCGCGCTGTACGACACCCTGACGCGCGAAGTTCGCCCGCTGCAGATGCGCAAACCAGGCAATCTCGACGTGTATCTGTGTGGTCCCACGGTGTACGGTCCGCCCCATTTGGGTCATGGGCGTGCCACGTTGGTGTACGACATCCTGCGCCGGTATCTCGAGTGGCGGGGCATCGAGGTGCGGTTGGTTTCCAACATCACCGATATCGACGACAAGATCATCGATCGGGCCAATCGCGAACGACGACCGTGGCAGGACATCACACAAAAATGTGAATCGGTCTGGTTCGATGCCATGGGTCGGTTGGGCGTGAAGCGCCCGACGGATGTTCCGCACGCCACCGAATACGTCGATCAGATGGTCGACATGATCGACACGTTGATCACCCGTGGCGCCGCCTACACCACGAGTGACGGGGTTTACCTGTCCGTAGAAAGCGTGCCCGACTACGGCGCGCTGGCTCATCAGTCGCTCGAAGACATGATGGCTGGCGGTGGAGATCGCGAAGTGCTCGGTGCGCAGGAAAAGCGCCACCCGAGCGACTTTGCACTGTGGAAGTTCTCCAAGCCCGGCGAGCCTTCGTGGCCATCACCGTGGGGCGATGGTCGACCGGGCTGGCACAGCGAGTGCGTGGTGATGAGCCTGGAATTGTTGGGTGAAGGATTCGACCTGCACTGTGGTGGTGCCGACCTACGATTCCCGCATCATGAAAACGAACGAGCCCAGGCAGTGGCGCTCGGCAAGACATTTGCGCGACACTGGATGCACAACGGTTTCGTGGTCGACATCGAGGGAGAAAAGATGTCGAAGAGTCTCGGCAATGTCACCAACTTGTTGGACTTGCTCGATCAATTCGATCCACGTGCGTATCGCATGCTGCTGTTGCAGACGCACTATCGCTCGCCAGTGAAGGTCGGGCAGGACAACATCGATTCGTCGGTGAAGGCACTCGGCGGCCTCGATTCGTTTGCCGCTCGCAGCCACGGGTTGCCCGGAGATCACGGTGCCGCACGTGTCCTTGCCGATGCCGACACACTCGCACGTTTCGTGCAGATCATGGATAACGATCTCGATACACCGAATGCCATGGCACACATCTTTGACACCGTCCGTCGCGCCAACACCGCCATTGACGCAGGTGAGGCGGTAGCCGGGGCGTTGGTTGCCGCGGTTCACGAGATGTGTGGTGCGTTGGGACTGCAACTCGGTTCCAGGGGTGAAGTGGACGCCGATGCACAAGCACTTGCCAGTGCACTCGATGCAGCTCGTGCAGCGAAGGACTTCGCCAAAGCCGATGCGCTGCGCCACGAGTTGCAGGCACTGGGTTACGTCGTGGAGACCACCAAGGCTGGCACCGCGCTTCGGCGCGGCTAACCCTCTCGTTGCTGGCTGAGCCATGCTCGACGTTCCTACTCACTGGTAACTTGGGGGAATGGCCGAATTCTCCCTTTCTCTCAATGACGATCAATTGCAACTCAAGGATTGGATTCACGAGTTTGCCGTCGATGTCATCCGTCCTGCAGCACATGAGTGGGACGAACGCGAGGAATTTCCCTGGCCAATCGTGCAGGAGGCGGCGAAGATCGGCCTGTACGGAATCGATTTCATCATGAATGCGATGGGCGACCAGAGTGGTCTGACCCTCCCGGTGGCGATCGAAGAAATCTTCTGGGGCGATGCCGGCATCGGTATGGCAATCATGGGTTCAGGTTTGGCTGCAGCGGGAATTGCCGGCAACGGCACACCCGAGCAGATAATGGAGTGGGTGCCGCAGTGTTACGGCACGGCCGACGACGTGAAAATCGGCGCATTCTGTGTGAGCGAACCCGACGCGGGCAGCGACGTGAGTTCGCTGCGAACGCGCGCGGTGTACGACGAAGCCACCGATGAGTGGGTGTTGAATGGCACGAAAGCGTGGATTACGAACGGCGGCATCGCCAACGTGCATGTCGTGGTAGCTGCGGTAGACCCCGAATTGAAGGGCCGGGGTCAGGCGAGTTTTGTCATTCCACCGGGGACCAAGGGTCTCTCGCAGGGACAGAAATATCTGAAACACGGCATCAAGGCGAGCCACACCGCCGAAGTGGTGCTCGATGATGTGCGCGTGCCTGGGCGTTGCTTGTTGGGCGGAAAAGAAAAGCTCGATGCCAAGTTGGCCCGAGCTCGCGAAAAAGGCAAGTCGGGTGAGGCGCAGCCGGCAATGAAGACGTTCGAAGCCACCCGACCAGCGGTGGGTGCCCAAGCGTTGGGTATCGCGCGCGC
>JAFMJP010000121.1 GCA_017853375.1 Actinomycetota bacterium
TCCATGTTCTTCATGCCGGTGTTGTAGCCGTGGTACTGCAGGTCCTTGATGGAGATCTCCGGGACGAGTTCCCAGTTGATCCACGCGTGTGCTGCGTCGGGGTTCGGTGCACCTGCGGCGATGCAGTAGGTGTCCATCCACAGTTCGGTGGCTGGAGTTCCGAGCACCCACACCCAGTTGTCGGGGTTTCCACCGGCATCGGCGATTCGCACGTACGCCTGACGCAGGTCGCCGTTCCATCCCATTGCCAAGCTGTACGAGCCTTCGGCGAGCGCCGTGCTCGGGTACGAGTCGAACGCCTTGATGTGCTGGGCGAATTCGTCGACGAGGAACTTCTCGCACTCATCGAGCAATGCCGGATCCTGATCGTTCCAGTTCTTACCCTGCGCCCAGTACCACATGCCGCAAAGGTTTGGTGCGGTGTCGATCATCGCGCAGTTGCCGCTGCCTTCGTTCATGCACGCGTCGATGAAGTCCTGCCAGGTTTCCATCTTTCGGGTGATCTTGGTCTTGTCGTAGAAGAAGCCGGTGCTCCCCCAGTTCTTGCACACCGAATACTCGTTGTTCGGATCCCACGACTGCGAAACGTATGCGGTGTCGAGGTTGCTGAAGTTGGGGATCTTCGACATGTCGAGTTTCTGGATGAGACCCTTCTCGATCATTTGCGGCACGTACGGGCCGGTTGGCACGACGATGTCGAAACCACTGTTGCCTGCGCTGGCGGCCAACTTGGTGATGAGATCTTCGTTGCTTGGGTAGTAGTCCACCTTCATGGTGATACCGAGTTCGCTCTCGGCGAGCGCGCCGACGATTTCTGGATCGTTGTAGTCACCCCAGGTGTACATGGCGAGCGATCCCGACGATGTGTTGATGACGCGCGAGTAGTCACCCGACGCTGCGTCGCCACCCGATGCGTCGTCGCCGGCTTCGTCCGAGCCACCACATGCGGCAAGCACCACTGCGAATCCGGCTGCTGCCGTGCCGCCCGTGATGAATGCGCGACGCGAGAGATGGTCGCGGAATGCTTCTGGTGCGAGCATGCGAAGTTGCTTGGTCATGGTGTCCCCCTCATGGTGTGTGTCGTATGGCTCACCCGAACTTAGCGGATTGTGCGGCGGTTCGCCCAGATCGAGGGCGTCGCCCGCAGCATTGCGATAGAGCGAAGCGTCAGGCGGTGGCGCTCGGAGCAGCCATCACGATGTTGGCCTGACGCGCCGAGAACAGGTAGACGTCCTCGGCCGACCACGAGCACCAGACTGCGTCGTCCACCTGGAATCGCTCGGGATTGGTGCGCGGCACCAGCACCAGAAGGTCCTTTGTGCGGGTTCGCACGACGTATTGCAACACGTCGCCGAAATACGACACGCCGGCCACGGTGGCCTGGACGCAGTTTTCCGACTTTGCCGGCTGAGCCGAGCTCAGGTGGATGCACTCCGGTCGCACTGCGGAGAGCGCAGGTTCACCGTTGGGCACGTCTTCCTCCGGGCGGCTGGCGACGAACACCGTGCCGTCATCGGCTTGTGAACCGTGTTCGGTGGCGGTGCCCTGCCAGAAGTTGTTGCGTCCGACGAAACCTGCGACAAACGCCGTAGTCGGGTGTTCGTACACCGTTTCGGGATCGGCGAGCTGTTCGACGTGCCCATTGAGCATGATGGCAATGCGATCGGACATCGACATTGCTTCTTCCTGGTCGTGCGTAACGAAGACGAACGTGATGCCAAGACGGGTCTGCAACAGTTTGAGTTCGATTTGCATTTCTTCGCGCAGCTTGCGGTCGAGCGCACCGAGTGGTTCGTCGAGCAACAAGATGCTCGGCCGATTCACCAACGCCCGTGCAACCGCCACACGCTGCTGCTGCCCACCCGACATCTGTCGCGGTTTGCGATCGGCCAGCTTCGACATTTGCACCATGTCGAGAGCTTCGGTGACGCGAGCGGCAATCTCGGACTTGTTCACACCTTTTTGTCGCAGACCGTAGGCAACGTTCTCGGCAACGGTCATGTGCGGAAACAATGCGTAGTGCTGGAACACGGTGTTGACGTCACGCTTGTACGGCGGCACACCTTGCACGTACTGACCGGAGATTCGAATGAAGCCTTCGTCCGGTTGTTCGAACCCGGCCAACATTCGCAGCGTGGTGGTTTTGCCGCAACCGCTGGGGCCGAGCAGTGACAAGAACTCCCCTGCGTGAATTTCGAGATTGATCTTGTCCACGGCCGTGACATCGCCGTATCGCTTGGTGACGTCCACCAACTCAACGGAGCCGCGTTCAGTTACCACCGTGGTATCAATCCCCCTTGCAGCGCAACGCTAGTCAGTCGTCGGCTAGATGGTGATGTTGGCCATCACGTGCTTGATGCGCGTGTAGTCGTCCAACGCATAGGCGGAAAGGTCCTTGCCGTAGCCCGACTTCTTGTATCCGCCGTGCGGCATTTCGGCCACCACGGGGATGTGCGTGTTGATCCACACACAGCCGAAATCGAGCGACTTTGCCATGCGCATGGCCTTGCCGAAGTCACGGGTCCACACCGACGAGGCCAGACCGTATTCCACCCCGTTGGCCCACTTGAGCGCCTCGGCCTCGTCGCTGAACTGCTGCACGGTGATGACGGGGCCGAAGATTTCCTGCTGGATCATGTCGTCGTTCTGCTTGAGGTCGGCCACCACGGTGGGTTCGAAGAAGTACCCGTTGTTGCCGATCTTGTTGCCACCGGCCACCACTCGTGCGTGCTTGGGTGCGCGCTCGACGAAGCCGCTCACGCGAGCGAGTTGGTTGGCGTTGTTGAGCGCGCCATACAACACGTCGTCATTGGGTTGACCGGTCTTGGTGTTCTTTGCTGCCGCAGCGAGCGCTTCGACGAAATCGCCGTACACCTTTGGTCCGACGATCACGCGAGTGGCGGCGGTGCAGTCTTGACCGGCGTTGAAGTAACCAGTCATCGAAATCTGGGCTGCTGCCGCCTCGAGATCGGCATCGTCGAACACGATGACCGGCGCCTTGCCACCCAATTCAAGGTGCACACGCTTGAGCGACTTCGCTGCAGCTTCGGCGACTTCCATTCCGGCACGTACCGAACCGGTGACCGACACCATCGACGGCGTCGCATGCGACACCATGGTGCGACCGGTATCGCGATCGCCGCACACCACGTTGAACACGCCTTGCGGCAGGAATTCGTTTGCAATCTCGGCGAGCAACACGGTGGTTGCCGGTGTGGTGTCGCTCGGCTTCAACACGATGCTGTTGCCGGCGGCGATTGCCGGGGCAAACTTCCACACCGCCATCATCATCGGGTAGTTCCACGGCGCCACTTGCGCGCACACGCCGACCGGCTCGCGACGAATCATGGAGGTGAAGCCCTTCATGTACTCGCCTGCACTCTTGCCTTCCAGCATTCGCGCAGCACCCGCGAAGAAGCGAATCTGATCGACCATTGGTGGAATCTCTTCCGATGTAGTGATCGACACCGGCTTGCCGCAGTTCTCCACTTCCGTCGCGATGAACTCGTCCTTGCGCGCCTCGATTGCATCGGCGATGCGGAAGAGTGCAAGCGAACGTTCCGACGGAGTGGATTCCTTCCACACGTCGAACGCACGCTGGGCTGCGTTCATCGCCGCATCGACGTCGGCTTGCTTGCTGTTGGGCGAAGTTGCGTACACCTTGCCGGTGGCTGGATTGATGATGTCGAGGGTGCTGCCGTCGGCTGCGTCGGTGTGTTTGCCGTCAATGAAGTTTCGGAACTTTT
>JAFMJP010000122.1 GCA_017853375.1 Actinomycetota bacterium
CACCAGAAACTCGACGGCGCTTTCGGGCGCCGAAGTACGCGTTGGCGTTGCCGTCAATCGTGTGGTACGTCGCATTCTTCGTTGCGCCGATCGCGTTCGTGGTGCTCTACTCATTCGGCACAAAGGACACCAGCCAGTTGGTGCCGGTGGATCTCACCAAGTTGACCACCGACGGTTACGTGGAGGTGTTCGACGAAACCTTCTTCAGCGTGTTTCGTGCCACGGTGCGAATTGCGATCACCGCAACGCTGTTGTGTTTGCTCATCGGATTGCCGGTTGCATACTTCGCTGCATTCAAGGTGAGTGAGCGTTGGCGAGCCATCGTGCTTGCTGCGGTGGTGGTGCCGAGCTTCACCAGCTTTTTGATTCGCACGGTTGCGTGGCGAATTCCGTTGGCACCCAACGGCACACTCTCGAAGTTTCTGCAGGACCTCGGGGTGGTTGGGGAGAACGGCATCCAACTGTTGCAGACATCCACGGCAGTGCAATTGGCGATCGTCTACAACTACCTCGGCTTCATGATCTTGCCGCTGTACGTTGCGTTCGATCGCATCGATGTTCGCCTGCGTGAAGCAAGCAAAGACCTCGGCGCAGGACGATTTGCCACCTTCTTCGGGGTGACGTTGCCGTTGGCAGGGCCCGGCATTGCAGCCGGTGTCCTGCTCACGTTCATTCCGATGTGCGGCGACTACGTGACCGCCACCGTGTTGGGCGGAGCAAAAGGCAACATGATCGGCGCGATGATCGCGTCGCAGTTCAGTGGCGCACAGAACTGGCCGCTCGGCTCGGCGATGGCCGTGTTGATGATCGGCGCGGTGTTGTTGGTGTTGATTCTCGGTGCTGCCGTGGTGTGGCTGTTTCCGCGACTGATCGGACTGCTCGAGCCGGCGATGCAACAGTGGCGACGTGTGCGTGCCAAGCAGCACGGTTCCAGCACGTCCACTTCGCGCCGATGGGGCGTCGCTGACGACGCGCTGCACCGGGTGCTCGGAGTGTGGACCACATTGGTATTGATCTTCCTCTTCATTCCCGTGGGGCTGGTGTTCTTGCACTCCTTCAACCGGGGCAACTCGTTCACCATCTGGTCGAACGCGGTGAGTACCAAGTGGTGGAGTGAGCTCTTCGACGGAGCGGTGTTCCTGCAAACTGCGCTGCTGTTTGCCGCATTGGTGGCGGTGGCGTTCGTCGCCCGCCGAGTACTGAAGCAACGAGCACAATTCGGCGGCGGTTACACCGCGTGGGTGGTGCCGAGCGGGTTCGTGCTGGCACTCGTCGTCAACGGTGTACTCACGAGTTGGTACGCGAACATCTTCGACTTCGCAGGAATCGGCGACGCCATCCGCAACTCGTTCATCGCCGCATTCGGCGCCACCATCATTGCAGTGGTACTGGGTGGCACCGCCGGAGTGGCACTCGCGCGACGTCCCGGCAGATGGTCGTCGGTGTTCATGGTGTTGGTATTCCTCATCCTGGTGACACCGGAGATCATGGACGCCATCGCGTTGGCCACCTGGTTTCCGCGAATTCAAGACGTACCGGTGCTCGGGTACATCTTCACGGAGGGCTGGGGCCCGTTCAACGGCGGCATCAACAAGTTGTGGGTCGGACAGTCTCTCTATGCGTCTGCGGTGGTCACGCTCATCGTGAGGGCACGACTCGCAGGATTGGACGAATCGCTCGAACAGGCAGCAGCCGATCTCGGCGCGCCCCCGGGACGCGCGTTCCGACAAATCACGCTGCCGTTGATTGCGTCGGCGATGATCGCAGGTGGGTTGTTGTCGTTCGCACTGTGTCTGGACAACGCCGTGATCTCCACATTGATCAGCGAAGCCGGTTCCACCACGTTCCCCGTTGCGTTGTTGGGTGCTACACGCAGCACCATCAAACCGTTCTGGGGTGTGGGAGCAATCAGTTTGTTCGTCGTCACCATGGCGTCGCTGTGGTTCCTCGTGGTGATCTTGCGACGCGGCGGCGCCTCGACCGGCAAGATCGCGGCCACGCTCACCGGCAACTGATCGTCCGCCATGTCGACTTCGTCCCGCGTCGCGGTTGGTCCCATCACGGCACCCGAATGGTTGCGCGAAGCGGTGCGCGCCGGCGGATGCGAAGTGGTCGACTATGCGAACGCCGATGGCCTCGTCTGGGGTGACCCTCGCGGCGCTGATGCATTCGGCGAAATCATGCGTGAGCATCAACATTTTTCGTGGGTGCAGTTGCCGTTTGCCGGAATCGAGAACTACGTTCCGCACCTCGACGACCGTCGTGTGTGGACCAGCGGCAAGGGCGTGTATGCCGAACCCGTTGCCGAGTTGTGCATGGCGTTCTTGCTCGGAGGCTTGCGACATGTCATCGGCTATTCGCGAGTCGACGAATGGACCGTCGATCACGGGCGTTACTTGCTGGGTGGCAACATCGTGATCGTTGGTGGCGGCGGTATCACCACCTCGCTCATCCGGATGCTGCAAGGTTTCAACACCAACATCACCGTGGTGCGGCGACACGACACGCCGATTGCCGGTGCACAACGTGTGGTCACCCAATCGAAGTTGCACGACGTGCTGCCCCAAGCCGATGCGGTGGTCCTGGCATGCGCGCTCACACCCGAGACCACGGGTCTGATTGCTGCGCGCGAGCTAGCCATGATGAAGAACGATGCATGGCTCGTGAACGTCGGCCGCGGAAGGTTGATCGTTACCGACGACTTGGTGGCTGCGTTGCGCGAACGGCGCATCGGTGGTGCCACGCTGGACGTGACGGATCCGGAACCGTTGCCAAAGGAACATCCGCTGTGGGCACTCGACAACTGTCTCATCACGCCACACATCGGCAATACGAGAGCCATGGCCGTGCCATTGCTGACAGAACGCGTGACCGCCAACTGTCGACTGTTTGCGGCGGGGCAGCCGCTCTTGGGAGTGGTCGACACAGCCCTCGGGTACTAGTCGCGCGACATCGTCATACGTCGGCACTCGACGCGCGAAACAGCCGTCCTCCTGCGAGCATGGTGGGTCGATGACCAACCATTACGACACGCTCGGAGTTGGGCGTACCGCGTCGCTCGACGACATTCGGCGGGCGTATCGCGCCCGGATGCGTGAGGCTCATCCCGACGCTCGCGGCTCCGCCGCATCGACTCGCAAAAGTGGCTCTGCGCCGTCCACCACTGCGGAGGTCACGCGCATTGCCGAAGCCTGGAGCGTGCTTTCCTCGCCCGCACGACGAGCCGCTTACGACCTGCAACTTGCAACCGGCTCTGCCGTAGGCGGCCACGGTTCGTCGCACAATCCACGGCCGGACCGCGACATCTGGAGTGAAACCCAACCTGACCGCGTGTATCCGCCGGCACGATTCCCGTGGCGATTCGTGTTGGTGATCATCGGTATCGGCACGGCGATTCTTCTGATCCTGCACATCATGGGCGACCCGATGCCCGAACGGGGAATCGACGGGCTGATTTCCGCCGGGTCATGCGTGAACTTCGACGAGATTGGGTCGGCGTTCGAAGTGCCGTGCAGCGGGCCGCATCAAGCGCGAGTGCGCGAACTCGTGCCCTTTGATTCACCGTGCGACAGCGACACCACACAAGCCCGTGATCGCCAAGGCATGGGCACCGTCTGCCTCGAGCCGCTAGCCTCACAGGTCACCAAGGGCGATTAGCTCAGTCGGAAGAGCGCTACGTTCACATCGTAGAAGT
>JAFMJP010000123.1 GCA_017853375.1 Actinomycetota bacterium
AGCAACCGCCTTGTAAGCGGTAGGTCGTGGGTTCAATCCCCACCCTCGGCTCAACTGCGACGCGACTCCAGATGATCGACTCCGTAGCCGATCACGAGCAGGAGCGCCCCGAGGCCCACCAAGGTGGTGGTGATGCCGATCGGCGGTTGCCACGACGGTGCCGAGAACATTGCAAAGAAGTTGTCACCAATGATCCCCACCGAGTACCTGCGAAGCGCGGCGTAACCCGCAATGAATTGCGCAAGTATCCACATACCAATGACCGTCCTGCGTCCAACTGCAGAGAGTCGAATGTGTCGTACCACCAGGAGCGGTAGGCCGACGAGGAGCGGGGTGATGTGCCGACCCTGAACTCCGTACCCACGAAGAATTCGGTAATAGTTGATGTCGGTTGCCAGCACGAGAAGTATCGACATCACGACGAGACTCGAGAGTGCCACCTTGGTTGCAGTCGTGGAGCGTGTCGCACCTACACAGATCAACCAGACTGCGACCACGATCAGCGTGACGAACACCAATCGCGGTATCGGTACCTCGAGCGACCCGAGATCACCGACGGCTTCGAGGAGCACTCGGTACACGTCGCCGAATGCATGGAACACCTGCTCGTGCAACGGCACATCCGGTGCCAAGTACTCCGCACGTCGCGGGTCTACTGCCGGGTTGTAAACGAACAGATACCACCACGTTGCAAACAACAGCGTTGTCGAGTGCAAAGTTGCAACGGCACGATGTCGCTTGACCAAGCCGATCGCGGTTCGCCACGTGCCGCTGGCGATGACACACACGAAGATCACGCTCGCGAAGTACACCATCCCGAGTGGACGGGCGAGAATCAGAACGACACCACTGATGGCGTAGGTGGCAATCTCCCATGGATCACGCCGATCCGCGCGAAGCATCCCGGAAGTCGAAATCCAGAGGCCGATGGCGCCGACGAGCTCCAATCCACTCGGATTCACCACCGACGCGAGAAAAACGACGGCCGGAGCAAGTGCGGAGAGGAGTGGGAGTAGCGAATCGTTGCGTCTCGCCAGGTTGACGACGACAAGGGCGATGATGAGCGCTGCGGCAAGCGCACTCCACAGTCGTGCGGCAAACCATGAATCATTGCTTGCACCGAGCAGAGTGCCAAGTCCGGGAATCACGTACACGGCCGGCGTGTAGAGCCCCATCGATGTGATGGGGCGTTCGTCGACCGTCGGCTGGTCCTGCACGCGAAGTCCGCACGCCGGCACCGCTGGTTGACTGACGAAGCATCGCTGCACCGCGTTTGCTCCGTCAAATTGCCGGTCGATGTCGACGTACGTCGACCAGTGCGAGTACTCCATTCGACCATTGAAGTGGGAGTCCTCAACCAAGCTGGAAATGGAGTCCGACGTACCCACCAGCCGACCATCCACCTGCGCATTCGCCGGTGATGCAAGAACGTTCGTCTCACTCTTGATCTGTAGCGGGACGATTCGCGCGTCACGGAGTTCGGCAAAGATCGAATACTCGGCACCGCGCGTGTACTCGGTTACCCAAATGGAGAATCCTGCAATCGTCCCTGGCGGGAGAGAGAGGCTGGTGTTCACGTCCTCACGGAGCACGTTTGGAGTGGCTCGTCGAACGATTTCTCCATCCCTCACGATGATGATTTCCTTGACGCCCGTATCTTTGTCGTGCGCCCATCCATCGATGGAGAGCACCCAACCAGGAACTTCATCACCTGCCGGCTGGCCGCGAACGACCGCGGCTGCTTTGATGTAGTGCGATGCCTCGTCCGGTGCAGAGCCCAGCGGAGTGAGTTGTGCCCAGAGCGACAGCATCAGTACCGACAGCAATGCTGCAGAGGCAAAGATGCTCCAAGACTTGCTCGAGTTGCCCGTCACGAGGACATCGTAATGTTCGGCGTCACGGGACGTGTTCGTACGTTCACCCCGTTCGGACGTGCATCCTGATGCGTGAGCGTGCGATTAGTCTCGGGGTATGAGTCAAGAGCAGCGTCGTCCGCGTCCAACACCTGAGCCCCGAGCAGCAAACGTCAATTCCGTGCTGTCGATTGCCGTCGCAGTACTCGCCGTGTTGCTCGGCTTCTTCATTCTGCGCGATCTCCGAAACGACACTTCGATTGCCGCACCCGAGTCTGCGCCAGCCGAGGAAGCCACCCAGGAAACCACTGCGGAAACCATCCCGGTGGAAACGACGGCTGCTCCGGTCGTGCTCACTGCATTCAAGGTGCAAATCGCCAATGCTTCAGGCGTCAGTGGTAGCGCCGGACTACTCACCACCGAGATGCAGGGCAAGGGCTACATCGTGCAGCCCGCCATCAACAAGAGCGAGATCACGCCGAAGCAGACGGCGACCGTTGTGTACTACTTGTTGGGGAGCGAAGCAGCGGCTACCCAAGTAGCCAAGGAGCTGGGTGGCGTCGCCATCTTGCCGATGCCCACACCGATTCCCACCGAGACGGGCAGCCTCGGTGAAGCAAGCGTGTTGGTGTTGTTGGGCACCGACATTGCCGGCAAGCCATTGTCGATTCTCTCCGGCGGCGCGGCTGCTCCTGCAGCGACCGTACCTCCAGCGGTGATCACCAGCACCACAACCGGCTGATTCCACTCCGCTCGTCGGACTCGGGCGACTATGCGTCGCGCGAGGTCAGCCACTGCACTGCCGCCTGCTCGACGCAGCGCGTGGTTGCGGTGAACGTGTCGTCGCCAAAGCAATCACGCAAACTGACCACATCGAGGTTCCTCGCATGGACCGAAGCCTTTGCCTCTGGTGTGACGTCACCGCAAATTGCAACGACAGGTTTGTCGTGTGTGCGGGCGAGTGCAGCGACTCCTCCCACGACCTTCCCGTCAAAACTGGTGGAGTCGAGTCGGCCTTCACCGGTGATGATCACGTCACACGCTGAGACGGCGTCATAGAGCCCCACCTCGTCGGCGACGACGTCGAATCCCGGCACCAATCTGGCACCGAGTGCAAACAGACCTCCAGCCAGTCCACCTGCTGCACCACTGCCGCTGACGTTGGTGACGTCGACTCCGAATCGTTGTCGGTAGCGCTCGGCAGTCGCCGACAAACGATTGGTGAGGAACTTCACCTGTGCCGGAGTCGCTCCTTTTTGCGGTGCGAACACCTCTGCGGCATCGAGGAACGTGGTGTCGACATCGCAAGCAACGAGAAAGTCCACCCGCTTCAGTCGAGCCGGAGTGGAGATGGCACTCACAGCGCCGAGTCCACCATCGGTGGTTGCAGACCCACCCAGACAAACGATGATGCGTTCGGCGCCAAGATTGAGTGCTGCGTCGATGAGTTGACCGGTGCCGATCGTGGAAGCGGCGATGGCATCGTTGCCTTCGGCCCCACCCACGAGTTGTATTCCCGACGCCAATGCCATTTCGATGATCGCGGTGCCGCGGAAGAAGCGCCACGGTGCATCGACGGGCGCACCGAGTGGACCCTCCACGCGGAGCAGTTGGTTCGCGCCACCGAGTGCGTCGAGGGTGCCCTCGCCTCCGTCAGCCAACGGAAGCTCGATGCACTCGTGACCGGTGGTCCAGCACGCATCGGAGATGGCTTTGGCGACCTGATGTGCGGTGGCAGTGCCGCGAAACTTGTCGACCGCCGCCAGGACCCGCACGGCTTCTAGTGTGT
>JAFMJP010000124.1 GCA_017853375.1 Actinomycetota bacterium
ATTGCCGATGATGAATCTCGTCGGCTCATCATCTACGGTCGAGTCCATGAAAGTAACGCTGCTCGGCACCGGAAGTCCGATACCTGACGCGAATCGTGCCGGTCCATCGACGCTCGTACAAGCGGCTGGTCAGCACATTCTCGTGGACTGCGGCCGCGGTTGCGTGATGCGCCTCACCGGTGCTGGGGTGTTTCCCCCGTTTCTCTCAGCGATTCTTCTCACGCATCTCCACAGTGATCACATCAGCGATCTGAATGATCTCGTCACATCTCGATGGATCATGTCACCGCAACCCATCGTCACCCACATTTACGGTCCAGTGGGAACACAGAAGGTCGTCGACGGCCTGCTGCAGATGCTCGCACTCGATGAGCAATACCGTTGCGACCACCATGCCGATTTGCGATCCGGCCCCGGCATGCAGATTGTGGTCACGGAAGTGTCGCCAGGTGACACGTTCCAAGTTGGCGAGGTGCGAGTGGTGGTTGGTCGCACCGATCACCGCCCCGTGGCTCCAACGATTGGGTTTCGCTTCGAGGCCGAAGGCAAGGTAGCAACATTGGCGGGCGACACCGTGCCGTGCGAAGAGCTCGACGCATTGTGCGCGGGCGCCGACATCTACGTGCAAACGGTGCTACGACCAGATCTGGTCAATGCCATGAAGCAGATGTTGCCTGCACAAGCCCCGCGTCTGAACGACATTCTCGACTACCACTCGTCAGTGGAGGATGCCGGACGAACCGCGGCACGCTGCAACGTAAAGACACTGTTGCTCACCCACTACGTTCCGGCCATGCAGCCCGGTCAGGAGTCCGACTGGATTGCACAGGCAGCGGCACACTTTGGCGGCAACATCGTTGCCGGACCCGACTTGACGAGCGTCGAGGCGTAACTCGTCCGGGCTGGAGCGATACCGGCGCGAAATGCGCTCAGCCCACAACGCGATGTTCGTCGACGAACATCCGCACGCGGCTGGCCACATTCGCCATGGAGTCGGCAACCACTCGCTTGCCAATCTCACTCGCGTAGGCAGCATCAAACGCTTCGCGCGTGTCGAACCACAATTCGGTGATGCCATCAGGTTCGCCAGCACCGGGGTTTTGCACCACGTTGAAGGTCGCACCACGCAGTCCGGGTAGTTGCTTAGCAAGTGGCACGTGCACGTTGAGCCACCACTGTTCGTACTGCTCGTGCGTCATGTCGGCACGGCGAGTGAGGAGAATCATCGCCTTGAAACTCATGATGGCTTCTTCGTTCGGGCAAATGGTCGTCCGCCAACCGCGAGAGCGACGCTCACCACGATTTCGTCCGCGTGTGGCGCGTCGGGAATCCAGACGTCGATGGCATCCATCTCGTTGAACGACCAAATGTCGTCTTTGTTCGTGATTGGCAACGTGATGTGTGCACCCGGGCCACCAATTTTCTTGGTGGAGGGAATGATGTCGTCACCTTTCACCACCGTCTTTCGCACCGGTGCCCCGAAACGGGGGTGAATGAGCGCTGCGGCATGTTCAATTTCACCCGCCGTGCCGACGATGGCGCCCTTGCCGTATGCAGTGACATCGCCTGCAGCGACGCCGAGGGCTGCGAGTGCGCGTTCGGCGAGCTGTCCGGAGATTTCTGCACCCATTGCTTCAAGAACGGCGAGGTCGGCCCCAGGCTTGCCAGCGAGGGGGTTGTCGATCACCGCACTACACACGGCGCGTCGAACGAGTCGACCAACTTCGCGGCCGTTTTCCTCGCGGATGTCTTCACAGGTGGTCACAAACTTGCGAATTCGCACGAAAGAACGGTACTACACGCGTCGCGAGATGACGGCGTTGGATCCGAGCAACAATGCGAGCGACACCACCGCCACGACGATCCACGCGACGCGAAGGTCGTAGGTATCGGCCAGTGCACCCACGGACACGGTGGTAGCCATACCGCCAATTCGCAGGCCCACCATCAATGCACCGAGACCTGCCCCGGCACTCAAACCAGGAACACGAGCAGCAAACAAATACAAACGCGGAAAGATGACCGCTTGTCCGACGCCCGAAACGAACAGGCCCAACAACGCGAGCCACGGCTGCGAAGTGGCAATCACCGCCGCGAACCCCACCAGAATGAGGACAATTGCAAGTTGAAACATCTTGTCTGAGCCGATTCGATCCTGTACGAAGTCACCGGTAAATCGCCCGAGCAGCATGCCCAACCCGAATGCAACGGTTCCGAAACCCGCCCAACTCCCGATGCCGAACTCATCACGCATGAGGAGCGCTCCCCACTCGTTCGGCATGCCTTCGAGGGCGATTGCAGCGGCACCAACCACCGCAAGAGCAAGTGCAATCACGCCAAGGTGACGGGAAGATGGCACCGATCCCGAGTCGTCGTGATGTGACGGATCGGTCTTGGCGAGCCAACGCCCAACGATTCCGACGGCCGTCATCAACGCTGCGGCAACCAGCAGCACCTGTAGACGAAGGTCTACTTCCAATCCGGCACCGAGCGAGCCGACGACGGTGCCCGATGCAAATCCCAGGCTCCACATGCCGTGGAGTCGATTCATGATCGAACGACCGATCTGCTCTTGCGCAATCACACCCTGTGCGTTGATTGCAACGTCGGCACACACGTCGAACAAACCTATGAACGACAACACCACGAGGAACATCCATGCCTGCGACACGAAGGCCACGAGTGGCATCAACAGCGCCAACACGTACACGGTGATGAGCACCAGTCGTCGGCTGCCGATGCGCGACATGATGGCGCCAACCGCGAGTGAGCCAATCAATCCACCGAGGCCACCTCCGAGCAACGCCACACCGAGTCCGGAGTTGGTCACATTGAGATGATCCTTGATCTCGGGTAATCGTGGAATCCAGTTGCCGTAGGCGGCACCATTGACGAAGAACAGCACCCCGGCCGACAGCGCAAGGCGGCGTGCCGATGTCCCTTGTCCGAGGCGGCGTGCCGATGTCCCTTGTGGGGTCATTCTCGCCAGACGTCGTCGGAGAGACCGAGCGTGCGCAATCGCTTGGAAATCGAAAGAGGAATCTCGATCTCACGACCTTCACGTACTGCCGTGGCGAGTTCGCCGCTCTCTTCCCACATGTGGCAGGTGTTGACGGGGCTCGCCGTTTGTGGTCCATCACCCAGTTGTTCGAGTGACACACCGCGTGTTCGTGCCGACGCAACGCGCATCGACCACATGCTTTGCACAGCCACCGGGGCCATTGCCTGCAACAACGCAGTGGTGTGCGTACAAGCGCGAGGACCGGCGAACAGTTCCTTCACTTTGGCGTTGAACCCACGCGTGATCGACATCCCCTCCAGCTTCTTGTAGTGGTCCACGATGTTCACACAGCCCAAATGCGGGTGCTCACGGAAGGTAACGGTGGCCTTCTGGATGACCAAGGAGGGAAAGTGGATCTCCAGATCCAGCATCATGTGATGCATCCACAAGGGATCGGGATCCTGCTCGATGTACAAGCCAACCGGCTTCTCGTCCACCACCACCCCGCGCAGCATGAGACGGTCGTCGGCCATGTGATACGCACGAACTTCGTAGCGGCGCGTGTGGATACGCATGTAGTCGGGCTCGGGTGGGAACATCTGCATGTCGGGCAT
>JAFMJP010000125.1 GCA_017853375.1 Actinomycetota bacterium
GGTGCTGGCACACTGTGTGGCGTGTTCAAACGACTTCGCTCCCCGCTTGCCCGGGCCACCGTGCCGATCGTCGCGGGGCTTGCGTTTTTTGCCGTGCTCTTCGGCGTCACGTGGCTGTTTGCCGACCGTGCCACCGACAACCGCAAGCGAGAGGTTCGCTCGGGCGACTACACGTTTCGAGTGGGACCAGTCGACGACATTGCCGACATCGTCAAACGGGATGGCCCAATCTTGTATCCCGACCTTCGTGACACCACCTACCAACGCAGCATCGTCGTGGACCACACCGGCGACGAGCCGTCACGTGGCTGGCAGGTGTACTACGCGTATCCCGCCGACCGTGGCCCCGAGTGCTTGGTGACACATATCGAAAGCAGTCGCAATTTCGTGGATTGTGAAGAGCGCACCCTTCCGGTGGAGGCATTGCATCGGCCCGTCGATGTCCGACCGGTCGTGGAGAATCGTTCCAGCCTGCTGATCGACCTGCGCGCGCCCTAAATCGCTACCGCTTCGTCAGTGGCGACGACGCCGTGGGCGCAACCGACTCCGCTACCGCTTCGTCAGTGGCGCCCATGCCAGCGCCAAGACCTTGGTGCCCTTGTCCACGAAACGCACCGTCGCTTCCGCTTTTTCTCCTGCACCGTCCAGGTCGATGATCACACCTTCGCCAAACACCGGATGCACGACGTCGTCACCAATGGCAAAGTTGTGCGACGCCTTCGGCTCGCGAACCACCGGACGCAACGCTTCGCTCGCCGCCGAGGTGACACTTCGCGAATCGCGTTGCTGTCGTGCGCCGCGAAAATCCGGCACCGGGGTTCGGGACCAGTCGGTTCGTTCGCGCAAATGTCCGCGGCCTTCGTCGGCACCGGTGTCGACGCTGCCCTTTCGTTCGAGGAGGTCGGCGGGAATCTCGTCGAGAAACCGTGATGGCGGGTTGTACTGACGCGAACCGTGCAATCCTCGACTCCATGCATGGGTGAGATAGAGACGTCGTTCGGCGCGCGTGATTCCCACGTACGCAAGTCGACGCTCTTCCTCCAATTGAGTCGGGTCGAGCAACGTTCGGCTGTGTGGGAAGATACCCTCCTCCCAGCCAGCGATGAACACGGTGGGAAACTCGAGGCCCTTTGCCGAGTGCAAGGTCATCATCATCACCTTGTCGTCACCGGCAATTTCGTCGGTGTCGGACACCAGCGACACCTTTTCGAGAAAATCATTGGCGTCGGGGAACTCCTCTGCAGCCCCGATGAGTTCCTCCAAGTTCTCGATCCGGCCTTGCGCCTCGTGCGTGTCTTCGTTTCGCAACTCGGCCAAGTATCCGCTGCGCTCCAGTAGTTCGCGTAACAGATGTGCGGGGCCGTGAATGGTTTCGCTTTCGAGCGAATCAATCAGGGTGAGGAACTCGTTGATGCCACGAAGCGCTGCACCGCCCACACCCGCCGACGCCGCCCGTCGCAGCGCCACCGACAATGCCAGGCTCTGCTCCTTGGCAAGTGCCGACACCTTGTCCAAGCTGGTATCGCCAACGCCTCGCTTCGGAACGTTGATTGCACGGCGAATGCTCATCTCGTCGGCCGGGTTCATCACACAGCGCAGGTAGGCAATGGCATCCTTCACTTCCTTGCGGTCGTAGAACTTGGTACCACCGATCACTCGGTACGGGATATCACCATCAATGAGGAATTCTTCGATGACTCGGCTCATCGCGTTGGTTCGATAAAAAATGGCCATCTCGCGCCAATTCACGGCTTCGTGTCGATGCAACCGCTTCAGCTCGGAGATGACGAAGCGCGCTTCTTCGTCCTCGTCTTCGGCGTAGTAACGAACGATCTTGTCTCCGGTGCCGACTTCGGTCCACAATTCCTTGGGTTTGCGCTCCACGTTGTTGGAGATGACGGCATTGGCTGCGTCCAGGATCACCTGAGTGCTGCGGTAATTCTGTGCCAGCACCACCGTGTACACATCGGGAAATGCACGTTCGAACTGCAGGATGTTGCGGTAGTCGGCACCACGAAAGGCGTAGATGCTCTGGTCGGTGTCACCCACCACGCACACATTGTGATGTTCGCGACCCAGCAACAACACGATCTCGTTCTGCGCAAGGTTCGTGTCTTGGAACTCGTCGACCAGCACGTGCTTGAAGCGATCCTGGTACGCCGCGAGAACTTCAGGGTGCTCACGAAACAGATGCACGACGTTCACCAACAGGTCGTCGAAATCCATTGCTCCGGCTCGCAACAAACGGTGCTGGTACTCCGTGTATATCTCTGCGTACTTCGTTTCGAATGGGCCGAATGCATCGGCGGCGGCACCCGACGGATTCACCAACTCGTTCTTCCACAGGCTGATTCGAGCTTGGGCACCTTTGGACGGAAACCGCTTCGGATCGAGGTTCAGATCACGAATGATTTGACCAACCAATCGCAACGAGTCGGCCGAGTCGTAGATGGTGAAGCTCTTTGGATATCCCAGGCGATCGGCGGTTGCCCGCAAAATTCGCACGCACGCCGCATGGAACGTACTCACCCACATTTTGTCGGCCACCTCGCCGACGAGGGTCTTGACTCGAGCCTTCATTTCCTGGGATGCCTTGTTGGTGAAGGTGATCGCGAGGATGTTCATCGGATGCACGCCCGATGCGATGAGATGTGCCACCCGATGCGTCAGTACTCGTGTCTTTCCGGAACCAGCCCCGGCAATGATGAGCAATGGACCAGCGTTGTACTCGACGGCGTCACGCTGATCGGGATTGAGTTGCGTCAGGTCGAGAGCGACGCGCTGATCGTTCGTCACTTCGCCCGCGCAGACGCGCGCGACCGTATACGTATCGGCAACGATCGCGGACCACGCACCTGACCGACACTCCACGTCACCGCAGCTGCATCAGCCAGTTCGAACTCGGGGAAACGCTCGACGAACACCTCGAGGGCAACTCGGACTTCCATTCGCGCCAAGTTGGAGCCGACACAGCGGTGGATACCCAAACCGAATGCAGAGTGTCGGTTTATCTCGCGATCAATCAGCACTTCGTCGGCGCGGTCGAAGGCAGCGGGGTCGCGATTGGCTGCGGGAAACGGCAGCAGCACCCAATCGCCCTCCTTCATCGGGCAGCCACCAATCTCAACATCCTTTGCCACGGTTCGAGCCATGGTGACCGGTGCATACGCGCGAAGCATCTCCTCCACGGCGGTGGAGAGCAAGTCGGGCTCACGTACCAGTCGGGCAAGATCGCTTGGCACTTGTGCAAAGTGCCAGAGCGATGAACCGATCGCACTCCACGTGGTGTCGATACCTGCAATGAGGAGGAGTGCCACGGTTCCGCGCACATGGTCGGGGTGCAAGCGATGGCCGTCGAGTTCGGCGGTGAGCAGGTAACTGAGAAGATCGTCGCCCAAATTGGCGCTGCGCTCCGCAATACGACGGTCGAGATACGCATCGAGCTTCTGCCATCCGGCTTGGCGAACTTCCTGGTCTTCGGCAATGCCTTCGAGCGCCACATGAATGAATTCGCGGAACAATTCGCCATCCTCCAAAGGAAGATCGAGCATGTGGGCGATGACTGCCGGAGGAATGTGTTTGGCGTACTCATCTGCAACAT
>JAFMJP010000126.1 GCA_017853375.1 Actinomycetota bacterium
CGCGCACTTCGTCCTTGCTGCGCTTCCAGTCGATGATGCGGTACTGCTGCTTGTGGCCACCACCCTTGTGACGCGAGGTAATGCGACCACCGGCGTTGCGACCACCGCGCTCGGGCTTGGAGGTGACGAGCGACTTTTCCGGGCGCGACTTGGTGATCTCGGAGAAGTCGTGCGACGTCTGGAATCGACGACCGCTGCTTGTGGGGCGACGTTTGCGAATGGCCATGGGTTACCTGATTAGTTCTCGAACAGCGGGATTTGTTGACCGGGAGCGAGGGTGACGATGGCCCGCTTGGCACCATCACGCACACCTACGCGATTCGTGCCACGCGTAATACGACGCTTGCCACGACGATTGAGAGTGTTCACCTTGACCACCTGCACGTTGAAGATTCGCTGCACGGCGTCACGGATTTCCGGCTTGCTTGCCGACGGGTGCACCTCGAAGGTGTACACGCCGATGCTGGAGCCGGCATAGCTCTTCTCCGAAACAACCGGACGAAGAATCACGTCACGAGGATCTTTCACTTTGCACCTCCATTGACGACGGGAAGGCTGTCCTGCGAGAAGACCACCCAGTCGCTGCACAACACGTCGTAGGCGTTCAGTTCGCTGGTGAGCACCACGTGAACGTTGCCGAGATTACGCATGCTCTTGGCAGCATCGCTCGTAGCGGACTTCACGACAACGAGCACCTTGCCCGAGGTGCCGAGTGCTGCAAGGGCTGCTGCACCGGCCTTGGCGCTTGGCTTGTCGAAGGACCATGCATCCACCACGACGACCTTGCCGTCCTTGGTGCGATCCGACAAGGCCGAACGCAGCGCCAATTGCACCATCTTCTTTGGTGTGCGCTGGCCGTACTTGCGGGGAGTTGGGCCGAGAGTGACGGCACCACCCGAAAAGTGCGGGGCGCGAATCGAACCCTGACGGGCGTTACCGGTTCCCTTTTGGCTGAATGGCTTCTTGCCACCACCACTCACCTCGGCGCGACCCTTGGTGCTCTGGGTTCCTGCGCGACGGTGAGCCAACTGCGCGGTCACCACTTGGTGCATTACCGCGATGTTGGGAACGATGCCAAAGAAGTCATCCGGCAACTCCACGCTCGACGCACTCTTGCCACTGGCGTTCTTCATTGTGAGCTTGGCCATGATTACTTGCCACCCTTCACTGCATCACGAACGATGACCACGCCACCGTTCGGTCCTGGCACAGCCCCCTTGACGAGCAGCAGGTTGCGCTCGGAATCGGCTTGCACCACTTCAAGATTGAGAATCGTCACCTGTTCGTGGCCAAGGTGACCGGCCATCCGCATTCCGCGGAATACTCGACCGGGGAAAGAACGTTGACCAATCGAGCCAGGAGCACGGTGGTGCTTGTGGTTACCGTGCGCCGCGCCTTGACCCTGGAAGTTGTGGCGCTTCATGCCGCCAGCGAAACCCTTACCGCGACTTACTGCAGTGACATCGACGATTTCGCCTGCAGCGAGCTTGTCCACACCAATTTCCTGACCGACTTCAAAGCCGTCGACGGAGTCGAGACGCAATTCCACCAAGCGACGTCCTGGTGCCACGCCGTGTTTGGCGAAGTGACCGGCTGCTGCCTTGTTGAGCTTCTTTTCGTCCTTTTGGCCGTACGTCACTTGCAGTGCGTTGTAGCCGTCGGACTCCTTCGTCTTCACCTGCACGATGCGCAAGGGCTCCACGCGCAACACGGTGACGGGCACGACACGACGGTCTTCTGTCCAGACTTGCGTCATGCCGACCTTTTCGCCGACGATCGCTTTCTGTGCCATGGTGAACCTTTTCTGCTTCGTTTCTGATGTGGGTATTCGTTGGGTATGTCGAATTCGTTTTCACGAAAAAGCCCCGCTCGGCAAAGCCGGCGGAGCCCGAGATCGTTTTCGCTGTGAGGTACCTGACGAGTCAGGCGCACACAGACATCACTTGAGGAGCGGGAAACCCCGCTCCAAACGCGAGGAGTCACGCTATCGGCACTCCGCCGAGAACCACCCGGGCCCTACCGGAAATCCACCGCTCTCCAACGAGCGGCTGAACAGGTGTTTGCCCTCGCGGGGTCAGTCGCGTGGGCGGGCGACCAGTGTGGCGGTGAGGGTCAGACGCTCGCCATCTCGCACCAAGTCGATGGTGATGGAGTCGCCAGGACTTCGGTCGCGAATCGCTGCTACCAGCCCGGCTTGCCCATTGACGGGCTCGCCGTCCACTGCCAACACGATGTCGCCCACCACAAAGCCGGCTTGCTTTGCCGGCGAACCGGCCTGCACGGTGGAAATGATCGATCCAACTCCCCCATCGATGCGTGGCTCGAGACTGACTCCGAGGAAACCCTCTTCACGTGCGTCACCCGACGCTTGACTGCGCAACTGCTCGAGCACGGCCAGCACTTCGTCGACGGAAATGGCAAATCCAATGTTGTTGGCCGACGAATTCGTGTCGCCGCGTGCAACTGCAGTGTTGATGCCAACGACTTCACCACGCATGTTCACCAGTGGTCCACCGGAGTTTCCAGAGGAAATCGCGGCGTCGGTCTGAATGAGACTGTTCAATGCACCGGAGTCGGTGAAGATCGTTCGCCTCAATGCCGACACGATTCCCGTGGTCACGCTTGGTCCACCGTCGAGCGCAAGGGCATATCCGATTGCAACCACCTGATCGCCAACGCGCACACTGCCTGGTTTGGCAAAGGTTGCCGCGGTCAAACCCGCTGCGTTCACCTGCAACAACGCCAGATCGTTGCCGGCATCTGCTGCAAGAACCGTTGCAATGACGGGCTCGGTGTCACCGGCAAAGCGGACACGAACCTCGCTGGCGCCTTCCACAACGTGGGCATTCGTGAGAATTTCTCCTCCACTCGTCACCACCACTCCCGTGCCGGTTGCTTCACCTTCGGTCACACCACCATCCACGGAACTCGAAATGGTCACGACACTGTTGGCAATGCGCTGAGCTGCTTGCGCGACACCAGAGACGTCGGAGGAATCCGCATCCGACACCACGGGAGCAGCAGTTATCTGGGTGTACGGCTCGTCCGAACTCGAACTGGCGGACTCGTCAACCTGTGTGGCAATGACACCGCCGATGAATCCGGAGATCAACGACAACAAGACGGCGAGCGCCGCTATCCGAGCGAGCCCTACGCGGCTGGCGCCACGCTCACGGACCGACTCGACAGGAGAAGGTGGTGGGAAGGGGAAACTCATATCTGAGTTCTACCTGCTCACGTACGGCGCAAGGGGGTACGGCCCTGTGATTCTTGCCAATTTCTTACGCCGTACCTGGCGTGCGCACGGACCCCGAAAGGCCTTAGTTCATCTTGATTTCGATGTCAACGCCAGCGGCAATCTCGAGACGCTGCAACGTCTCCACCGTCTTGGCGTTGGCATCAACGATGTCGATGAGGCGCTTGTGGATGCGCATCTCGAAGTGCTCGCGAGAGTCCTTGTCGACGTGAGGTCCACGGATCACCGTGTAACGGTGCTTGTCGGTGGGCAACGGAATCGGACCGCGGACCGTCGCGGCAGTGCGCACGACGGTTTCCA
>JAFMJP010000031.1 GCA_017853375.1 Actinomycetota bacterium
CTGCGTCGAACAGCAAGGCCAACTGCTCCGGCGCGGTCGTGGCAACAAAGCGCCCGCACATCGTCGGGCTGGGGAGATTTGAACTCCCGACCTCTTGTCCCCCAGACAAGCGCGCTAACCAAGCTGCGCCACAGCCCGTAGCTACGGCTCGGTCAGTCTACAAACGGAGCGATGATCCGCCAGCCGAGATACAACACGAGTGCCACCATGAGCAACTTGAAGTGCCACGGTGCCTTCTCGCCACTCATCTCCGACAGCTCGCGAAGTGTCGGCGCATCACCCGAGGCGAATCGGGGTGGCACGTCAATCGGCTTACCGCATGAAGGGCATGAGCCGTCCGCAGACATTGCAGAGGGAGCAAAGTAACGCGAACACGGTTCACACCACGGCATGAATCAGCCCTGTTCGGATCGAGTTCGCACACGCAATTTGATCGGCGTCGAACCAAATTCGAAGGCCTCGCGAATCGATCGCTCGAGGTAACGCAGATAGGTCTGCGGCAATTCCCGGTTCACGAACAACGTGAACGTCGGTGGGTCCACCGCACCTTGCAATGCGTACAACACTCGGGCACCCTGACCGGCGGGCTGTTGCTGCTGTGCTGCAGCGAGCACTCGGTTCACATCACGAGTCGGAACTCGCTTGTGGTAGTTCGTAATTGCTTCGGTGAGCAACGGCTGCAACCGGTGTACGTTCTTGCCTGTAAGTGCCGACAGTCGAACTATCGGCGAGTCTCCAATGAAGTACAAGCGCCTGCGAAGTTCGATCTCCACTTGTTCGCGACGCTCGGAGTCGAGCATCTCCCACTTGTTGAGCACCAACACGATTGGACAGCCACTGGCATCGATCCGTTCGGCAAGACGCTGATCCTGACTGGTGACACCTTCGGTGGCATCGATGACGAGAAGGGCAATGTCGCTTTCATCCACCGCGCGAAGCGCCCGAATGATGCTGTAATACTCGGTTCCCGCCTCCACCTTGCTGCGGCGACGCATACCTGCCGTGTCGACGAAGATTACGGGACCGTCGGATGTCTCCACCCGGGTATCGACGGCATCGCGGGTGGTACCGGCCATGTCATGGACGATGGAGCGTTCCTCGCCCACCAAGCGATTGAACAGCGTGCTCTTGCCGACGTTCGGGCGCCCGACGATGGCCACTCGCGGCTCCTTTGTTTCCGGGTTGCGCACGAAGGTTCCCGCAGCGCTGGGATCATCGGCTTCGATCTCCAATTGGTCGACGATGACGTCGAGCAAGTCGCCGGACTTGCGCCCATGTATCGCCGACACTGGAACTGCGTCACCCAACCCCAGGCTGAGGAACTGCCACAAGTCGGTTTCCGCGTTCGGCCCGTCAACCTTGTTGGCAACCAGCAAGATTGGTCGTCCCGTAGCCCGCAACCAGGCCGCAATGGACTCGTCATCGTCATTGAGCCCCACGGTTGCATCCACGACGAACAGCACGATGTCGGCCGTTCGGGCCGCGGCCTCCACTTGGCGACTCACCTTGGAGTCGAGTGCACTGCCTCCAGGCATCCAACCACCCGTATCCACCACGTTGAAGTGATAACCACACCACTCCACTTCGCGAGTGTGGCGATCGCGCGTCACGCCGGGATGGTCTTCGACGATTGCCGCCTGCTCCCCGACGAATCGGTTGAAGAGCGTGCTCTTGCCCACATTGGGCCGACCGACGATGACGACGCTTTTGCGGGCGTCTGCGTTCGTCACTTCGTTAACGGTACCGTGGTGTTGACGCATGGCAGTCGACAACGTCCTCCTTGCTGCTCCGCGCGGTTTTTGCGCAGGAGTAGAAATGGCAATCAAGGCCCTTGCGTGGATGGTGCGCACGTTCGACGCACCGGTGTACTGCTACCACGAGATAGTTCACAATCGCATCGTCGTTGACCGCTTCGTCAAGCGCGGTGTCATCTTCGTGGACGACATCAGCGAGGTGCCGGTTGGACGACCCATCATGTTGTCGGCACACGGTTCGGCACCATCGGTGGTGGCGACTGCCCGTGATCGCGGGAGTTACATGGTGGACTCGGTGTGTCCACTCGTTACCAAGGTGCACCACGAGGTGCGAACACGGGCCGGCAAGGGCTATCGAATCGTGTATGTAGGCCATGAAGGGCACGAAGAAGCAGTTGGCACCATGGCCGTGGCCCCGGACGCGATATCGCGAGTGGAAACCTTGGAGGAAGTAGCCGCCCTACCCGAGTTCGCAGAACCGGTGGCGCTCCTGGCGCAAACCACTCTCTCGCATCGGGAGTGGGAAGGCGTCGCAACTGCGGTGAAAGAACGCTTCCCTGCCGTGTGGACTCCCGGTCGAAGCGACCTGTGCTTTGCCACGACCAACCGCCAGGCATCACTCACCAAGATCGCCGGCGAAGTCGATGCGATGGTCGTGATCGGCTCGGCGAACTCGAGCAACACTCTTGCGCTGGAGAGGTTGGCACGAGAAATTGGCTGCCCACGCGTCCTTCGCATCAACGAAGCGAGCGAACTTCCCGACGACCTCCACGGCTCGGTCGGCGTTACTGCCGGGGCTTCGGCGCCCGAGGAATTGGTGGTTGCAGTGATCGAACGGCTCGCCCCGGTGGGTGGCCATACGCAGGTTCGCGCGACAGAGGAAGACGAGTACTTCCCGCCTCCACGACACATTCGCGAACTGCAGAGTGCCATGGAGACCGCAATTACCGCCATGCTGGGCGGTGTTGCCGCGGCACGACGCGCCTACGACGACCGCAGTATCAGCGCCAGTGCGGTACTCGCCGCGCTTGCAAACTGATTGCGCGGCAATCCGACTAGTTGCGCGGAACCTGGCTCCACGGTTTGTCGCGGTCCACGCGCGCATCACCGGGCAGACCCAGCACGCGTTCGCCGAGGATGTTGCGCATCACTTCGCTGGTACCGCCTTCGATGCTGTTTGCGCGACTCCGCAAGAACGATTTCTGCAATCCGTCGGTTGGACCCATGGCGGTGTTCGGTCGCACCATCGAATAGTCGCCGTACAACATCCCGTCGGCACCCATGAGCCCGACACAGAACGCATAGGTGTCCTTGTTCAGATCCGCACTCGCCATCTTGCCGATCGACCCTTCCGGTCCGGGTGCTCCAACTTTGCGCATCTGACCGGCCCGGATGTTGGTGAGACGCAGTACCTCGGCACGAATGTACAAACGCATCAAATCGTCACGCGTGGCCTCCGTCTTTCGATCGGGCGACAACTTCTCCCACAACTTCAAGGCTTCACGAATCGGCCCTGACGCCTTCGGCGGAATCACCCCACCGATTGCAACACGCTCGTTCATCAACGTGGTGAGCGACACTCGCCAGCCGTCACCAGGTTTACCCAGGGTCTCTGCCACCGGCACTCGAGCATCGGTGAAGAACACTTCGTTGAATTCAGCTTCACCGGTCATCTGCCGCAAGGGTCGCGTTTCCACACCGGGAGCGTGCATATCCACCACCATCGCCGTAAGTCCCGCGTGCTTCACTGCTTCGGGGTCCGTGCGCACCACGAGCAAGCCGAACTTGGACACGTGCGCCAGCGTGGTCCACACCTTCTGTGCATTCACGATCCACTCTTCGCCGTCGCGAACCGCCTTGCCACTCAAGCCCGCGAAGTCGGATCCGGAACCCGGCTCGGAAAACAACTGACACCACACCTCTTCACCGGTGAAGAGCGGACGTAGGTAGCGCTTCTTTTGCTCATCCGTGCCCCACTCCACCACCGTCGGGCCGCACATGCCGTAGCCGATGGGGTTTCTGTAATACGCATTGGGTCCACCGGCGGCTGCGACCCGCTCGTTGACGATGCGCTGGTATTTGGGCGAGAGCGCCAGCCCCCCGTGCCCGACGGGAAAGTTCACCCACGCCAAACCACGGTCGAACTGTGCACCGAGGAAGGTCACGGCGTCGGTGGATGCCGGGGGGAGATCCCTGAGGAGTTCTTCGACGAGGTCGATGACGTGCTTTTCGTCGGCTGAAGCGGGCAACGTGTTTACGGACATGAAGTGAGGGTAGCGGCTGCGCTACCTTCGGTGTCACCATGTTCCCCGGAAAAGTCGCAGAAACCGCCCCTGATCAACTTGCCATCGTGATGGCCGGCACTGGGGCTTCGCTCACTTACCGCCAACTTGATGAGGGCGCCAACCGGGTCAGCAAATTGCTCGCCAGCCACGGATTGAAGCCGGGTGACCATGTGGCGATTTGTCTGGAAAACCATCCCCGTTTTTTCGAAGTGGTGTGGGGTTGCCACTATGCGGGGCTCGTCTACACGTGTTGTTCGAGTCGACTCACCACTGATGAGCTGTCGTACATCATCAACGACTGCGGCGCCAAGGTATTCATTACCTCCAAGTACAAGGCCGACCAAGCCGAGTCCGTGGTGTCGACGACACCGAAGGTGCTCGCTCGCTACATGTTGGATGGAACCACCACCCACTACGACGGCTACGAAACTGCGGTGGCGGCCCAATCGAGCGAACCACTGCCGGAACGGTTCGAGGGCACCGACATGTTGTACTCCAGCGGTACCACCGGTCGCCCGAAGGGCGTTGCGTTCGTGTACAAGCCCGAACCCCTCGGCACACCACCGAGCTTGCTGATGCTGGCTCAGTTCGTCTTCGGATTCGACGGCAATACGAAGTACCTCTCTCCTGCGCCGCTGTATCACGCGGCACCGCTGCGCTTCAACATGGCGGTACATCGCCTCGGTGGCACCACCGTGATCATGGAACACTTCGACGCCGAGGAATACCTCGCCTGCATTCCGAAGTACGGCATCACACACTCCCAGGTGGTGCCCACGATGTTCGTTCGCATGCTGAAGTTGACCGAAGCTCAGCGACACGCCCACGACGTGTCGAGCTTGAAGACCGTCATCCACGCCGCCGCCCCGTGTCCGGTGGAGGTCAAGCGAAAGATGATCGAGTGGTGGGGACCGATCATCCACGAGTACTACGCCGGGACCGAAGGCAACGGATTCGTGTACTGCAATTCAGACCAGTGGCTCGCCCACCCGGGCACGGTCGGACAGGCAATCTCCGGCGTGTTGCACATTCTCGATGAGGAGGGCAACGAACTTCCTTCCGGCGAGACCGGAACGGTGTTCTTCGAGTCGCCGGCAGTGTTCGAATACCACAACGATCCGGAGAAGACGAAGTCGTCGCGCGACCCCAAGGGTCGGGGCTGGAGCACGCTCGGCGACATCGGCTACATGGACGACGACAAGTTCCTGTACCTCACCGACCGCAAGGCATTCATGATCATCTCGGGTGGTGTCAACATCTACCCTCAGGAAGCCGAGAACGTGCTCATCAACCACCCCAAGGTGGTCGACGTTGCGGTGTTCGGAGTGCCCAATGACGAGTTCGGCGAAGAGGTCAAGGCCGTGGTGCAGCCAGCACACATGCCCGCAACTCCGGAGGAGGCGGTAACGCTGAGCAAGGAACTCATTGCGTTCTGTCGCTCACAGCTGGCCGATGTGAAGTGTCCGCGATCAGTCGACTTCCGACCCGACCTTCCCCGCCACCCCACCGGCAAGCTCTACAAGCGACTTCTGAAGGACGAGTACTGGCAAAACGCCGGGCGTTCGATTTAATCCGCGGCGCAGGCGAGCACGAGAACGGAACCCCATGACACCTGCGCATCCGTTCCTCGACGGCCCTCGCCCGATCGCATTTGCGCATCAAGGTGGAGCCAGTGAGCACCCCGAAAACACGCTGCCGGCGTTCTCGCACGCATACCAACTGGGATACCGCTACATGGAAACCGACGTCCACGCCTCAAGTGACGGTGTGCTGTTTGCATTCCACGACCCCGACCTCCAGCGCACCTGCGGCCGACCCGGACTCATCCGGGAGTTGACTGCCGCCGAAGTGGCAACGGCGCGAGTCTCTGGTCGCGAGCCAATTCCGCGTTTGGACGAGCTGTTGTCGAGCTGGCCCGAAGCCAAGTTCAACATCGACTGCAAGAGCGACCATGCACTTCCCCACCTGCTCGCCAGACTCGATCACGGGGACGTGTTCGATCGCGTCTGCATCGGGTCGTTCAGCGACGCACGCCTCGACGCCGTTCGCGAGCGATACGGCTCCAAGATCTGCACGTCGATGGGGCCGCGCGATGTAGCAAAGGTTCGCTTGGGCACCTGGGTTGGTCGTGCTCCACGTTTTCGTGGCGAGGCGACGCCGCTGGCTGCGCAGGTGCCGGTACGACAAGGGCCGCTGCCGATCGTGACCTCATCGTTCGTCGAAGGGGCTCATGCTGCAGGGTTGCAGGTGCACGTGTGGACCATCGACGACCCGGTCGAGATGTCCCGTCTTCTCGACCTTGGCGTGGATGGAATCATGACCGACCGAGTCACCACGCTGCGCGATGTAATTCATTCGCGTGGACAATGGCAGTGACCGCCCCCACGATTGCCCGCCTCAGTGGCGTTCACCACCACTTCGATGGTGCCGTGGTACTCAGTGACGTTGCCCTCCAACTGGGTGCCGGCGAAGTCGTTGCCATCGTCGGACCAAGCGGGTGCGGCAAGACCACATTGCTTCGGATCGTTGCCGGCCTCATTTCCCCTGCACGCGGTGACGTGACTCGGCCGGAACGAGAGATCGGTTTCGTATTTCAGGAACCCGCACTGCTGCCCTGGCGGCGGGTCGAGGCCAATGCACGTCTTCTCGCAGCATCCGATGACGATGGGATCGTGGAACAGTTGCTCTCGGTGAGCGGCCTCACCGAACATCGCCGAAAGTGGCCCTACCAACTTTCGGGTGGCATGAAGATGCGTTTGTCGCTGGTGCGAGCCCTGGCGGCACGTCCACGGATGCTGCTGATGGATGAGCCTTTCGGCGCTCTCGACAGCATCACCCGAAATCGCTTGCACGACGAGTTCGCCACCTTGCACAAGTCCCGGGGATTCTCGGCACTGTTCGTCACGCATGCCATCGACGAGGCCGTCTATCTCGCCGACCGGGTACTGGTGATGTCGGAAGCGCCGGGGCGCATCGTTCGGGAGTTCACCGTTCCGTTTGCACGTCCACGAACGTCGGCACTGCGCTATTCACCCGAGTTTGCCTCGTTGTGCGGGGCCATTGCCGAATCCCTTCACGAACTTGCCGGTGGAGCCTGAAGCTCATGGCCGCTCGCGTCGCACAACTGCTGAAAAGATCGCTGCCACCGCTGATCGTCTTGGGCGTGGTCATCGCCGGATGGTACGCACTCGCCTACTCGCTCGACAACAACTTTGCCTCAGGGGATGGCTCTGCTCTGCTCGTACCACCGCCGCACCAATTGTTCGTTGGTCTCAATGACGCGACGCTGGACCGCATCACCCAAGCCACGTGGATTTCACTGAGCACCGCGTTCGTCGGGTTTCTCCTGGCAATCGCCATCGGCGTCACCCTTGGCGTGGCGATGTCGTTTTCGCGTTCGCTCGAGTCGGCATTGTGGCCCTGGCTCATCGCCATTCAGGTGACACCGATCATCGTCCTGACACCGATCATCATTCGGGTGGTTGGAGCATCGTTCGGTGCCCGACTGACGGTGACGGTGCTGATCGCATTCTTCCCGATCACCTCAAACACCCTGTTCGGTGTGCGTTCGGTGAGTTCAGGACTCCACGACGTGTTCACATTGGCCCGCGCCACACGCTGGCAACGACTCATTCGACTGCAGCTACCCGCGGCAAGCCCCACCATCTTTGCCGGGCTTCGGGTGTCGGCGGGCTTGGCAGTGATTGGCGCAATCGTTGGCGACTTCTTCTTCACGCGTGGCACCCCGGGTCTTGGACGTCTCATCACGTTTTTCTTCCAAGACACACGTTCGGGCCCGATGTTCGTCACGGCACTCATCGCGGCCGGCATCGGTCTCGGGTTCTTCCTCTTGGTGTCGTTGTTGCGTAGGCTTCTCGTCTCACCATGGGATCAGCCCTGACATCTCGCTTGGTTATCCGCGGTATTGCCGCGTCACTGGTCGTAGCGCTCGCCGCATGCAGCAGCACCACCAGCGAAACCACGATCGACACCGAGAGTGACGCCATCACCGAAACCTCCACCGTGGGCAACCCGCTCGACCTTGCCGACGTGTGCGCGTCGCCGGTAGTGGTGCAAACCGACTGGTACCCACAGGCGGAGCATGGTGGTGTCTACGAATTGCTCGGAGATGACTACACGGTCGATGCACAAAACGGTTCCACCACGGGCTCATTGGTCTTCCAGGGCACCGACACGGGTGTCGACCTCGAGATTCGGGCGGGTGGCCCGTTCATCGAATCGCCGGTGGTCACCGAACTCTTCCTGGATGATGCAATCACGTTCGGTTTCGTCGGCAGTGACGTTGCGCTATCGCGCTATGGCGAAGCTCCGACACTCGCCATCTTCAATGCCCTCGTCATCAACCCACAGATCATTTTGTGGAACGCATCAAAGCACCCTGCCGTCTCCACGATCGCCGAGATCGCCAAGGAAGTGTCCGCCGTCAGTGTGTTTGGGGATCGTCCGTACATGCGATATCTCGTTTCACAAGGCGTAGTGGCCAGCGACAAGGTCGACACCAACTACAAGGGTTCGCTCATGCTTGCTACCGACGACATTGCACATCAAGGATTTGCCACCAGCGAGCCGTTCCGATACGCCAACTTGGAGTCTGGGGCAATCGATACTGCGTATCAATTGGTACACGACGCCGGCTGGACGTCGTATCCGCAGAATTTGGCCATCAACAAACTGCGGCTCGAGGCGTTGCGTCCCTGCCTCGCCAAATTGGTGCCGATGATGCAGCAGGCACAGATCGACTTCGTCACGTCTCCCGACCGAACGGTGGCGACGATCCTTGACGTCGTGACGCAACTCGACACCACGTGGAGTCAAAGCGCCGAACTCGCGAACTACGCGGTTGCCACCATGAAGCAGCTCGGCATCGTAGGCAACGGTGACACACCGACGTTCGGCGATTTCGAATCGCCACGATTGGACGACTTCATCACCCGCGCAGTGCCCATCCTGCGCGAACAGGGGCTCGCAATACCGGAACTTGCCGCGCGCGATATCGCAACGAACGAATTCCTGAACCCCGACATCTCACTGCCCTAACCGTTGCCCACCGCGTCGCGACGGCGGTGGATGTCACGCCGATTTACGCGTCCTTTACGCTCCACGCACGCTTGGCGACGGGGTCCTTGTCGCTCCACGGGAAGTTGATCCACTCGTCGGTGCGCTTCCATACGTAATCGCACTTCACGATGGACGTCGACTTCTCGTACAACACGGCAATCCTTGACTCCTTCACCTGGCCGGCGCAGAAATCATTCACCAACTTGAGCGTGTGACCCGTGTCGGCGACGTCGTCGACGATGAGCACGCGCGAATCCTTGAGATCGATCATCGATGGCACGGGCGGCAACATGATGGGTATCGCCAGACGCTCATTGACGCCGGTATAAAACTCCACGTTCAGGGTGTAGGTGTTCTTCACCGACAGTGCGTAGCCGAGCGCACCTGCCGCCAACAAGCCTCCGCGTGCAATGGCCAGGATGATGTCCGGCTCGTAGCCAGACTTCGCGATCTGCACGGCGAGCTCGCGACTCGCTCCACCAAAACTCTCCCATGTCATGATTTCACGTGCTGACACTTACATCCCCCGTCGTACGATGCGACGAATCTAGTACCGCAGACCTCGTCCGTGCGGTACCGCTCGGGTGCACGTCCACCACGGTGCGACACCGTTCCGGAGCACGTCCATCACGGTGCGACACCGTTCGCCTACGGTCGTGAGTATTCCTCTGCATACCTTTGATCTCGCCTTGTTGCGCAACGGCAGTGCCGATCCCACTACCCGCGTGCACGTGAGCACGTTCACCGGAAGCCAGAACGCACACATCGAACGGGCCACACTCACCCCCGACGGGCCAGGCACGATCTCCATCCACATTCATCGGAGCGGCGAACACGAAGTGCGTACATGGGGTGCAGGTGGGGCATGGCTCGCAGATCGACATCGCCGATTGACTGCTCGAACAACGCCAACTCCACGGATTCATAGCCGTCATCCCGCACTGAGTGCGGCACTTCGTGACGTTGGTGTGCTCCACCTCCCCGCCACCGACACCCCGTACCACGAACTCTTGCCAGCAGTACTCGGGCAGCGAATCACGGCCGCCCAGGCCTACCGACAATGGGCAACACTGTGTCGCCGTTATGGCGAACCGGCGCCGGGGCCGCTCTCCCTGCATGTGCCTCCCACCCCCGAGCGACTGCTGCGCATTCCATCGTGGGAGTTTCATCGGATGGGCATCGAACAACGGCGCGCCGACGCACTCCGTACCGTCGCCCGCCATGTACGACATGTGGAAGGCACCACGAATCTTTCGGGGGACGATGCTCGCCGTGCGTTGATGCAACTACCGGGCATCGGCGTGTGGACTGCGGCGATCGCCATCGGCGTGTCCCATGGAGACCACGATGCACTTCCCATCGGTGATTTTCACGTCAAGAACACCGTGGCGTGGGCGTTGACCGGGACCCCGCGCGGTACCGACGAAGAAATGTTGGCGACACTCGAGCCGTACATCGGCTATCGCTGGCTCGTGGTGCGACTACTGGAAAAACACGGTGTCAGTGCCCCCAAGTTCGCCCCCAAACGCCGCAACCTCGACATCTCCCGCCTCTAAGGGTCGGCTACGCCACCGGCTTGTTACGCGAGAGCCAGGCCGCTCCGCATGGCCGTCCAATACGACGGCCACGACTTCGCGACTACTTCGGCGTCATCGACAACGATGCCTTCCTGACGCAGCGACAGCAGCGCGAGCGACATTGCCAAACGGTGATCATGGTGCGTATCAACGATGGCCGTACGCAAGGAAGCACCATGAATCGTGAGACCGTCGTCCTCCACCGATACGTTGACACCGCACTTGGCGAGCTCGTTCGCCAGATCTCCGAGACGGTCGCTTTCCTTGGCGCGTATGAAGCCGACACCGCGAATTCGGGTCGTTCCCTCGGCGCACGCACCGATCACCGCCAAGGTAGGGACGAGATCGCTGATCTCCGACATGTCGACATCGACTCCGCGCAGTGGCTGATGTGGTTCACGCGACACGCGTACTCCGGCAGAATCGGCGTGCACCCTGCATCCCATGCGTTCGAGCACATCCGCAAACACCACCTCGGGTTGCGACGAGGAGGTTCGCAAACCAGGCACCAGCACCTCCCCGCCCGTCAGCGCGATTGCGGCGAAGGGATAGCTGGACGAGGACCAATCCGCGTCAACGTGGAACCGTGTGCCGTGATACTCACCGGCATCGACCACGACGGTGAGACCGCGAGCATCGCGGTCGACTCGTACCGTTGCCCCAAAGCTGCGCATCACGCGTGCAGTCATCTCGATGTAGCCAGCACTCACCACCGAACCCGTGAGGCACAACTCCACTCCGCCACACAATGGCGCAATCATCATGATTCCGGAGATGAACTGACTCGACACATCGCCGCGTGCCTCCAAGCGATGAACGTCCGCGACATTCATCGCGCCGCGCGACACCGTAACCGGGAGGCAGCCATCCTGCGCACTCGTCACCGTGGCACCCATCGCACGAAGCAGCTGGTGCAATTCTCCCATGGGACGCCGCTGCAATGAGGCCGCACCGGTGATCACCGTCTCTCGTTCGCATACCGCTGCAACCGCGGTGAGGAATCGCGATGTCGTACCCGCCAAACCGGCATCGATCGTTACCGGGCCGCGTGCATTGCGTTGAATCGCCGACTCGATCCGCACCGACCCGCCGGCAGCATCGAGCCGTGCACCCAGCACCTTGAGTCCCGCCACCATGCGCAGGGTGTCGTCGCCCTCAGCTATCCCTTCTACCGAGCCGGGTTGTGGACTCAACGCCGCACATACCAGTGCACGATTGCTGACCGACTTGGAGCCCGGGACCGTCACCGTGCCGCGCAACGGCGTACGAACTCTTGCGAAGGTGTCCCGTGACACGGGCTCACACCACCCGCGTGATGGCGGGCTTGAAGCCGCGGGCGATGAGTCCACCTCGGAACACGTCCACCGACGAGACGTCGACGACCATCACGAGCACGCCACGATCACCCTCGACGGAGTGCGCCACTTCGAAGTTCGCGGTGTTGACACCAAGCTCTGCGGCCAATGTGAACACCTCTGCTGCAGCACCTGCACGATCGGGAATGGGAATTCGCACTTCACAGACGTCGTTGAGTTCGCGAACACGTCCGGGCAAATTGGCTCGAACCGACCGAGCTTCGTTGAGCCGCTGCAACAATGCGTCGGAGTTGGTTTCGCTCACGATGCTTCGCATTTCGGCGAGACCGTCGATCATGGCATCGATGGCTTCGACGATTGCAGGTTGGTTCTCCCGACAGATGTCCAGCCAGATTGCCGGATGACCACTTGCGACGCGAGTCATGTCACGAAACCCGCCTGCCGCCAAACGCATCACCGCGGCATGATCGTCGGCACGCGAACGCGCAAGAGAGAGCAAGGTTGCAGCGGCCAAATGCGGTAGGTGGCTGGTGACGGCCACGAGTTGATCGTGACGCTCTGCCGGAATGGCCAACATGTCACCACCCAGTTGTCGCACAACTTCGGCGACCAATTCGAACGTGACGTCACTGGTGGTGGCGGTTGGTGTCAGCACCCACACGGCGCCACGAAACATGTCGGCATCGGCTCCATCGAGACCCTGGAGCTCGCTCCCCGCCATGGGGTGCCCACCGATGAATCGTGGATCGGAAATTGCACTGACGATCGGTGCTTTCACGGAGCCGACATCGGTGACGACACCGGCGGTTGATGCCAGCATGTGTCGAACCCCGACAGCAACGTGCGAGACAGGGGTGGCCACGAATGAAAGTTCGGCGTCAGCGTCCACGCCCACCGCGTCGAGCAAACCCTTTGACAAGGCTTGTTGTTCCCGCTCGGGATTTCCGTCGGATCCGGTGACGCGCCAGCCGTTCACGCGAAGCGCTGCCGCTACCGAACCGCCAATGAGGCCCATACCGAGCACGTTTGCGCGTCGCGTCACGGCTCTTCAGCGTACGGCGAGCAATCACCCGCCGACGGCAGGACTACCGTTCGCCGAGCGCTCGAACTTCCGCCGTCGTGAGGTGTCGCCACTCCCCGGGTTTCAACGTGGTGTCGGTGATCGGACCGATTCGCGTACGCACCAACCGATTCACCTCGTGCCCTACCGCGTCGCACATTCGTCGAACTTGCCGATGACGCCCCTCATGAATCACGATGCGCAGCACACCTGGCTGTACCTGACCGACTTTCGCAGGCGAAGTCACCCCATCGTCGAGTTGCACGCCGTTGCGCAACTTGTTCAGCGCGGACTCGGGAACCCCCTCCGACCCACTTCGCACGTGCACCAAATACTCTTTCTCCACGCCGAAACTGGGATGCGTGAGGTGATGCGTCAACTCCCCGTCGTTGGTCAACAAGATGAGACCCTCGGAGTCGAGGTCCAACCTCCCAACGGGATGCACGCGCGGCTCGCTCGGCACCAAGTCCACCACCGTCACACGGTCGTGGGTGTCTTTGGCGGTGGTGATCACGTTGTACGGCTTGTGCAGCAAGTAGTACACCAAATCGGGTCGAACGCCAACCGGGTTGCCGTCAACCGCGACGATGTCGACATCCACGTTCACACGACGCCCCAATACGGCAACTTCGCCGTTGACCGTGACACGACCTTCCGCAATGATCTCTTCGCATACTCGACGGCTCCCGAATCCGCGCTGTGCGAGGATCTTCTGCAAACGCTCCCCCGAGTGTTCGTCGGAGATGCTCACGTGGTCGTGTCGGGCACCACGCGCAGACCGGCCTCCAGCGCTTCGACGACGCCGGCGTCCGGAACGAAATCGCTGATGGGCGGCATGTCTTCCAGCGAGTTCAGTCCCAAGCGCTCGAGAAAGAGAGGAGTCGTCCCGTACATCACTGCCAATCCCGGACCGTCGTCACGCGCCATCTCCGTGATGTAGCCGCGGGCTTGCAGCGTACGAATCACCGACTCGGGATCTACGCCACGTATCGCCGAGATCTGTGTTCGCGAAATCGGTTGCTTGTAGGCGATGATGGCAAGGGTCTCGAGTGCCGCCGACGAGATTCGTGCCTGCTGACCATCGAGGATGAACTTCTCCACGTACGGTGCCACTTCGGCTCGACTCTGCAGTCGGAATCCGCCGGCGACTTGTACCAGTTGGAATCCGTGTCCGGCTTCGTCGTACGTCGTGGCCAATCGATTGCACAGCACCTCGACCACCGAAGCTGGTTGCTCCAATACCTGTGCCAAGAGCTTCACGGTCACGGGCTCCACTGCCACGAGCAGGATCGCCTCGAGCGCCTTCACGATGTCCGGGTTGAGATCCCCTTCCGTCACACGAGTCATGGGTTACCTTTCAGCCGTCATAGTTGTCGATTGCTCCCAATTCATCGGCCAGTGCATCGGGATTCCACACCACTGCGATGTCCCCGAATCGCTCGGCCTGCACCAGGTCGATACGACCCTGCTTGAACAGCTCGAGCAGCGCAAGGAAGCGCACCACCACCTCGATGCGGTCGGTAATGCCGGCAATCAGCGTGCGAAACGAGGTTGGTCCGCTCGTCGGCAGGATTCCCACCAGCTCCTCCAGGGCATCCGCCACGCTCGCCCGAATCGGCGCCACGTGAAAGAGGTCGATCGATACCGGCGCCTTGGGCTCGGTGGCCCGAAAGAATGCGCGTTGCAGTCGAAGCGGAGTGACACCTTCCAACAAATCCGGCATCAGTGATTCGAAGCGTTCATCCGGACCCGCCATACGCGGCTGCGACAGCTCGGCTCGTTCGATGAGGTCGTGCATCACCGTTGCCACATCCTTGAACGTCTTGCAATCAAGGAGACGCGCCAGGAGTATGTCGCGCTCTTCCCACAAGGCCAATTCTTCGTCGAGATCGCCATCGTCGCCGGTGGGCAGCAAACGGCGCGTTTTCAAATCGATCAACGTGGCGGCAATCAAGACGAACTCCGTTGCCACTTCCAAATCGAGTGACTTCATCTTCTCCAATTCGGCCAGATACGCCTCGACGATCCGGCTCAGTGACACCTCGTGAATGTCCACCTCCTCCTGCAGGATGAGGTGCAGGAGCAAGTCGAATGGACCCTCGAAGACGGGGGTGGACACCGCGTACGGCATTCATACGAGGGTACCGCTGCGTGCACGAGTAACTTGGGATTGTGGCTCGTGTGCTGTCGTGCATTCAACCGACGGGCGAAGTGCATCTCGGCAACTACCTCGGCGCTCTGCGCAACTGGGTGAGCGGTCAGCACGAAAACGACGTGTTCCACGGCATCGTCGATCTGCACGCGTTGACCGTCACGGAAGCCCCCAAAGTGCTGGGTGACAACACGCTCTCATTGGCGGCGATGCTCTTTGCCGTGGGTCTCGATCCCGAAGTTGCCACGGTGTTCGTACAGAGCCATTTGCCGCAGCATTCGCAGCTTGCCTGGATCATGGAGTGCACGGTGTCGTACGGCGAGCTGAGCC
>JAFMJP010000032.1 GCA_017853375.1 Actinomycetota bacterium
CCCCAAACCCAATACGCCAACGGTGGCATCGCGAGACGACAGCCGTTGCGTCAGCGTTTTTGAAGGTTCGGATGTGGTCACGATGCGTCCTTCATCTTGTGGGCGAGGGGGGACTTGAACCCCCACGTCCTTGCGAACACTGGCACCTGAAGCCAGCGCGTCTGCCATTTCGCCACTCGCCCGAGTGAATCGCTCCCACGCTAGCGAGGACGTAGAAGTCCCGCCACGGTGGGGCGCACGTGACCAGACCCCGCGACAACGTACACCAACAAGACACCTGCCAAGACCAATGAGCCAGCGGACAAGAGGTGGAAACCGACCGCACGGCGAATGAACCCCGATGAAAAACCGGCAAGACCACCGCAGAAACTCATCAACAGATCTGCCGTTCCTTGCACCCGCACCCGCACCGACTCATCGAGCGATTCCACCAACAAACTCGAACCACCAATCAAGCCGAAGTTCCAGCCGATCCCAAGCAGCCACAATGAGGGGAACAACATGATGTCACCCTCTCCTGAGAGTGCCGACATTGCACTCGCAATCACGAGGAGCAGCGCCGATACAGCGATTGCATTCACGCGCCCGAAGCGATCGGAGTATCTTCCTACCAACGGACTGAACGCAAACATTCCTGCGATGTGGAGCGACACCACATACGGCGATACATCTTCGTGTCCATGAAGTCGCAAATGCACCGGCGTCATGGTCATCACCGCCACCATCGTGACTTGTGAAACCACCATCGCGGTCAGCGCCAAACGGCCGGTGCCCGTAGAGATGATCGCGCGAACGGCATCAACCACGCCGATTTGCACAGGGGCAACCAGAGTTCCACCGCTCAACACAAGGGGGTCCGGACGAAGTCGAATCGCCGTGTTGAGGGCAGCCAACGAAAGAAACACCGACGACGCCAACCATGGTCCGCTGTAGGGAGCCAGGCCAAACCACGATTCCCCTGCCCACTGAAACGGTCGAATGAGCAGAGGACCAAAGACCGCCCCGAACGTGGAGGCAAAGACCACGTAGCTCATCGCTGACGAACGCTCGGCGGGTTCCGCCAAGTCGGTGGCCGCATAGCGAGCGAGCAGATTTGCAGCTTGACCATTACCAAAAAGGAAGAGTCCCGACAGAAACCACCACAGTGATCCACGTTCAACACCGAACATTGCAATCACACCACCAAGTGCTGCCAATAGGTAACCCGTTTGTAGACCACCACGACGACCGCGACGAATCATGATGCGCGCAAGTACTTGGGACATGAATGCCGTGCCCATCGTGACGGTGGCAGTGGCGACTCCGCCAAACGGAGTGTCATCACCGAGTATGTCCTGCACGACGAAAGCTCCGATGGTGACGGAAGAACCGAGTGCCGCAGCACCGACCACCTGCCCGCCGATCAACACTCTGAGAACTCGACGCTGTACGAGAACTCGATCTACAGGTGAGAGGGAGTGAGAGGCACGCTCGTCACGCTCGTGTCGTCGCTCTTTTCGCACCAGCAACGACGCTACGTGATGTGAGCCGCGTGAGCGCATGTAGACATCTCGGCAACATCACCGATCGTTCAACGACCCCAGCCGTACACTGAATTCGTGGCGTTGCGGGCATATGACACATCGATTCGCCCAATTGAATTGGGTCGCCGTCTCCTTGGCGTGGTTGATGCCCAAGTTGCCGACGACACGAGAAGCATCCCACACGCCTACACCGTGATCCTGAACTCCAAGGATCGCGCGGCATTCGACGGAGTTGAACATGATCTCATCCGCGAGCTGGCCGAAGTCATAACCCAACACAGCGAACGTGAGTCGTACCACCTCAGCGAACCGGCATTGGTGGTGTTTCGATGCAGCGATGACATACGGCCTGGCAACGTGACGGTATTGCCATCACTCGTGCACACGAAGGAACAGCCCGCAACTCCTGGTCTTTCCGGTGAAGAAGCAGTGGTCGTGACACCAATCGCGGCATCCATGGCTTCCGCCATCGCGGGAGCAATCACCTCGGCCATCGTGCTCGAAGACGGCACCCGACACATATTGGACACCGAACGAGTGACCATCGGTCGTCAGAGTGACTGCACCATCACCATTCGCGACACCAACGTGAGTCGAGAACACGTGCAACTACGTCGCCGGCCGAATGGATGGACCCTGCGTGATCTCGGCAGCACGAACGGCACCAAGCTGAACGGTGTCCGAGTGGAAGGTGAGCAAATGCTGGCCAATGGAGACGTCATCATGCTTGGCGCAATCAGGGTGACGTTCGAGATTTCGTGAGTCATCGAACATCGGAGAAGTTCTCATGAAACTGGTGTGGGGTGCAGCATCGCACGTGGGAATGCTTCGCCAGCAAAATGAGGATTCCTTTGCCGCCGAAGAACATGTCTTCGTCGTTGCCGACGGAATGGGCGGTCACAATGCCGGTGAAGTGGCGAGCGCACTGGCAGTTGCCGGCATGAGAGAGGCTGCTATCGGCGGGTTTGTGTCTGCCGAGTCAGTCGTTGAAGCAGTCAACGCAGCGAATAGTGCCATCCACGAGGCCAGTGGCGGCACGAGTGAACAGCGTGGCATGGGAACCACCCTCACGGCCTTGGCACCACTTCCTGCCACGAGCAGCGAACCGCAACGTGTGGTGGTGACCAACGTCGGTGACTCTCGGGCATATCTGCTTCGCGGCGGCGAACTCAGACAAGTGAGTGCCGATCACTCCTACGTACAAGAGCTCCTCACCGAAGGTTTGATTACGGCCGACGAAGCCCGAGTTCATCCACGGCGAAACATCGTGACGCGCGCACTCGGCATTGAGGGTGATGTGAATGCGGATTCGTGGACGCTGCCGATGGTGTTGGGAGATCGTTACGTGCTGTGCAGCGACGGTCTTGTCGACGAGGTTGACGACACACAGATCGAACTCATCCTGCGCTCTTGCCCGAACCCGCAGCAGGCAGCCGAGCAACTGGTGACAACGGCAAATGCCAATGGTGGGCGTGACAACGTCACCGTGGTTGTAGTGGACGTTGTGGAACGCGTGGCAACCCCAATTCCAACGTCTCCTGTTGCACCATCGTCCGCCGCGACGTCACGACGCAAACGAATACTGGTTGTCGCTGCAGTGCTGGTGTTGCTGGCCGGAGGCCCAATCGCAGCCGTCGGCTGGTACGCACGTGGTGGCTACTACGTGGGTTTCGATGGTCGAACTGAAACTGCTCATCTCGCGGTCTTCAAAGGTCGACCAGAACAGATTCTCTGGTTCCGACCGACGGTCGCTGTAGATAGCGGTGTCGAGCGTCAAGATGTATTCCCCTCGCTTGCAGAGGACATCGACAACAAACCCACCTACACCTCGTTGGCACGCGCCGAGGCCTATGTGAATTCCATTCGTGATGTTGTGGCTGCTCAGTCAGAAGGCAGTAGTGACCAATGAATGAACCAGTAGTCATCAACGCGCGGTACGAACTGGGTCGTCGCATTGGTCGTGGCGGGATGGCCGAGGTGTTCGTCGCGCGCGATCGCCTCCTTGACCGCCCGGTTGCAGTGAAAATCTTGTTCGCCGAGTACGCCAAGGATCCATTGTTCGTAGAGCGCTTTCGTCGCGAGGCAATGTCGGCTGCGTCGCTGAATCACCCCAACATCGTCGGGGTGTACGACTGGGGACAAGTCGATACGACGTACTACATAGCAATGGAGTACGTGCAAGGTCGAACCCTTGCCGACATCCTGCAGAAGCACGAACGTTTGAGCGTGCTCCAAGCGTGCGATATCGCTCTCGACATTGCCGCGGCATTGTCATCCGCCCATACGGCCGGAGTTGCACATCGTGACATCAAACCGGCAAACGTGATCGTGAGCGCAACGGGGCATGTCAAGGTTGCTGATTTCGGTATTGCACGGGCCATCGGTGCAGCCGTCGAACAAGGACTCACGCAAACTGGCGCCGTGATGGGTACTGCCACGTATTTCTCGCCAGAACAAGCCCAGGGTGCACAGCCCGACCCACGTTCCGACCTCTATTCACTTGGTGTCATCATGTACGAAATGTTGGCGGGCGAGCCACCATTCACCGGAGAGAACGCCATCGCCATCGCATACAAGCAAGTACATGATGCACCCGTACCACTGCGTACCAAGAACCCGGAAGTGTCTCCAGCCTTCAGTGCCATCGTGATGAAATGCTTGGCAAAAGACCGCGAACGGCGCTACCCCACTGCGCTGGCACTCGCCGACGACTTGCGTCGCTTCGTGGATGGCAAGGAAGTGTTGGCGTTGCTCGACGAACGAGCAGCAAGCGTCGACGCCGGGGCGACCACTCAGTTACCCGTCGTCGACACCGACGCCACGGATGAAACGTACGACACACAACCCACCACCGTGTTGCCATCAACGGGTGGACGAGGACTTGGTGCTCCCAGCAGCACTCGTCGCGGAGGCGACTATCCGCCATACGACGAAGTGGTGCCCCGTCGCACTGCTGTTTGGTTGTTTGGTTCGGTGGTGTCGGTGATTGCACTCATCGCAGTTGCAATCTTTGGTTTTCGCGCACTCACCGACGAGAGTGCCGGTGCCAACATTGCGGTACCAAACGTGATTGGACTCAATATCGAAGAAGCCAAGAGTTTGCTGCTTGACCTTGGTCTCACCCCCATTGAGGACCCCAAGGTGCGAGAAAACGCCAGTAACGACATCGTCTACGAGCAGTCACCCACCGCCGACACCATGGCACGCCAAGGAGAAAACGTCATTCTCGTCTACAACCCGGGATTCGTGCCCGTGGTGGTGCCGAATTTGATCGGGCTATCCGTACAAGAAGCCACCGATGTGCTCAAGCAGTCCGGTCTGCGACTCGTGGTGGACAAGTTCGTCGCATCCGTAGATATACCCGCCAATCAAATTCTTTTGCAGACTCCCACCGCTGGACTGGGTGCTCGTCCGAACTCGGTTGTCACCGTGGATGTCTCCGGAGGGACCAACACGGTTCGAGTCCCCGATGTGATCGGCGATGAACAAGTTGCTGCAACCAAATTGCTCACTGCGCTGCCGCTCAATTTCGTTGTCACGGTGGTGGCCGAGGCGAGCGACGTGATCGAGGTGGGTCGAGTTGTTCGGAGCGAGCCGCTCGGCGATACCGCAGTGGCGCCGGGAAGCCCAATCACGCTGTACGTGTCCAGCGGTAAATCACTGATCACAGTGCCGAACGTCATTGGTCAGGATGGCACCACCAGCGCAACACAGCTCACCGCACTTGGTTTGCAGGTGACGCTCACCGAACAGGTGCTTCCCCCGGGCGACGCCCTGAACGGCAAGGTCGTGGCACAAAGTGTGGTGGCCGGCACCGCCGCAACTCCGGGCAGCGAGATCGCCCTCACCATCGGTCGATCCGACACCACCACGACCCTTCCCTAAGTCTTCGCGAGCAGCGTCCGCTCATTCCTGCGTGACAAGAAATTCTGCAGCATGGTATGTCCGTGTTGCGTGAGAATGCTCTCTGGGTGAAACTGCAGGCCTTCAATCTCGTATTTTCGGTGACGAACGCCCATCACGGTGCCGTCGCTCGCAGTTGCCGTCACCACAAGGTCGCTTGGTATCGAGGCCGTGTCGATCACCAGCGAGTGGTACCGAGTTACTTCCAGTGGTGAGGGCAACGACGCAAACACTCCCGCACCGTCGTGCGTGATGTGAGATGTCTTTCCGTGTCGAAGTTCGGGAGCCCGAACCACCGACGCACCAAATACATGACCGATTGCCTGATGGCCAAGGCACACACCCAGCAATGGCACTCGCCCTGCGGCAGCCCGAATCAACTCGCAGGTCACGCCAGCCTCTTCGGGTCGGCCAGGCCCCGGCGAGATGAGGATTGCATCGCATTCCAATTGCATGAGTTCATCGACGGAGTGCGTATCGTTTCGAACCACCAACGGCTCGCTACCCAACTCTCCGAGATACTGCACGAGGTTGTAGACGAAACTGTCGTAGTTGTCCACCACCAAGATGCGACGCAGATTCACCCAAGTAGCCTGCCAACAATCAAGGAGGTATGCACCTCCTGCAGCCCTCTACACTGAAGCTTGCCCATGGCACCGAAGAAACGACACACTGGCGGACGCACCACTCCCCCCGCAACAACCCGATATACGCCACCCGTGCCGGTGACCGTGAAGGAAAGTCCGCGCTGGGTACCAATCCTCATGTTCGCCCTGCTCGCCGTTGGGGCGTTGGTGATTTTGTTCTACTACTTGGGCTTCGTGCCAGGTGGTCGTAGCAACTGGTACCTCTTTGCTGGTCTCAGCATGGTGCTGGGCGGATTGTTTACCGCCACCAAGTACCGCTAATCCACCGGGGCAACCAGCTCCATATCTTCCAGACAATGTCGTGGCGGTGGTGGGTCCTGATCCGGCGCCATAGTGAGTCGTAGCTCCACACCGCACACAGAGCACCGATACCGCACGTTGATACGCCGCATCTCACCTGCCGGCGGTGGCGGTGGGAGTGAGCTGGTCATGCTGCGCAGCATGCCGAGACCCACCTTCCAGATGAGCCACACGAGCAACAGCCCGATCGCCACCCAGACGATCGTGTCGAACATTTCGAGGGAGCTCTGGGTTACAGCCGTTCGATGATGAATGCGTTGGCCAAGCCACCACCCTCACACATCGTCTGCAAACCATAACGACCGCCCGTTCGCTCCAACTCGTTGAGCAACGTGCAAGTGAGACGAGCGCCTGATGCGCCGAGTGGGTGACCCAGCGCAATGGCCCCACCATTCACGTTCACCTTCTCCATGTCGGGATGCAATTCCTTGGCCCACGCCAACACCACGGCGGCGAACGCCTCGTTGATCTCCACGAGGTCGATGTCATCCATCGTCAAGTTGGCACGCTCCAACACCTTCTTGGTGGCAGGAATCGGGGCGGTCAACATATAGCGAGGATTCTCCGCAGCAAGCGCAAAGCTCACGAATCGTGCGCGTGGCTTCAAGCCGAGCTTCTTGGCCTTCTCTTCACTCATGATGAGTAACGCCGAGGAACCGTCGGTGATTTGCGACGAGTTTCCTGCAGTAACGCGACCGCCCTCCTCCACCGGACGGAACGACGGCTTGAGCGATGCCAACTTCTCCAGCGAGGTTTCACGGATCCCTTCATCGGTGGACATCATCACACCCTCTGAATCCAGTACTGGCACGATTTCGTTCTGGAAGCGACCTTCTTTGGTGGCACGAGCCGCATACTGCTGCGATCGAAGCCCGAAAGCATCGAGATCCTCTCTGGAGAGCTTCCACTTCTCGGCAATGAGTTCGGCGGAGATTCCCTGATTCACCAACCCACCCTCGCTCTTGTAGCGCTCTTGCACACGGGGTCCCATGGGGAAACCGAATTTGCCCTCGGCAATCGATGCACCCATCGGAACACGAGTCATCACCTCCACGCCATTGGCCACCACTGCGTCATAGGCGCCGGCGATGACACCCTGAGCGGCAAAGTGAGCGGCTTGCTGACTTGAACCACACTGACGGTCGACCGTAGTTCCCGGTACCGATTCTGGCCAGCCGGCAGCAAGCACGGCATTGCGAGCGATGTTGAGACCCTGCTCGCCTACTTGCATGACACAACCCATCACCACATCGTCGATGAGTGCGGGGTCGATGTCGTTACGAGTGGTCAGCGCACTCAACATCTCCGCAGCCAAATCGACTGGGTGCCAATTCTTCAAACGACCATTGCGCTTCCCGAGCGGGGTACGAACGGCATCAACGATGACTGCGGTGGACATGGGACTCCTTTTGGTGGTCTCTTCAGTATTGCGCACGACTGGGCAAGTTCAGCAAGCCGAGCCATTCGCAGGCAGGATGCTTGGTGTGACTCGGCGAATGGACGTGAACTGCGACCTTGGGGAAACCGCCCAACCGTGGGTGGATAGTCATGAGCCTCTGCTCATGGGTCTGATTACCAGCGCGAACGTTGCATGTGGTGGCCACGCTGGTGATGACGTTTCGATGCATGCCGTGTGTGAACGGGCGGCACACTTGGGCGTGACGATAGGTGCGCAGGTGTCGTACCCGGACCGGCAGAACTTTGGTCGGGTTCGCATGCACCTCGATCCAACCTCCCTTGCGAGCACGTTGCGCCATCAATACGCGGCATTGGATGAAGTTGCACGTCGCCATGGCACACGGGTGTCATACGTCAAGCCACACGGCGCTCTCTACAACACGATCGTTCGCGACGTCGTGCACGGCAGTGTTGTGGTTGACCTCGCCCGTCACCATGGGGTCCCACTGTTCGGACTACCCAACTCGGCTACGGAAGAACTCGCAGTCGAACGTGGCGTACGTTTCATCCGCGAGTGGTTCGCTGATCGTGGATATCTTGCCGGAGGTGAACTCGTGCCACGTTCGCGACCAGATGCCTTGATCACCGACGCAGGTGATGTAAGGACTCGCGTTGCGCGGTTGATCCGCAACGGAGTCGTTGAATGCGTTGATGGTGCGACCATTCGTATGGAGTGCGACACCATCTGTGTACACAGCGACACACCTGGTGCTGTACATCTTTTGAATGCAGTACGTGATGCACTCACGAGTGAGCGGGTGACCATCGGTGCCATTTGAACCCTCAGATGATTTCCCCTCTCATACCCCTGATCAACCCCAGGTGCGCCCTTACGGTGCTGAAGCGAGCATGTTGGACTGCCTCGCTTCGGGCCAGTCTGCGCGTGCGCGTGAGATGATCCTGCACGCATCCGCGATCGCCAATGTCGCGGTTACCGACGTAGTCGTTGGTGCGCGCAGTGTGGTGGTGATCCACGGAGCGGCTGACGGAGAATCAATTCGGGACATTCTGCGCGACGTGTCGTTCCAAGAGCAGCTGTCCTACCCGAGTGACTCGCGGGAGGTCACGGAAATCGCCGTTCGCTACGACGGTGACGATCTCGACTCGGTTGCCAAGCAGTGCGGTTTGACGACAGGTGAAGTCGTCGCACTCCACACCGCTGCAGACTTCGTCGTCGAGTTCTGTGGATTCGCCCCAGGATTTGCCTACCTCACGGGACTTCCAGCGGCATTGGTGCTTCCACGTCGAACCACGCCACGTGCGCGAGTATCGGCGGGTTCGGTGGCGATTGCTGCCCACTATTCCGCCGTATATCCGCGGGAGTCACCTGGTGGCTGGCACTTGCTCGGTACCACCACTCACGAACTGTGGGACATCAATCGCCGCCCACCCGCGACGTTGCAGCCAGGAATGCGGGTGAGATTCGTGGAACTCGCATGACGCTCCTCATCGAACGGGTGGGTCTCACCACCGTGCAGGACCACGGGCGCAGCGGCTGGGCCCACCTCGGAGTTTCACACTCTGGTGCAGCGGATCGGACATCATTCCAACTTGCCAATCGACTGGTGGGAAACCCGCCACAAGCTGCAGTACTGGAAACTGCCGGAGGACTGGCGGTACGAGCCACTGCGGACACTTTTGTCGTGCTCACCGGATCCGAGTGCGATGCCGAGCTCGACGACCGGGTCATTCCCCATTGTCAACCGACGGTCATGCGTACGGGGAGTCTGTTGCGTGTTTCCAATGTGCGTCGCGGGGTGTTTACCTACCTCGGTGTTGCGGGTGGAATCCAAGGACCAGCACTTCTCGGCTCACGTTCTCACGACACTTTGGGCAACATCGTGCCATTACCGCTCATCGCCGGAGGAGAGTTACGGATCGGTACGACATACGGAAACCCCCTCGGCGTGGATGCGCCGATGATGCCGCGTGATACCGACCGTGTGGGAATCACGACAGGTCCGCATGGCGACATTCTTCATCTTGACGATCGAGAACGAATCCTTCATCACGTGTGGACGGTTTCTGCAGAACCGAACCGTGTTGGAGTGCGACTCGTGGGACCAACGTTGCAACATCAATTCACCGACGATATGCACTCGTTTCCTCTCGTGCGTGGCGCAGTCCAACTCACGCCCGCCAACGAATTGGTGGTGATGGTGGCCGACCATCCGACTACCGGCGGATATCCGGTTGTTGGAGTGGTGCCTCCGTCGGACGTCGATCGCCTCGCGCAGGCTCGTATTGGTGCACGTGTCACCTGGGAGTGGAAGTCGATCTAGATCGACTTCCACGAACTCGATTCACTCGAATACGACGGTTCGGTTACCCACCACGAGAACTCGGTGTTCCACGTGTGCACGAACGGCGTTCGCCAGGACGACTGTTTCGAGATCGCGACCCCGGCGGCTGAGTTCTTGCACATCGTCGCGGTGTGACACACGAACGACATCTTGGGCGATGATGGGTCCTTCATCCAATACCTCGGACACGTAGTGCGCTGTTGCACCAATGATCTTCACCCCGCGGTCGTGGGCTTGGCGATAGGGGTTTGCTCCCACGAATGACGGAAGGAACGAATGATGGATGTTGATCATGTTGGGGTACCACGCATCCACGATGCTCTTGGGAAGCACCAACATGTACCGCGCAAGAATGACGAGATCTATCGACAGTGAATCCAGTAATGATGCGAGTTGTCGCTCCTGGTCTGCTCGCCCCTCATGCTGGGCGCCAGCAGGGAGATGGACGAACCGTTGGCGATACATGTCACTGATCTCTTGTGCATCTGGGTGATTGGAGATCACCGCATGTACGTCGATGGGAAGGTCGTGCAGATGCGCGCGACTCAGGAGATCGCTCAAACAATGCAGATGCTTTGACACCAGGATTGCGGTACGGGGTCGGTATGGCAACGCACAAAATCGGTAGTCAAGGCCAAGCTCACGTGCAATGACTGCAAATCGTTGCTCGAGATCATCAAGATCCACTCCGTCCGGTGGTGTGAACTGAACACGCTGAAAGAACATGCCGTCTTGTGCGTCGGTGTGTTGTTGGGCGTCGATGATGTTCCCGCCGATGGAGGCAACCCAGCCCGACACTCCGGCGACGATTCCTGCTCGATCGCGACAGGAAAGCAGCAACACGACGGAACTCATGTTGTGGAGACGATGGGACTCGAACCCACGACCCCCTGCTTGCAAAGCAGGTGCTCTAGCCAGCTGAGCTACGTCCCCGAAGTCGAGACGCTTCATGCTACGGGCATGATTCGTACCCTGTAGGAGATGCGTGATCTCGTGGAGCCGTTGTGGTTGCCGTTGTTGGTCGTAGTGGGTGTGTGGGTCACCCTCTGGCGAAAGAAGCAACTCAGCCGATGGGGTGCAATTGTGGGTACCACGGCACTCGCTGCGCTGTGGTTCGTGAGCATGCCCTGTGGTGCCTTTTTGTTGGAGCAGCCGCTCATCAGCGAGTCCCCGCCAGAAAACGGCTGGTCGCCTGACTACATCTACGTGTTGAGTGCCGGGTTCGAACTCGGCGATCGCCCGGAGGATGACTCCTCGGGACTGGAGACCACCCGACGTGTCAATCGTGCCGTTTCGATCTGGCAGGAGTTCCCCACGGCAACCCTCGTAATGGCCGGAGCCCAACCAGGAATGGAAGACCTGAGACCGCAGAATCGACAAGGTCTTCTCATGCGGGCCCAGGCTGAGCGCCTCGGTGTACCGCCTGAGGCCATCGTGATCGATGCAATCTCCCTGAATACCAATGGGCATGCAAGAGTGGCCAGTGAAGCCGACTTCCTCCAACCCACGAGTCCGTTGATCATCGTGACCTCGGACTTTCATCTTCGACGCGCACAACACGAATTCTCTCGGTTCTTCGACAACATCCGCATGGTGGGATCGGACCCCGAAATCACCGACACCACGTGGAGAGACATTGGTGTTGCATCGTTGTTCCCGCGCATTGACGCGCTGCAAGATTCCAGCGTCTATCTCCGCGAATACGTCGCGCTCATGTTGAGCGATTTTCGCAATTGACCCCGATCATTGGTGTAAAAATTTCGCAGACTACGAGGTTCATGAGCCGTCTTCTGGGTAGCCTCGCCTCGTGATACCCACGACCGACCTCGTTTACGCCTACCGCATCATGCGGCTGCCGCTCTTGGATGCAGGTGGTGCGCCAATCGGCAAGATTGACGACATTGTCGTGGTTCCGGGCCGTGGGCAAGAAGCTCCACGTGTGCTGGGGTTCGTTGCCAGCAGTCAGCGTCGGCGAATCTTTGTCACCGCAGCCAGAGTGGCATCCCTCGACAACACCGGAGTACGACTCAAGAGCTACGACATCGATCTCAATCCGTTTCGTTCCCGTGAAGGAGAGCGACTCCTCGGCGCCGATGTCTTCGACAAGAAACACGGTGATGAGACGATCGTGGACGTTGCACTGCAACATCAAGGTGGTCACAATCCGGTGTGGTATGTCAGCAAGGTACGACTCGCAAAGCGCGGACTTCTCTTGTCACGCCCGAGCTTCCGATTGGTGCAATGGCAGGAAGTGTCTGCACTATTCGCACCCTCCACCCCTATGGCGGCTGAAGCTGCACGATTGCGCAACATGCACCCCAGTGACGTCGCCACCTTCATTGCCTCACTACCCATAGAGCAACGTCGCACGATCGCAGCTGCGATGGATGACGAACGTTTGGCCGATGTGTTGGAAGAGCTTCCCGAGGACGAACAGCTTCGTCTCATTGAGGGTCTTGATCTTGATCGCCTCAACGGTGTATTCGACGAGATGGAATTTGACGACCTGGCGGACCTTCTCGGCAAGATGGGGACCGAGCAGCGAACCCAGGTGTTGGAATCAATGGATGAAGATGATGCCGACACCATGCGTCAGCTGTTGTCCTGGCCGGATGGCACTGCCGGTGCGTTGATGACGCCTGAGGTGATCGTGCTCTCACCGGAAGCAACCGTCGCGGAGGCTCTCGCCCATGTGCGCGACCCGGAGCGCCACGCATCGATCGCTGCACAGGTATTCGTTACTCACGGACCACACGAGCCACCCACTGGTGGCTACATGGGTGTGGTGCACTTCCAGCGACTGCTTCGTGAGCCTCCACAGACCAAACTGAAGGATTGTCTACAGCACGAGCCAACCATTCCACCCACATTGGCGGAACGAGAGGTGATGATCCGCCTTGCTACCTACAACCTCATGTCGGTGGCCGTCGTTGATGCGGGCAATCACTTGCTCGGCGCCATCACCGTGGACGACGTGTTGGACCGTGCACTTCCCAGCAACTGGCGACACGAACAGATCACCATCAACGCGGCCGATAGGTCATCTCCGCGAGGTATGTCATGAAGCGCCGTGAAGACCTCGCCAATCCGCGCTACCGACGCAAGCTCAACGTGCCATACGAAGCCGGTGCGTTTGGTCGCTTCTCGGAAGCCGTCGCACGAAACCTTGGAACCGCGCGGTTTCTCGTAATTCAAACGTTCATGGTGATGGTATGGATCGCCATCAATGTGGTGTCGATCTCACTTCGTTGGGACCCGTACCCATTCATTTTGTTGAACCTGATGTTCTCGGTACAGGCTGCCTATGCAGCTCCGCTCATCTTGCTGGCACAGAATCGGCAGGAAGATCGTGACCGTCACGCTCTGGAAAATGACCGAGCCGTTGCAACCCGTACGCAGGAGAACGCGGAATACTTGGCACGTGAGCTGGCTGCAGTGCGCCTTGCCCTCTCCAACACGGTGACCACTGCTGAATTACGGGAATCGCTCGATGCGCTCAGCGAGCGGTTGGAGCAGCTACTGGAACGCCCAGCACCACCCGCACCGCACGACTCGTGACGGAGCTGAACTCCGTCGGCTTCATGACATTGACGAAATGATCGCCTTCGAGTGGCAGGACGTTTGCCCGAAGTGCCTCAGCAAGGGCTCGTTGCTTTGATGGGGCAACCAATTGATCGTTGGTGGTGAGTACCACGCAAGCAGAAGTGGACAACGTGCCAGCCCATGGTCGGGCATCGAATCGTGCGATTGCTCGACCAGCCTGTGCAACATGCCAAGGGTCGTTGCGACGCCACTCGGACATCATCCATCCAAGATGCGTTCGCAACGGATGTCGACGAGTGATACGGCGAGAAAATGCGAACCGGACGGTACTGGGTCGAATGAAGCGTCGTGTGAGCGGGCCGAGTAGTCGGCCGACGCGAAACTGTGCACGTTCACGTGCTTTCCCTCGCCATTCAAGTGCGGTTGCTTCAAGAACGAGACCGCGCACCAATGTGGGATGACGCCGTGCCAACAACATTGCAATCGGACCACCCATGGAATAGCCAACTGCAACAACCTGGTGGACACCAAGTGCCGCACACACTGCAGCGGCATCATCTGCGCAATCTTCGAGGGTGAAGGACACGTCGGGTCGCAACCCACGTCCATGGCCACGATGATCGATGCCAATGACCGACGCAAACTCGCTCAATTCGTGATATGCGGTGAAGAAGTTGAGGTCGCTCGACGCGGTCCAACCATGCATCAACAGCACCACCGGAGCTGTCGCATCCTTGTGTGTGCTCTGGCGAATGAAGAACTCTCCACGTTGAGGGATGGACACCATTCGTCCAGGCAACAAAGGTGGTGGGTCAATCTCGAAGCGCGTGCTCATGACATCAGAACCTCCATTTGCCGTTCCCCGGCACACACTTCACTCATGCGATGATGTACCGACGAACTCACGTAAGTGGACCCCTGCCTCGACCACCGCATCCAAGATTCGTTCGTTCGGGGAGTCGGTATCGCCGACCACCCGGACACCACTGGCGAAACCGCCTGCAACCACACCTCGGGCACTTGCAGCCGCAATGGTTCCTGCGATGTGGGCAACACGATCAGACACGCCAATCACCTCTACGTGTCGAGATTCGTGACGCCAGCCTCGCACTTCCACCCGAACTGCACCTATTCCACCCTCGGCGTGCGGCGGGGTGAGCATTGGTAAACGTGCAGTAAGGCGATCGCGTCGCGTTGCCGACACGCGCACCGTCACCCGGGTGAGTTCGGGAAATCCATGGTGCATCACGATCGGATCCGCGAGTTCTGCCCGGTAGCAATCACGTGGGCCAACTGGGTCAGGAAACCAACACAATTCGCGACCGCTACCGGCAGGACGACGTAACCAATCACCGTCATGCCAGCCGATGGATTGTCGTGCCAGTGCACGATGGTGTTGTTGAGCACATGCAGGACCGGCTGTGCCGTGCACTGCGACATGAGCCTCGTCAATTGCGTCAAACCGCGACATCAGCATCCGGACCAACAGACCAGAGAGTCCAGGTGAGGACGATGCCCCAACCACCAAAGACTGCCGTGACTGACGAGCAATTGCATCCAGGTCAAGGAGTGACAATGTGTCCTCGACATCGTCACTGCACGACACCACTCCGACTCCGGCCTCAAGCAGGCGACGTGCAGCTTTGGCATGAGGCGCAGGACATGCGAGCACGACCACGTTGGTATCGAGCATCGCTTTGGTGGAAACAGCCACCACCTGATGATTGGTATCCGAATATCGTTGGGCAAGTCGTCTGGCAGCGATTGGATTGGTATCACTCACCAGTACTTGTACTTGACCGGCGGCAACGAGTCGCTCCACCACGCGAGTACCAACGAGCCCAGCTCCGATCACTCCGATCATGA
>JAFMJP010000127.1 GCA_017853375.1 Actinomycetota bacterium
GGGTACATGCTCACCCGTTCGCTGATGAACTGGTTCTGGGACCAGTACGCGGACAAGACGCAACGGACGGACCCGAAGGCATCACCGTTGAGGGCCTCGTCGCTCGCCGGTCTGCCGCCGGCGACGATCGTCACCGCACAGTTCGACCCGTTGCGGGACGAAGGGGACGCGTACGCGACGGCACTCGCCGGTGCGGGAGTGAAAGTGAACCACATCCGCGCACGCGGACACATCCACACGTCAATCTCGATGGTGGGTGTCATCCTCTCGGGCGCCAAGTGCCGCGAGCAGATGGCAACCGCCATCCGCGGATTCTTCGCATAGGAACAGCGCGGCGCGACAGCGCCGGCGAAGAGATTCCCGGGGCGGCTATTGCTCAGCGGCCTTCTTCAGGTTCGCAAGCGTGACTTCCATGTTCGCCTTGTTGTGAGACGCGCGGTCCGCGACCCCGCTCGCCCACTTGCCGAGCGTGCCGGCGAACGGCGTGCGGTGGTCAACCCAACTGTGCGTCACTCGGCAACCCGTCGACGTCGGTTCGATCTCGTAGACCCAGTCACACCAGTTCTTGCCGAGCAGCATCAGGCCGAACGAGAACTTGCTCGGTGCGTCGCACACGTTCACCTTCACGGACGTGGACCATTGCCTCTTGCCGTTCTTGTTTGTTCCCCTGAACACCGATCCGACGGCCGGTCCGTTCGATCCCTTCGCCCACTCGCCGCCCTGGTTCTCGGGTGACCACTCGCCCATGCGCGGGAGATCGGTCACCATTGCCCACACCGTCTCGGCTGGTGCATTGACCTCGATTGAGACGGAGACTGGCGGCTTGGTGCTCATCCGCTCATCATTTCACGCGCTGACGGGCGCCAACCATGTTTTGCGGTACCGACTCACTCACACAGGAACTTCGGAATGGTCAAGTCCAGGTACGGGGATCCGTTGTTGTGGACATATTTCATGCAGTTGAAGCTGTCGGTGACGGTGAACGTCAACTCGGCGAACAGCGGCGTCACGTCTTCCGGGTCGGATGACCTGGTGTGATTGATCAGAAACTGCCCCGCGTACCCGGTGGCCTCTATCCGGTCAGCGAACTCCTGCACACGCGCGAGATACGCATTCTTGTCGGAGTGGTACAAAGCGCCTGCTTCCAGCGCGATTGCCTCCAACTGTGAGTAGATCTTCGAAATGTCACTTGTCGGGCAAGGCACGGTCTTCACTGCGTCGGGTCGCGCCGGGCGGTCACCGGAATGCCCACTGGGCCACGGGTCAACCCATCTCACGCAATTCATCTCAGCGCCGGACGTGAGGACATACACGGAACTCTTCATCGACAACTGGATCCCCGCTGTTGCGAGCCTGTCGCGAAGCTCCTCGTCAACGGGAGAACGTACGTACTGGTTCTCGAGAAACGTCGATCCTGACGGTGCGGCGGGATCATCCGAGGACGATGCATTCACCAGACCGAGTACACGTTTGAGCTCGATCAGCGCATCCGACATCGAGCAGCAGAATGTCTTCGCAGCCGACGACCATCTCCCGCCGGTGCATGCGTAGATCCCCCACACACTTCCCTCGGCAGAGCAGCGTCCCCGTTCAGTCGGTTCGCGCTGCCATGTCAGTACGCCGGATTGACCAGGCAGACACGCAACTCGGGCATAGCGGACTGCGACAGGTGTGTTGACCGCGAGCGCATTTGCCACGGCGCATCTAGCTCCAGCAACCGGATACCCGAAGTTCGGGACCTTGGCGGCCGATCCCGACTGGCCCAGAACCGTGATCGCAGCACAGGAAATGGCGATCACGGAGAGCGCGAGAAGAATTCGCCTACGCACAGATCACCACCGTCAGTGCACTCCTGTTGCCGACCGGACCACCCCTGTAACAGACCTGACCTATCCGGTAGCTGGTCGATGTTGCTGTCGCAGGGGTAGTGGTTCGGTCCATGGTCATGCCGGCCGAGACTCCCACACGCCCTGATTCGTCGAAATCAACCTCTAAGTAGAACCTTCCCAAGGGCTTCCAACCGTGTGCAACCAGATCAGGCGAAGACCCAAGGTTGAATACGGCCGTTCGCCATGTGGCGATGTCGCCGGTCCTCCACAGCGCCTCATCGATCTCGGTGACCGCGGAGAGCGCCCTCGCCTGAATCGCCCCCTCTGAGGCATCACAGCTGATCTCTGGCACATCGACTGGTGAACCGTTGTACATCGTGCCCATGTCGTCATCGATGTCCCGAAACGACCCGATCTCGCGCAGCGAGAAGCAGCGCTGCCCACCCGACCATGACGCAACGAGGAGTTCCGGCGATGACGTCAACATCTCCCACCTGATGGTCACTCCGCCGAGAAACGCCCGCGTCTGCAATTCCTCCACGATCGAACCGGAGAACCCGTGACCCATGAAGAAATTCTCCATGGATGAATTGTTGTAAGTGCGGTACTGATCACTGAAATGGGCCCAACCCATGCTGGTGATCCGGCCGAACAATGCCCTGGCCTCTTCAACGAAACCATCGATGGTCGCCTTCGTTGGGGACGCAGTCTTCGGTGCCTTCGTCCACACCCGCCTGCCACCCAAGACACCACAGACCAAGTCACCCCACTTGACCCCAGCCCGGGCACATGTCTTCTTCAACTGCGCCTTCTGCTGCCAGGTCCACGCTGTGCCGGATGAATTCGGGAGACACGATGCGTATCCCGTCCACTGGCCCTGGAACAGTTCCCATTCGACAACGGTGTTGTGCACCGCGCATTCCCGACCCGACCGGGGTTGCCACGAATTCCCGTAGACCGTGAAGTACCGGAACGGACCCGGTGCGGCAATCCAGTGAGGTGACGCGTACTTGCGCGCGAAACCGGTTGCGTACTTCTTGCAGTACATTCCCGCGGGCTTCGCAACAACTCCGACCTTGGCACAGGTCCCCGATTCCACCGGATACTTCTGCCATGTCAGTCCCTTGCCTTTCGCACGCGGCAGGCACATCAGTGTCGTCCCCTCAGTGGCGAACAAAGTCCGACACGATCGTCCCTTGATCACCACCTGCGCCGGACGCGGACTCGATGAAGGACGCGGCGCCGAATGCACCGGGGTCGACACGAACCCCAGGACCAACGTGCAGACCATTGCCGCGACGCCTGTCCCCTTGATTCTTCTGAGCACCACTTCGGCAACGTACCACCCTCCGAATACGCGGATGGGGAAGCATCCTCATCGGCCATCGTTCTCGATCCGCGCGTCAGCTCCTCGGAACGGCCGATGGGACCGACCACTGAACCACCGGAACGACGCCCGCACAGAAGGAGCTCAGGGGTGCTCACTTCCCCGGAGCTGGCCTCGATGAGGTTGCTCCCTTGAGTCCGTCAGCTGACGGCGATGTGCCAGGTCTGCGGGTTGCCCTTTGTGTTGTCGACGGTGCACGTCCACTTGTAGGACAACTTGATGCACCCGGAATCGACGTTCGGGGTGGACGTTCCGCTCACCAGCGACACAGTCTTCGTGTTGTCCGTGGCCTCGATGACCATGGTCGCCCCGTTGGAGG
>JAFMJP010000128.1 GCA_017853375.1 Actinomycetota bacterium
CGCATAGCGCCGCAAGCCGCTTCAGATTGCCTCGCCAAATGGCGCGCAGCACCAATTTGCCGCCGACGAAAGCTCCGAGCGGCCCACCGAGCCACCAGGGAAACGTCAGTGTCTCGGTCCATTCGAATCGCGTGACGCGTTCGCTGAGGGAAGTGAGGGTGAACACTCCACTTCCGGTGACCAATCCGATGTGTTCGACACCCATCGCACGGTTGGGTTCCCAGCGGGTGATGCGCATCGTGTCGGTGAGTCGGATGGGTCCAACCTTGGTTTTGCAGAGAAACTGCGTCCCGACGCCTCGACGCTGATCAGTGGTGAACTCGATCGACTCGGCATCCGCCATCCAGTCGACGTGACGCTCGACCGGCTCAACCACATGCCACACATGGTCGACGCTGGCCTTGATGTCGCGCGACACGGTGATATTGCTCATCGACGTTCAGCGTACGTTGTCGTACACGCTCACATGTCGCGAAGAGGAGTCGTCGAACGGTGCCTTTTGCCACGATGAGTAGCGGGAGACGAGCCGTAGTCCCGCCCGGTGACACGATGCATCGATGGCTTCGGGCGATTGATAGGTGATGTGAAACGGCCGACGCACGATGCGCCCGTCATCGTGGGTACTGACCGTGACGCCTCTGATGTTGCCGGATGCTGGCTCGTAGGTGCTGTTGGTCTGCAGCTTCCACGGACCGCGCCGTTCGCTCGTGGCTCCGGTGGTCGGTGCCTGCGGATCAATGACGCAGGCGTCGATGACCACACGACCCGTTGCGGTGAGTCGTGCAGCTGCGTTGGCGAGGCACTCTGCCTGCAGCGGCGAGCTCGCCAGATTGAACAACGTGTTGTACGACGCGAAGACGAGATCGAAGGGGCCCGGAGGCTGTTCGCGTGCCATGTCGCCCAGGTGGGAGGAAATCCGTCGTTGTGCATCCTTGGCGTGGAGACGAGCGAGCATTTCGGGCGACTCGTCGATGCCGGCCACGTGTACCGCACCGGTCGTGGGTTGCTCCATCGCTGCTAGTCGCCTTGCCAACGCCAATGCGATACGGCCGGTTCCCACTCCCAATTCAAGGACACGTCGCGGATGCGATTCGGACAGGAGCTCCACGATGGCTTCCAGGTCGTCGCTGGTGCCGTACCACTCGTCATAGACGTCGGCAAACGCAGCACCGTAGGTGACCGAGCTGCTCATACGTCAAGTTCACCACGAACGATGTTGTCATCACGAATGCCGGAATCGGCGTGGAGACCAAGAAGTAGCCTCGGCTCGCATGGGCACGGATGCGGGGCGGCTGACTTACCTCGATCACGCCGCAACCACACCCATGCGGAGTTCGGCGATTGCTGCGATGGCGCCGTTCTTGTCCGATCAGTACGCGAATCCGTCGGGAAGTCATAGGTTTTCTCGATTGGCGCGAACCGCCATCGACGAAGCCCGCGACGACATCGCGGATGCTCTTGGTTGCAAACCCGGCGAGGTGGTGTTCACCAGTGGTGGAACCGAAGCCGACAACGCCGCGGTGTTCGGTGCGGCAAGAAGGCACGGGGGCGTGGCAGTTTGCAGCGCAGCCGAGCACCATGCGGTGTTGCACTGTGTGGAGCACCTCGGCGGGGAAGTGGTTGCCGTTGATCAACGTGGGGTAATCGATATTGCAGCGCTGCAGCAGACGCTTGAGCGCATTGCAAATCGTGGTGATCGTGTCGCGGTGGTGTCGGTAATGGCGGTGAACAACGAAGTGGGGAGCATCACGCCGATGCGGGATGTGGCGCGGGTGGTGCGCGGCGCCGCCAAAACTGCGGTGTTCCACAGTGACGCAGTGCAGGCGGCGTGTTGGCTGGACGTGCGCGACATCGTGACGGTGACCGACGTCGTGTCGTTTTCTGCCCACAAGTTCGGTGGCCCGAAGGGAATGGGTGTGATGGTGGTGAAGTCGGGTGTGGTGCTGGAGCCACTCATCATGGGTGGTGGTCAGGAACGCGATCGACGCAGTGGAACCTCCAACGTTGCAGGCATCGTGGCGACGGCCGCAGCACTTCGCGAGACGGTGGAGAACAGGGAATCGGAGATTGCGCGAGTCGGTGAATTGCGGAAGTCGTTGATTTCATCGATTACCGCCCGAGTTTCCGATGTGTTGGACACCGTGCCGGCGGTATCTGCATCGACGTCCGGTGATCTTCCGTCAACCGTTCCCGGCGTTGCGCATCTCTGCTTTGCCGGCGTGGAGAGTGAGGCGCTGTTGTACCTGCTCGACGAGGCAGGCGTGTGTGCATCTGCAGCGTCGGCGTGTGCAAGCGGGGCGATGGAGCCCTCTCACGTGCTGCGTGCAATGGGGATAGATCCCCGATTTGCAAAAGGCGCGTTACGACTCAGTCTCGGTCACAACACCACGCAGGAAGACGTCACGTATGCGGCGAATGCCATCGTGCACTGTGTCGAACGGTTGCGCACCAAGCAATAGCCTTTACGTGCATGAAGGTTCTCGTTGCGATGTCGGGAGGCGTCGACTCGTCCGTTGCCGCCGCAGAACTTCGCCGTGAGGGTCACGAAGTCGTGGGTGTCACCATGCGTTTGTGGGGAGGCGAGAGCGACACCGGTTGCTGTTCGGTCAGCGATGTGGACGATGCCCGTCGTGTAGCCCAGCAGCTGCGCATCGACCACCTGGTGTTCAACTTCTCCGACGACTTCACGGCACATGTAGTGGACCCGTACGTCGATGCGCATCGCGCCGGCAGCACGCCGAATCCGTGCATCGAGTGCAATCGTCATCTCAAGTTCGACCGATTGTCACAGCGCGCACGTCTGCTGGGTTTTGATGCCGTCGCAACCGGCCACCATGCGCGCATCGAGCGACAGCCATCCGGCGTCTGGCGAGTGGTGCGTGGAGCCGATGCCGCCAAAGATCAGAGCTATGTCGTGCACATGTTGGATCAGCGTGAGCTCGCCTACACGTTGTTTCCCGTTGGTCATCTCACCAAGGCGCAGGTACGCGAGCGTGCGAGTGAGCTCGGCCTGCGAACCGCCACCAAACCCGACAGCCAGGACGTGTGTTTCATCAGCAAGACCGGCGGACGCGAAACCTTCCTCGGTCACCGCATTCCGTTCCGTTCCGCACGAGTGGTGGATGAATCCGGGACGGAGCTCGGCACCGTGGACGCCGTTGAATTGGTGACGGTTGGACAGCGACGCGGGCTTCGTTTGCCCGGTGGGGCACCGAAGCAGTTCGTGCTGGATGTCGACGTCGAGCAGCAAACCGTGGTGGTGGGTGAGGAGTCGCGTTTGTCGCGAGACGAGTTGCGCGTCCAGCGAGTGATGTGGAGCCATGAGCCGCTTGCAGTCGGCAGTGAGGTGCTGGTGCAGAGCAGTGCGCATGGCGCGACTCAATCGGCACTCATCGAAGAGGTTGGCGCTACGTCGGTCTTGTTGCGATGGCGCGAAGCCCAGCGAAGGGTGGCGCCAGGTCAAAGCGTCGTGCTGTACGACATGTCCGATCGCATGGTGCTTGCAGGCGGCATCGCCGAATAGTTC
>JAFMJP010000129.1 GCA_017853375.1 Actinomycetota bacterium
CCGAGCATCGTCGGAATCTCCCGCCCGCGCCACGACCCATGGCCGCCCGCACCACGCAACTTCACATGCCACGACTCGGTGGTGTAGCGACGACACCGAATCTTCCCGATGAATTCGTCGGCAGACGACTCGTCGTCGAATACACAAAACAGTGCGGTCCGACCGAACTCCGTGCCTGGAGCAGTGCTGTTGCCGCGACCGGTGCCGAGCACTCTCAGAAATGACAGACCGGGTGTTCGCCGATAGCGAATGCGATCCCACGCCAAGGCTTGCCCCATGCCAAGCACACTTTTCCAACGAATCACATGAAACGTCGCTATTGCAGTCATCCCTGCCTTACAGTGTGTCTGCGTGACGGCACCATTGTTGGCGATACTCATCGGCTACGTGATCGGGTCGTTGCCAGTCGCAGATGCGGTCGCCCGCCGAGCAGGAGCTCCCAATCTTCGCGATGTCGGCGACAAGAATCCGGGTTTTTGGAATTCTCGGTCCGTGTTGTCGCGCAATCAGTCGCTCGCCATCTTCATCGGTGACCTCCTGAAGGGTGTCGTCAGTGTCGTGGTGGCCCAGGAACTCTCCACCGACTGGCGAGTGTGGTTCCTTGGTGCTGCAGCAGCGATGATCGGGCACGCGTGGCCGATGTTCGCGCGCTTCCAGGGCGGTCGAAGTGTGCTCACCTGGGTGGGTGCTGCCATCGTGCTGAGCCCTCTTCCTGCTGCCTTTTGTGTGTTGATGTTCGTCCTCTTCTGGGCAGCAACACGGGACTTCGGCCACGGTGTGAAAATCGGCGTGGTCTTGTACCCATTTGCACAGTGGTATGCCGACGGAGTGTGGTTTGCCGCCGCGACGGGTGGCCTGATGTGCATCATCGGAGTTCGATTTGCGATGGCGTGGGGAATCGATTCAGTACTGGCGACCACGCCACTGGCGCGATGGCGCAAGGATTCCTCGCACAACGGCTAGCCACGCCACCACATCCGCAATCGGCGACAGCCAATATCCGGGACCCGAACGCTCGTATGCGCGCCGCGTACCGACGAGTGTCCCCACTCGAACGAGCAACAACACCGCGGTGACGGGTGTTGGGATACCCAACAACATCAACCACAGCGGTGTCACCATGGTGATTGCCGTGACTGCTGCATCACCCACTTGGCGTGACGTGCGATCCTCTCCCGCCAACGAGAGCGATCGCCCCCAACCGCGCCACGTATCGCCGGCTCCGTCGAACATCTGCACGGTGAGCAACTCGGTTCCGTCGAACATCTCCACGGATGCTCCATCGGCGACCAATGTTCGAACGAGTGCAACGTCTTCCACCGTGGAACCACGCACGCGTTCGCACCACTTGCCGTCGACTGCGTCGTCGCGTCGAAACACCATGCACTGACCGTTGGCAACTGCATCCGAGGTCGCCCTTCCGGCGCCTGCTCCGTGGCGATACACCAGTGAGGTGAGCATCGCTGCATGCAACCACTCGCCTGCCAGTGACGTGGTTCGAAACTTGGGTGCAACGGTTGCCATCATCGCCTTCGACTCCGCCAATGCACGGGCCGCGGCCAGTGGCAGCTGCGGGTCGGGTCGTGTATCGGCGTCCAGGGTGACCACGACATCCGCGGTCGCAGCAGCAATGCCCTGTTGCAGTGCCCAGATCTTTCCCACCCAGCCCTCGGGAAGTGGCTTGCCAACGATCACCATGGCACCGAGTTCACGGGCAATGGTTGCGGTGTCGTCGGTCGACTCGTCGTCCACCACGATGACTTCACGCACGCCCGGTGCCGCGCGTAACGGAGCGAGGCATTCGGCGATTCGCATCGCTTCATTCCGGGCCGGGATCACCACGCTGATCGCGACACCGTCGACCTCACCTTGGTGGAGTCGTCGACCTCCACGGGCGGCACGCCACAAGCGCGGTGCAACGACCGCCAAGGCAATCAGTTCGCCAACGGCGAGCACCCACCACCAAATGTGCGATGTCACGCTCGGACTGACGGTTTTCTCGACGCCCATGGCGCGGCCGTCTCGAGTTGTGCTGCGAGACGTATCAATACGTCTTCCCGATACGGCGCTCCGACGAACTGCACGCCCATCGGCAATCCGCCCTTGGACGTATGCAGCGGCAAACTGATGGCCGGCTGACCCGTCATGTTGAACTGGGCGGTGTATTGCATGATTTCGCGGATTCGCTCGGTTGAGTCGTCCCCGGAAAGTACACCGATTTTTGGAGGCGGCCCGGCAAGTGTTGGAGTAACAAGCACGTCGAAACCTCGTTTGCCATCGCGCGGGAGCCACCACGACACCACCTCACGGGTCCACGCCTGTATCCAGTTGACCGCGGTGAGATACGCAACCACGTTGGTGGCATTTCCGAATTGCGCCAAGAGATGATTGCCGGGCTCGATGTCGTCGGTGGTGAGCGTTACTCCGAACTGTCGTTCCAGTGCTGCAACGTCGTTTGCAATGTGCGCAATGATGATCGCCAAGAACATGTCACCGAACGCTGCGTCATCCAATGCGGCTGGGTGTGCCACTTCCACTTGGTGACCCAATGATTCGAGAAGCTTTCCGGTGATCGTCACCGACTCACGCGCATCGGGATGATCCATTCCTCCGGGTAACAGCGGACCGGCGAGCAAGCCGATTCGAAGTTTGCCCACGTCGGCACCAACTTCGCTCGAATACGGTCGCAGTGGGAGTGGTGGCGTGTTTGGATCACCGGGCTCGTATCCCGACAACACGTCCATCACGGCGGCGGTGTCACGAACGGAACGCGTGACACAACCCTCCACCACGCCTCCGATCCACGACTCACCGAGTGCAGGACCGAGACTGACGCGACCCTTGCTCGGCTTGAGCCCAACCAGACCACATTCGCTCGCAGGAATCCGAATGGATCCACCACCGTCATTGGCATGTCCTACCGCCACGCAACCGGCCGCCACCGTCGCCGCCGAACCGCCGCTACTTCCACCCGTTGAATGTTCCGTGTTCCATGGGTTGCGCGCCGGTCCATAGGCCAACGGTTCCGTCGTGATGGTGCTTCCGAATTCCGGCACGTTCGTACGACCGATCGTGATGAACCCGGCGCGGCGCAACCGCTCGTAGAGATACGAGTCGTGCGTGGCCACGAAGTTTCGGTTCTTCAGAAAACGAGTTCCGAGGTGGTATGGCTCGCCCTTGATCTGACAGTTGAGATCCTTCACCACGATGGGCACTCCGGTGAACGCGCCATCCGTGGCTGCAATCCCGCCCACTGCGGTTGGTGAAGCACTCCTGGCTTCACTTCGTGCTCGCTCGAATCGGGGATGAATCACCGCATTGAGTTGCGGATTCACCCGCTCTACGGCGGCTATCGCAAGGTCAACCAATTCGGTCGGAGAAATCTTCTTGGAGCGAAGCAGTTCTGCTTGCCCCACGGCATCCAGGTGCAGTGGTTCGGTCATGTTCCGACACACTAGAAGCCGTGCGGGTCCTGGCGGCGGTCGAC
>JAFMJP010000033.1 GCA_017853375.1 Actinomycetota bacterium
GCACCCGTTGCTGCGCCGACCACCGCAATCACCGTGCCAACGGGGACCGTTTCACCGGCTGGCACTCGAATTTCTGTCAGCGTTCCCGCGATGGGCGATGGAACTTCGGTGTCCACTTTGTCGGTGGACACTTCGAACAACGGTTCGTCGGCGGCAACGGTGTCGCCCACATTCTTGAACCAACGAGTGATGGTTCCTTCGGTGACCGTTTCACCAAGTTGAGGGAGGATGACGTCAGCCATGAGAATGTGCTCCTTGATTACGCGTTGATGCTTCGACCGGTAAGTGACAAGACGGTTTCGCCGAACAATTCCGTCAAGCTCGGGTGCGGTTGCAGGAATTCTGCGATTTCATCCACCGTGGCTTCCCAGTTCACCGCCAGGTATCCGCCGGACAACTGCTCGGTCACCCAAGGACCGACCATGTGCACACCGAGTACCTGTCCGGCTCGTCCGTTGCGATCCTTCTTGGCAATGACCTTGACGAGTCCATCCGGTTCTCCGAGGATCATTGCGCGTGAGTTTGCGCGGAACTGATGCTTGGCCACCACCACGTCGTGACCTGCCGCACGTGCCTCTTCTTCCGACGGGCCGGCCCACGCGACTTCGGGGTGGCAGTAGATCGCCCACGGAACGCGGTCGTACATCACCGGGTACACCACTTCGCCACGCATGTGCTTCACCGCCACGATTGCCTCGGCGTATGCAACGTGCGCCAACTGCGGCGTGGCGATGAGATCGCCCACTGCATACACGTTCGGCTCGCTGGTGCGGCAATAGCCGTCGACCTCCACGAATCCACGGTCGGTCACCTTCACTTGCGTACCTGCGAGACCAAGCTCATCTGAATACGGACGACGGCCAACCGACACGACCACCGCATCCACCTCGATGGACTCCCCTGCGCCGAACGACACGACGGTGGAACCCGATCCCGTCGGCTTATGTCCGGTTACCTGAACACCCGTACGAATGTCGATGTTCTTTTTCTTGAACGACTTCACCACCACATTGGCGACATCCGGGTCGAGACCGGGAAGAATCTTGGGCAATCCCTCCAAGATGGTGACCGATGCGCCGAGGTCGGCGAAGCATGAAGCAAACTCGCAGCCGATTGCGCCACCACCGATGACTGCAATCCGTGCCGGAACTTTGTCGAGCATCAGCACTTCGTCCGAGGTCATGATTGGACCACCCACGGAGAAACCCGGGATGGTGCGCGGGACGGAACCGGCGGCCAACATCACGTTGGTTCCCACCAACGAGCGCGTCGTACCGTCGGCCGACTTCACCGTGACCGTGCGATCCGCACCAAGTGATCCAGTGCCGAGAACGTAGGTGACCTTCTTGCTCTTGGTGAGACCCGTCAGTCCCTTCACCAAACCATTGACGATGGTCTGTTTGCGGGCTTGCGTGACCGCGAAGTTCACCGTGGGAGCACTCGACTCCACCCCGAAATCTTTTGCGTGTGCCACGTGGCGGAAGACCGCCGAACTCTCGAGAAACGCCTTTGCGGGGATGCAACCGCGATTGAGGCAGGTTCCGCCGATGGTGTCCTTTTCCACCAATGCAACGTTCATTCCGGCGGATGCGGCATAGAAGGCAGCGGCGTAGCCACCAGGTCCCCCGCCTACGACGACGAGGTCGAATTGTTCGCTTGACACGGCTACCTACGGTAGCGGTTGCGTCGACTTACTCGCCCAACCACTGAGCTTTCTCGTCGTCACGCGAGTACAGGAGTGTTGGTGTGCCAACAGCCACGACGAATTCGAGCGTGCATGACACCTGCTGAATCTCCTCTGATGCATCGACCGCCGGGCAATTCGTTGAGTCGAGCGGCGTGGTGATCTCGCCATTGGCCAGCATCGACCAGCCCGCAACTGGCGAGGCAATCTCGGGCCCGCGCATGGTGACGTTCACCAGGGTTTTTTCGTCGTCGATCTGCACGCTACGAACCGCGACATCCACTCCGGAAACTTCGACGTTCGTGCCGAGCGCAAAGAGACCGATCGTACGCCCGGTGTCGTTGGCCGTCTGCAACAGCTTCACCGTTCCGGCAATCACGATGAGAATCCCGCAAATCAAGCTGGTGACGATGAGTTTTCGAGTACTCACGCCGTTGAGCGTACGCTGTAATCGTCGTTGCACGCCACGTGGAGTGCAACACGGAAAGGTTCATGCACGTTCATGGGATTGCGAAATCTCCTCGGTCGATCAGCCCAAACCAAGGAAGACTTGGTGTCGGAACGACTGTGCGCGAAGTTCGGCGACATGAACATGGTGTCACTGGCCACCATGCCGATTCGTCAGCGCGTCGACGTATGCGGTGAGATTCGAAGGATGACCGTGAAGCCTCGTGCCGGCGTTCCTGCAGTGGAGATCGAAATCAGTGATGGGACCGGTGAACTCACCATCATCTTCTCCGGCCGCGAGCGCATTCCCGGGGTCGGCCACAATCGTGGTCTCACCGTGTCGGGTGTTGCCCACATGGAGGGCTCGCGTCGCGTGATGTTGAACCCGCTATACCGCTTGCTACCGAAACCGGGTCAGTAGATCGTCAGCCGACGAGCAATTTCGTCACTGCACCCTCGGCATCCTCGGTGATGAGTGCCATCACCTCGTCGCCCGCGCGCAAGACGGTGTCCTTCGTGGGCACCATTACACGCTCGGCTCGCACCACGGCAACGATCGTGGCGCTTCGCGGCAGGACCAAGTCGGCAATGGCAACGTTCACGGCCGGCGATGATTCTGCAAGCGTGACTTCCACCAGCTCCGCCTTGCCACCCTTCAGTTGCATGAGTCGTACGAAGTTGCCAACCGATGTGGCTTCCTGCACCAGACTCGTGATCAGGTGTGGAGTCGACACCGAAACGTCCACTCCCCACATCTCATTGAACATCCAATAGTTCTTCGGGTTGTTGGCTCGTGCCACCACTCGTGGCACTCCGAACTCCTGCTTGGACAACAGCGAGATCACCAGATTGTCCTCGTCGTCACCGGTGACGCTGGCCACGACGTCGGCATCGCGAACCCCTACGGCATCCAACACCAGATAATCGCAGGCATCACCGAAATGCCACTCGATCCCGTTGGATTCCGGACGCGACTGATATTCACGAATCGTTGCTCGGTCGTTGTCGATGATGGTGACCGAGTGCCCGGCCGCCACCATCTCTCTGGCAGTGAATCTGCCGACACTCCCGCCACCGGCGATGATGACCTTCATCGACTTGCCTCGAGCATCACGACTCCGATGGACCCTTCGCCAGATGTGCATCGAGCCGTGCAATGTCGTCGCTCATCACTGCGAGATACACGACGTCCCCCTGCTGCACCAATACGTCATCGCTCGCAAGCATCGCTTGCCCGTAGCGACGCACACCAACCACGTTGCCTGGCCCTGCGTTGAGCATGGTGATTCGTTCGCCGACCCATGCATCACTTGCGATTCGCTCCACCAACACCAATTTGGCACTGGGATCGGTCCATTCCACCGCCGGGCGGTCGGCGATGATCCGTCGCATGATGCGCTCTGCGGTCCACTTCACCGTGGCGACGGTGGCTATTCCGAGACGTTCGTAAATCTCCGAACGCTTCGGATCGTAGATGCGGGCTACGACGCTTTGGATGCCGAACCGTTCGCGCGCGACACGGGCGACCATGATGTTGGAGTTGTCACCGTTGGTGACGGCTGCCAGAGCCGAAGCCTTTTCGATGCCGGCTGCGATGAGAATGTCCGGGTCGAATCCGATACCGACGATCGTTTGACCGCTGAAGTCGTCACCGAGTCGCAGAAAAGCGTCGGCTTTTCGGTCGACTACCGCAACGGTGTTGCCGAGCTCGCAAAGCTCGCGAGCCAGCGTCGAGCCGACACGCCCACAACCAACGATGACGACGTGCACGAACTACCATCGTAACCGCGCCTGATTCAACAGTCGTAGCGCAAGGATTCGTGCCGATGTCACCCAAAACCAAGGACAACCGAACCGCGATAGCGCGCCTCAAGGGAATTCTCATCGGCAAACCGATCGAGACACATCTCGACGCGCATCATCGATTGAAGAAGCGGGTTGCATTGCCGGTTTTTGCCAGCGACGCAATCTCGAGCACGGCGTACGCAACCGAAGAAATCCTCATCGTCTTCCTCACGATGGCTGCAATCGGACTTGCGGCGTTCGACAATCTCGTGCCGATCGCAATCATGGTCGTGATCCTGCTCGCAATCGTGGTGAACAGCTACCGACAAACGATCAATGCGTACCCGCACGGTGGTGGCAGCTACATCGTCGCGAAGGACAACCTGGGCAAGTACCCGTCCCTCGTTTCGGGTTCGGCGATGCTCGTCGACTACATCCTCACCGTCGCAGTGTCGGTCTCGGGTGGAGTTGCAGCAATCGTTTCGGCGTTCAACGATCTCGCGCCGTACCGCGTGTGGCTGTGCGTTGCGTTCATCGCGCTGATCACGTTCGCAAATCTTCGGGGAATCCGCGAGTCGGGCGCACTCTTTGCTCCCCCGACGTATCTGTACATCATCAGCCTGGCGGCGCTGATTCTCGTCGGTTTGTACCGGGTCTACTTTCAGGATCTCGGCCCCATCTCGCATACGGGCGAAGTGGAACGCGAATTGCTCGAGGGTCAAAAGGCCCTCACACTGTTCTATTTCTTGAAGGCATTCTCTTCGGGCGCAGTTGCGCTCACCGGAATCGAGGCGATTGCCGACGGCGTGCCGGCATTCGAGAAACCCGAGCCCAAGAACGCCAACCGGACCCTGATCATGATGGCGGTGATCCTCGGCACCTCCTTCTTCGGACTCAGTGTGCTCGCAAAGCATCTCGAGCCACTGAAGGACCACGAAGGAAGAATCAAGGACACCGTGCTTGCACAACTCGCCGAACAGGTATACGGCGGGCGAAACATCTTCTTCTTCGTCACGCAGTTTGCAACCTTCGGCATCTTGATTCTCGCTGCCAACACGGCATACGCGGATTTTCCGCGACTGTCGTCCGTGATCGCCAAGGACAGTTTCCTTCCGCGGCAGTTCACCAACCGAGGTGATCGACTGGTGTTCAGCAACGGCGTCATTTTTCTCGGTATCGCCGCCTCTGGTCTCGTCATTGCATTCGGTGGAATCGTCAACGCCCTGATTCCCCTCTACGCAGTCGGTGTGTTCACCGGATTCACGATCAGCCAAACCGGAATGTTGGTGCGTCTCCTGCGCCTGAAAGAAAAACAGTGGCCGATCAAGGCGTTCTTCACCGGCGTCGGCGCCTTCACCACGTTTGCAGTCGCCATGGCGGTGGTCATCGTCAAGTTCACCGATGGTGCCTGGATTCCTGCGGTGGTCATTCCGTCGATGATTCTCTTCTTTACGAGCGTCAATCGCCATTACGTTCGCGTGAAACAGTTCCTCGCGGTTGCGGATCAGGTCGTTCCACCGTTCCGAACCCACTTCGTGGTGGTGCTCGTCGGTTCCGTCAACGCCGGAGTCGTGCAGGCAGTGAAGTACGCCCAGAGCCTCCGTCCCGATCGTCTCATGGCGCTCAGCGTCGTCGGGTCCGACGCCGAAGGTGCCGAGCTCGATCGGGTTTGGCGTCAGAGCTTTGCGGATGTGGAACTCATCACGCCGATCGACGACTTCCGCAACCTCACCGACAAAGTGTTGGAAGAGGTGGAAAGGCTGGACGGCCTGCAGCCCGACGACCTCATCACGGTGGTGATTCCGGAATTCGTCACCAGTATCCGCTCGCAGTGGTTGCACAACCAGTCGGCACTCGCCATCAAGGCACGCCTCCTCTTCCGCCCGAACACCGTCGTCACCTCGGTACCGATCGTCATTCCGTAAACACCTCGGCGTGTCGCCGTGAGAAACGGGTGGGGCGTAGTCTGACCACATGCAAATAGTGGTTTCCGGAGCCAGTGGTCTCATCGGCTCGGCGCTCGTTCCCCGACTCGTTGCCCATGGTCACGAAGTGGTTCGCCTGGTGCGACGTTCCGCCAAACAGGGTGAGTCCACATGGGATCCCGCGCGTGGCGTCATCGATGCACACATCATCGAGAATGCCGACGCCGTCATCCACCTTTCCGGCGCAGGTATCGGAGACAAACGGTGGTCGAATTCCTACAAGCGCGAGATTCTCGATAGCCGCGTAAAGAGCACCAAGCTGCTCGCCTCGGTCATCGCCGGTGCGGCCAAGCGCCCGTCCGTGTTTCTCTCCGGTTCTGCAATCGGGTACTACGGCGCGCGCGGGGATGAGCCGCTTCACGAAACTGCCGCTGCCGGAACCGGCTTCTTGGCCGATGTCTGCAAGCAATGGGAGGACGCAACGTCGGGTGCAGGTGTACGAACCGTATTACTGCGCACCGGAATCGTGCTTTCCCCCAAGGGTGGTGCGCTCAAGAAGCAACTCCCGCTCTTCCGTGCGGGATTGGGCGGAAAATTCGGACGCGGCAACCAATGGCAGAGTTGGATTTCCATCGATGACGAAGTCGCCGCCATCGAACATCTGCTCACCGCCAACCTCCAGGGTCCCGTCAACCTCACTGCGCCGGCACCCGTGACCAACGCACATTTTGCGGCGATCATGGGCAAGGTACTGCGACGTCCTGCATTGTTGCCGGTACCGGCCTTCGGTCCAAAGTTGCTTCTCGGTGGTGAGTTGGCCGATGCGTTGCTCTTCACCGGACAGCGGGTCATCCCCGCCGCGCTCAGCGCATCCGGTTTCGAATTTGCGCATCCCACGTTGGAAATTGCGCTGCGCTCCCTGCTGAACAAGTGAGCAGTTGCTCGGTGCGCCGATGAGTCAACTACCTGCGCGCGTCGACGTGGCAATCGTCGGAGCAGGGCTCGCAGGGCTCGCGGCTGCAAGACACCTCCACGCAAAGTCGTTCAACGTGGCGGTACTCGAGGCGCAGGACGACGTTGGTGGACGAGTTCGCACGGACATCGTGGACGGGTTCAGGCTCGACCGAGGATTCCAGATTCTCCTCACCGCATATCCGGAACTCAAGCGTCAGGTCGATCTCGATGCCCTCGACCTGCACAACTTCGACCCCGGTGCATTGGTGATGATGCGCGGACGAAGTTATGCGGTCACGGATCCATTTCGTGCGCCACGAGGCGTACTCAGCACGGTGAGAGCGCCGATCGGAAACATCGCCGACAAGGCGCGAATTGCGTTGTTGCGTGCACGTACGCTGCGAGGCGACCCGCGCGAGTTGCTTCGCGGTCAGGACCTTCCCACCGTTGTGGCGTTGCGACGTGCCGGTTTCTCCGAAAAGGTCATCAATCGTTTCTTCCGACCGCTGTTCGGTGGAATCCAGTTGGATCCCTCGCTCACGACATCACGTCGTATGTTCGACATCATCTTCCGGAGTTTGGGTGAGGGCGACGCTGCCGTTCCACGTCTCGGGATGGCCGCATTGCCAAGACAGATGGCCGACCGTCTCCCTGGGCTCGTGCACCCCAATACCAAAGTTGCGTCGATCGATGGTCGCACCGTCGTCACGATCGACGGTCGACGTATCGAGGCTCGCGCCGTCGTCATTGCCACCGAGCTTCCTGCAGCGCGCAATCTGGTGGCACTCCCCGACCGGGTATCTCGTAGCGCAGGTGCGGTGTACTTCGCAGCAGACTCGGCGCCGACCGATTCACGCCTGGTGATCCTCGACGGCACGGGCAAAGGCCCGGTATTGAACGCGGCCGTCATGAGCAATGTGGCGGCAAGCTACGCCCCTCCGGGAAAACACCTCGTCGTGGCGGCTCTTCCGCAGGTGATCGACGGCGATCTCGAGTCGATGGCCCGCGACCAGTTGCGTACGTGGTGGGGACCCCAAGTCGATTCGTGGCGGCATCTGCGCACCTATCGAATCGCCCATGCCGGCGTCGAACAACGACCACCGTTTTCCCCGAAGCGCAACATTGCACTCGGCAACGGAATCTTCGTTTGTGGTGATCATCGGGATACCGGCTCGCTGCAGGGAGCGTTGTTCTCGGGTCGACGCTGTGGCGAGCTGGTTGCAGGTGCACTCGCCTAGCGTCGTAGGCATGACAACTGCTTCCCCCAACGGCGACTCTCCGGCACATGATCCGAAACGAAAACTCGTTTCGGTATCGCAGTTCGTACCTGCCGCCGCGCACGACATCTTCGATCTGATTGCAACACCGGAGCGTCATCCGGAAATCGACGGCTCAGGAACGGTTCGAGGCGAGCTGAGTGGCCCGAAACGACTCTCACTCGGCGCCAAGTTCGGAATGTCGATGCGCATGATCGTGCCGTACCGCATCACCAACACGGTGGTGGAGTTCGAAGAAGGCAAACGGATCGGATGGCGGCACTTCGGTGGACACGTCTGGCGTTACCTCCTGACACCGGTGGAGGGCGGCACCTTGGTGACCGAACAATTCGACTACTCCACCAACAAGGCGAATTGGTTCCTGCGCGCAATGAATGCCATAGCCAATAACGAAGTGGCAATGCGAAAGACGTTGTTGAATCTCGCAAAGCGGTTCTCGTGATGTTGCCGCTTTAGGTTGCCCCATGACCCAACTTCCAGACGGATTTACCGCCCGAACCGCAAATTTCGGCATCAAGGACTCCTCGCTCGATTTCGTCGCCGTACTGGGCCGAGCCGGCACCACCGGCGTCTCGATGTACACCCAGAGCAGGTTCGCCGGCGCAAGCGTGGTGTTGAGCCGCGAGTTGTCGGCGCAGGGAAACACCCGTGGCGTGGTGGTGCTCTCCAAGAACTCCAATGTGGCAACGGGAGAAGAAGGAATGCGCAACGCGCGCGAGATCGTCCAGGGCGTAGCTGCACAGTTGCGCTGCAACGACGACGAACTCGTCATTGCATCCACCGGCGTGATTGGTCGGCAGTACCCAATGGACAGGATTCGTTCCGGTCTCTCGGGAGTCGCGGCGCTACCCGGAACCACCGACGCAACCCTGGTTGCACGCGCCATCATGACGACGGACACCAAGCCGAAACTGGCCGAAGCGCACGTCGCCGGATCGTCGGCACGAGTGGTGGGCGTTGCAAAGGGTGTCGGCATGATCGAACCCGACATGGCGACGCACATCTCGTTGGTGTTCACCGACGCCGCACTCTCGCGAGGCGAATTGGAGGTTGCATTTCGACGTTGCGTCGAGCGAACCTTCAACCGCGTTTCCATCGACACTGATACCTCCACCAGCGACACCACGGTGTGCTTGGCAAGTGGTGCCGCAGGTGCCGTCGGTGCGTCTGCATTCGACGATGCCCTCTTTGCGGTGCTGCTGTCGCTCACCAAGCAGATCGCCCGTGACGGTGAAGGGGCAGAAAAACTCATCGAGGTTCGGGTGGATGGTGCGCGCGACACCGAACAGGCGGTCACCGTGGCGCGAGCCATCGTGAACTCACCGCTGGTCAAAACCGCGGTACACGGTGCCGATCCCAACTGGGGACGTGTCGCCATGGCCGTTGGTAAGTGCTCGCAGTATTCGGACATCCAGCAAGAACATGTGGTGATTCGCTTCGGCACGCAAGAGGTGTACCCGCGACGTGTCGACGAGGCCGGACTCGCCCAACTGAGCACCTACATGAAAGGTGCCGAGGTAGTGATCCATGTTTCACTGGGCACCGGCACGAGTGATGCCACCGTGTGGGGGTGCGACCTCACCGACGGCTACGTGCGAATCAACGCCGACTACACCACCTGAGACGACCGGACTTGTGGCCGCGCGTGGCCGGCTGGCTCAGCGAGCGGCGAGCAACGAGTCGAGCCAGTTGATCGTTGCGGAGCGATAGTCGTAGACGCTCTTGTATCGCGCGAGTGCGTCCGGCAAGCGCGACACCAGCTCGCGCAACGTACGAATTGCATCCGGGCCGCGTTGCACGTAGGTGGTGAGTGGCTCCTGGAATCCGCGAATGGTGAACAAGATGCCGCGCGTACGAGGTAGACGACGGAGCGTTTCGCGTTCGATACGAATCCACAATTCCGAAGGATGCTCGACCAGCGGTCCGTTCGGCGAATACGGCTGGTAGAGAGCCGGATGATCCTCGAGCGTCCAATTGGATCGCCAGATGGGTTTGTCGGGCGTCAATCGCGTCAACGTGGAGTCGACTGCGGCACCGATGTGCTCGGCGTACAGCGACACCGGTTTGTGCACGGTGAGCATGTCGTGGCCGATTTTCTCCGAAAGCTTCCACCTACTTGGCGAGCACACCGCGCCCGCGACGAACGGCAGTTGCTCGCCCGAACCTGGCGTGCCACCCGTATCGGAGTCCCCTGGAATCGATCGCAGGACGGTGAGGTCGTCGGGCACTTCGCGTGCTGCATCCACTAACGCGTCGATGCCGGTGCTGGACGTGGTCTTGCCCAACCAACCAAGGACCAACTCCCCCGCCTCTTGCGCCACGTCGTGGGCGTCATCGCGGTAGCACACCACGTCGTTGCGCCGTTCGTCGATGAGCGCACGCTTCATGGCGACCGTTGGTTCCCAGTCGGGGTCGCGTACGAACCATCGGCTGAGGTCGAGCGGTTTGGTGCCGACGCGGTGACGGAATGCGTCGCCGACGACGTGGGGCAGGATGTCGTCGTGCGGAATGCGGGCTACGTAGCCGTCATTCACGCTGGGCGTCGACGGCGCCGTATCGAACGGCGTGAACGGATCGCGATGGACGACGAACGCGTTCATTTCGGTGGCATGCGAATGCCACCGTCCACACGAATCGACTCGGCATTCATGTAGCTGTTGGTGATGCACTCCAACACCATGGATGCAAGCTCTTCCGGTGCGCCCAAGCGTTGTGGGAAGAGCACACCCTTTTGCAGATTGCTCTTGAACGCTTCGCTCGCATCACCCTGACCGTAAATGGGTGTGTCGATCAGTCCGGGTGCCACGGTGTTGACTCGCACGCCGATCGCGGCGAGGTCGCGCGCAATCGGAAGCGTCATTCCAACGACGCCACCCTTGGACGCCGAGTACGACGCCTGTCCAATTTGACCGTCGAATGCCGCAACGGACGCGATGTTGACGATCGCGCCGCGTTCGCCGTGCTCGAGCGGTTCGTTGCGACTCATGGCCGTGGCCACCACGCGAATGCAGTCGAACGTACCGACGAGGTTGATGGCAATCACCTTCTTGAATGCGTCGAGATTGGCGGCCGACTCCACCGTGCCGTCCTTGCCCACGGTGCGCTGCGCCCAGCCGATGCCGGCAGAGTTCACCAACGCACGGATTGGACCCATCGACTTGGCCATCTCGGTCGCATTGATGATGTCCTGGGTGTTGGTGACATCCACCTTGCAGAATGCGCCACCGATTTCTTTCGCCAGTGCCTCGCCTTTGTCGGCTTGCAGGTCGGCGATGACCACCTTGGCACCCTTCTTGGCGAGCAATCGAGCAGCAGCGGCTCCAATTCCGCTTGCTCCTCCGGTGACGATGGCGCTTGAGTTGGTGAGTTCCATGGCCGCGAACGCTAGCGCACGGTCGCGATGGCAGCCACAGCGAGAGCGTCGACTCGTTCGTTCATGGGCTCACCCGTGTGCCCGCGCACCCAGCGGAAAGAAATGTCACCACGCTCTCGCACCAATGAAATGAGCGGCTCCCATAAATCACGATTTGCCACAGGTTGGCGCTGGCTGTTCTTCCAGCCACGACGCAACCAACCTTCCCACCATGCTTCGTTGAAGCACTTCACCACGTACTGGCTGTCCGACACCACTTCGATCGGTCCATCACTCGCCGACAGCGTTCGCAGCGCTTGCAGTACGGCAAGCAACTCCATTCGTTGATTGGTGGTCCGCGATTCACCGCCGCTGCCGTGGGGCTCGCCGTCGGGCGCCATCGCCCACGCCCAGCCACCTGGTCCAGGATTTCCCGAACATGCTCCGTCGGTGTACACCACACGAACGCCCGTCATCACCTCAGATACTTACCGATGGGTAGTCGTGAAATTGGGAACCATTGCACCGCCATTCGAGAGGGCGTGGCACTTGCCGGTTGTCGTGCGAGAATGGGCGCATGCTGTTCGACGGTTCCGTGCACCAGCTTCCGGATACGGATCCCCAGGAAACCCAGGAGTGGCTCGACTCACTCGATGCCATCGTCGACGTCCAGGGAAAGACTCGCGCCCGCTATCTACTGTCGCGCTTGCTCGAGCGTGCCCGTGAAACGCAAGTGAGTTTTCCGGCAACCGTTTCTACCCCTTATGTGAACTCCATTCCCGCCGAACACGAGCCGTGGTTTCCCGGCGACGAACACTTGGAGCGACGAATTCGCGCGTACATTCGCTGGAACGCCGCAATCATGGTGGTTCGCGCCAACGCGGCTGCCGAGGGAATCGGCGGACACCTCTCCACGTTTGCATCGTCGGCGTCGTTGTACGAGGTGGGCTTCAACCACTTCTTCCGCGGCAAGGACGACGGGCGTGCCGGCGACCATGTGTACTTCCAGGGACACGCCGCACCGGGCGTCTACGCACGGGCATTCCTCGAACGGCGTCTCGAAGCCGAGGATCTCGATCACTTCCGTCGCGAGATTGGTCGTGGTGGGCGTGGTCTGTCGTCGTACCCTCACCCGCGACTGATGCCCGAGTTTTGGGAATTCCCCACGGTGTCGATGGGCCTCGGTCCGATTACTGCGCTGTACCACGCGCGATTCAACCGCTACCTCAACAACCGCAAGTTGGACGACACCACCCAAAGTCGGGTCTGGGCCTTCCTGGGAGACGGTGAGTGCGACGAGCCCGAAACACTCGGCGCACTGTCGCTCGCTTCGCGCGAACATCTGGACAACTTGGTGTTCGTCGTCAACTGCAACCTGCAACGTCTCGATGGTCCCGTGCGCGGAAACGGAAAGATCATCCAGGAACTCGAAGCAGTGTTCCGCGGAGCCGGCTGGAACGTCATCAAGGTGATCTGGGGTTCGAAGTGGGACGAACTCCTCGCCCGCGACGTCTCCGGTGCTCTGCTCAACAAGATGAACACCACCGTCGACGGCGAGTTCCAGCGTTACACCGTGGAAGACGGAAACTACATTCGCGAGAACTTCTTCGGACCCGACCCACGGTTGCGCGAGATGGTGTCGCATCTCACCGACGCCGAACTGCAAGCGCTCCCCCGTGGCGGTCACGATTATCGCAAGATCTATGCGGCATTCAAGGCCGCAGCCGACAACCTGGGTTCGGGTCGCCCGACTGCGATTCTTGCCAAGACCGTGAAGGGTTGGACGCTCGGACCCGAGATCGAGGGTCGCAACGCCACGCACCAGATCAAGAAGATGAACATCGATCAGTTGCGTGTCTTGCGAGATCGTCTGCACCTCAACGACGAAATCACCGACCAGATGTTGGAAGGCGATGTGGCGCCGTACTACCGCCCGCCGGAAGACTCGGTGGAGTACCAGTATCTGATCGAGCGACGTCGCGGACTCGACGGATTCGTGCCGCGACGCATCGCCACTGCCCGTCGAAAACTCACGTTGCCGAGCGACGATGCGTTCCGCGAGTTCGACGCCGGAAGCGGTCAGCAGTCGGTGAGCACCACCATGGGCTTCACACGATTGCTTCGCAACTTGGCCCGCGATACGTCGTTCGGTGAACGCGTCGTGCCGATCATTCCCGATGAAGCCCGAACCTTCGGCATGGACTCGCTCTTCCGCGAATTGAAGATCTATGCGTCACAGGGTCAGAAGTATGAACCCGTCGACCACGACCTCCTGCTGTCCTACACCGAGTCCAGTTCCGGCCAAATTCTCGAAGAAGGCATCACCGAAGCAGGCAGCCTGGCCAGCTTCATTGCCGCTGGCACGGCGTACTCCACGCGCGGCGTCGAAATGGTGCCGTTCTACACGTTCTATTCCATGTTCGGTTTCCAGCGAGTGGGCGATCTCATTTGGCAAGCAGCCGATGCGCGCACGCGTGGGTTCCTCCTTGCTGCCACTGCTGGTCGAACCACGCTGATGGGCGAAGGCTTGCAGCACCAGGACGGACACTCACTCGTGCTGGCCTCCACGGTGCCGCCCTGCAAGGCCTACGATCCCGCATTCGCCTACGAGGTTGCTGCCATCATTCGCAGCGGACTGCACGAGATGTACGGCGAAGTCCCCAACGACGTGTTCTATTACATCACGCTCTACAACGAGAACTACCCGATGCCGGCGCGACCGGCCGTTGCCGACCTCGATGCGCAAATCATGCGCGGGTTGTACCGCTGGGCAGAAGCAGGCAACGCAAAGCATCGTGCAACGATGGTGTTCTCGGGATCTGCGCATTCTGCTGCACGTGAAGCCGTCGCCGAATTGGAATCGCGTTGGGACGTTTCGTGCGATGTCTGGTCGGCGACCTCGTACAAGACCCTGCGTGAAAACGCATTGGATGTGGAGCGCTGGAATCGCCTGCACCCAACTTCGGCTCCGCGGCAGGCCGACGTCGCTCGACTTCTCGACGACGGCAACGGTCCGATCATCGCCGTCACCGACTTCATGCGAATCGTGCCGGAGCAAGTCGCGCGTTTCGTACCCAACCGAATGTTCGTTCCACTCGGCACCGACGGTTTCGGCCGTAGCGATACTCGTGAGGCGTTGCGTCGCCACTTCGAAGTGGACATGCCGCACATCGTGGTGGCCACGTTGCACGCACTCTCATTGAGTGGTGACATCAAGCCCGAAATCGTTGCCGACGCCATCGCTCACTACGGACTCAACCCTGAAGCGATGAACCCGCTGCATGTCTAAGGTTCGTTCGACCTCGACCGCACGAAAGACCGGGTCGCGCAAACGCGACCTGTACGTCACGGGCATTCCTGCTGCCGACCGATTGCTGCGCAACGACGGAACGGCCCTTCTCATCGGCATGTTGCTCGACCAACAGGTTCCCATGGAATGGGCATTCACCGGTCCGTTCACGCTCACGCAGCGATTCGGCCATCTCGATGCCCGCAAGATCGCCGCGATGGATACGGAGCGGTTCGTGACTCGTTGTTGCGAGAAACCGGCGATCCATCGCTTCCCCGCTTCGATGGCGCGGCGAATCCACGAGCTGTGCGCGATCGTTGCAGAGCACTACGACAACGATGGTGCCAACATCTGGCGCGGTGTCACCGACGCTCAGGAGTTGTACCGACGACTCCGAAAGCTCCCTGGTTTCGGGGACGAAAAGGCGAAGATCTTCATTGCGCTGCTCGCCAAACGGTTTGGAATTACACCGGACGGTTGGGAGAAGGTCGCCAAGCCGTTCGGCGACCACCGGATGCGCACGGTTGCCGACATCGA
>JAFMJP010000034.1 GCA_017853375.1 Actinomycetota bacterium
GCTGTGTCTGAGGAGCCACCACAGGCAGCGAGCGCGACAAGCGCCGTTGCACCGATGATGAGTCCCCATGTCTTGCGGAGTTTCATTCATTTCCCCCTAAGTAGGTAGGTGCCGGCGGGTGCCGACACTGCCAATACGGTAGTCGTCGCTGTGACCTCGGGCAACTCCGACAAAACTTTATAAACTTGCGATTCTCCCTTGCTCATCAAGGGAGCGCAGGCGTAGAGACCTCGGCTGTATCGCCGGTGATGTGATGAGCAGCAGAGCCGATCAGTTGAGCGTTGCGAGGTAGCGGATACTCCGCTCGACTGCGGCGCTGGCCGAGACCGGGTTTCGTGGTTGGTCACCCACGATCGCGATGTCTTGCTCGAGCACGTACCAGCCGGAGTAGCCCTTCGACTCCATGGTCTTGACAACATCGGCAATCGGCACGTCGCCATCACCTGCAGAGCAGAAGACCCCGTCACGGGTCGCCTCAAGCAGGGTGATTTCCCCAGCAAGGAATCGCTTGGCGATCGACATCTTCGCATCCTTGATGTGCACGTGATCGACCAGGTCGAAGTGGTCGCGGGCGAACTTTGCCGGGTCGGTTCCACCGATCATGAGGTGGCCCGTATCGAGCAACCACCGCACGTTCGATCCGTCGACCACACGACGAACATCGTCGAACGTCTCGACGAGCGTGTTCAAGTGCGGGTGCAACACTTGCTTGATTCCATAACCCGCACAGATCTCGTCCACTTCCTTGAAGCCGTCGAACATCGATTGCCACTGGTCGCTGGAGAGCGGGAAACGCTTGCCCCAGCCTTCGTCAACGACCACCGCGGTGATGAAGAAGCCCTTGCCCGTTGCGCCGAGCAACGACGCCGAAAAGTGCGCAGCTTTGCGCATGGCATCACGTTGTGCTCGGTCGTGCATCACCAGGGGCACGAATGCTCCGACGATCGGAAGACTGAATTCCGCTGCCGCACCGGCAACGGCCTCGGGAGTGGAGCCAAGGTATCCGACGGGACCCTGTTCGGTGCCCCGCAAACCGAGGCGTTTCATTTCGGCGAGCACGGTTCGCGATTCAAGTTGGAAGCCCCAGTCGGGCACCTCGCACACACCCCAGGAGATCGGGTTGCCGACGAGTCGATTGACGATTGATGTTGTACTCATTGCATGCTCCAATTGGATGAGTGTCGGCGATTGCCTGCTGGCAATCGCAACTAGCAGACTAAACGAACAGATGTCTCACGTTGCAAGTCGTCGAGGAGGATTCCGCAATGTTGCGGTGCTCGTCGTCTACATCATTGCAGTGGCAGTCGTCGTCGCAGCGATCGCCATCGTGGTGGAGTCTGCACCATCCAGTCGCGCGCCGGTCGATGCCGTCTTTCGAATCGAAGGGCTGGGTTGCAAGCGAAACCCCACCCGGACCGTTGGAACCGTCGTCAGCGAATCACTGTCCGGCGGTGGACAACTCGTGCTCACCGTTGCACATGGCGTGGTCGGTCAGGAAGCAACGGAGATCGTGGACGGCTCCACCCGGGTACGCCTACGCCTCATCGCCGTCGACTCCGATTGGGATCTCGCCGTGCTGCACGCCGAGCAACCACTTCAGGGCGACGACGACACCCCCGTGGGTGGTGTCGCATTTGCGGAGGGTCGCATCGGCAACGCCTCATTCGTGGTGTTCGAGGACCTGTCCGGAGTTCGGGAAGCTGCGGTGGTGCGACCCGCCTATCTCGCCAAACGACTGCGAATTCGCACCGAAGACATTTATTTGAACGACGTGGAGAGCCGTGAAGGTCGGCCCGGTCTCGAAGTGCGCACACCGGCCCGGGTTGGCGATTCGGGCGGCCCATTGTTCGATGCCAATGGTGAGATGGTCGGTTTGGTGTGGGGAACCAGTCGCAAATCGAGTGATCGATCGTGGGCGACACGCGTGCAAGCTGCCACGTCGATGATTGAGACAGCGAAAGTTGCGTTGCGGCGAGGGGACGCCCCATCGGGTTCGCTCCGTCTTCTAGCCTGCGCTCCGTGACGATTCGACGATCGAGAAACGCATACTTTGCGATCTTCCTGGTCACCGGCACCACGATCGGACTGATCGGGCCATCACTGCCGCTGCTCGCCGAACAGGTCGGAGCAACGGTCGCCGATGTCGGTACCGTCCTTGTTTTTTATGGTGGCGGCTACCTGGCCGGCACGCGGTTGTTCGTGCGCGGGTATGACCGTGGCTGGGGAAACCGTTTGGTCGGAACGGCCGGCCTCGTCGCTGCGCTGTGTTTCGCAGGCATCTCGCTCGGCCCGACGCTTGCGTCGCTCTGTGCCGCGTATTTCGTGTTCGGCGCAGCCGTGTCGACGTCGGACGTCGGCTGCAACACGATGATGATGTGGGAGATGGGAGAAAAGGCGGGGCCGTCGATCGCGTTCATGCATGCGATGTTCGGGGTCGGTGCAATCTCGAGTCCATTCATCGTGCGGGCCTCGGATGCCATGAACGGCGACGCCGTATTTGCGTACTTCTTTTGTGCAGCCCTTTCGGCACTCGCCGCGGTGTACGTGCTGACTCGGCAGTCGCCCAATGACCCGCACGTAGACGTCCGCGAACTGCACGGTGATTTGTCGAAGAAGCAGATTGCCATGATCGTTCTCTACTTCTTCAGTTACGTCGCGGTAGAAGTTGCGTTTTCGACGTGGATATACACCTACGGCATTCGAATCGGCATGCCGAAAATCCAGTCCGCGCTGTTGAACTCGCTGTTCTGGGTGGGATTCATGGTTGGACGATTGGCAACGGTGTGGCTTGCAAAGGCGAGTCGAAGTGTGCGTCCCGTCCAGATCGGCGCGATTGCAAACGTGTTCGCCTGTCTGGTGATGCTCACCAGGGTCGACGTTCTGCTCCTTCCAGTGGTGTTCGTGTATGGCTTGGCAACTGCACCACAGTTCTCGTTGATGCTCGCCTTCATCGGAAGTCGTATCCCACTTTCGGGGAAGATGACCTCGCGGATCGTCGGTTCGGCAGGGCTGAGCGCGACGGTGATGCCGTGGCTGATTGGTCAGTTACTGGAGCGCGTCAGCCTCTGGACCTATCCGGTTGCTCTCATCGGCTGTGCGATCGCCGTGCTGCTGACTGCACAAATCATCGAATCGAAGTTGCCGAGACAACTCAACGCACGCGTCTAGCCCGGCGCATTTCATCGCGTAGTTGGCGCATCGTTGCCGTACGAATTGCGCCGCCGCGGAGCCAAGCGACGTATTCGTCACTTCCAAAGATGTGGAATTCGTCGGTGCGCACGTGGGAGTGATTCGGCTCGATGATTTCGACTTCGCCCGGCGTATTCGGGTGAAGTGCAGCAAAGTACCAGCCTGTTCGTTCACCCGACGCAACTTCCGAGAACATGTCCTCGTAGTGATGTCGTTCGACCGCTCGGGAGAATGGTCGACCGAAATCGGTCTCCAGAACCTGCTCTATGAGCGGAATGTTCAACCGCTCTGCCTCTTGTACGAATTCCGCAAACTGCGACTCGGTGACTCCTGCCAGGTGATTGTTCGGCCCGTACGCCGCAAGTGTGCGGGTCATGAGTGCCGGAATCTCGTACTGGTCTGCGAGGCGGAGGTACTCGCCACAAAACTCCGGCGCGAGTACTGCCCCCATGTGCGCATCGAGGTGGGTGACATCGAAGCCGCTTGCCACTGCACGCTCGAGCTGCGCGCGCAATTCTTCGGCTGCTGCACGAGGATCGGCGTGTTTGCGAACCGATGCGACATCGCGCCACATGTACCCGTCGTCATCAACGAGGCCGCTCGACTTGGAAGAGCCGATCAAGGGTGACCAGCGGTAGTGGAGTTTTTCGGCGGTGAGCGTGAGATGGACTCCAAGATCGAGCGCGGAATTCTCACGAGCCATCTCAGCCGCCTCGCTGAACCACGGGCACGGCACCATTACCGAGCCGCTCGTGATGGTGCCAGTGGCGGAGAGATCCCTGAACGCGACATTGGCGCCGTGGCACATGCCGACGTCGTCCTGGTGGAGAATGATGCTCGAGGGTCTACTCATGCGGGCGTCATCGTTGAAAGAAACTCACGAAGCTATGTCGATTTCCTTGCCACTCCGGGCCGATTCCATGACCGCGTGACCGATGAGCGTAGAGCGAGCGCTCGCTTCGGCAGTGGGGACCGCGACATCTTCCCCCGAGGCTCGACGCGCGAACGCTTCAGCCTGGGCCCGCACTCCGGCCAGCGTTGCGTCGGGAGTTTGGCTTCCATCGACATCCCGTGTTCCCCGTGCGTCGGCAAGCCGGGTGCGACCGGTCGGGAGCAAATCGATGAAGATTGCTCCACGTTCACCGAGCAATTCCGTGCGCACGTCATCGCCATAACGAGCATTGCGCGACAGGTCCACCTGCGCGACTCGGCCTGATGCAAACCCCAACACTGCACACAGATTGTCGACATCGCCCACCTGCGCGAGTGTTGGGTCGACCAGTGGAAGATTCCATGCGCGAACCGTCGTGACCGATTCGCCCATGAACCATTCAGCGAGGTCGTACTCGTGAACACCGCAATCGATTGCGAGACCGCCACTCACGGTCGGGTCGCAGAACGACGCGGGCGGAGGATTTGAATCCCACTGCGAGAGTCGCATCCAGAGGGGCCGACCGATTGCGCCATCATCAACCAACTGTTTGGCGCGCAACCACGGCGGAGAGAATCGACGCCAATGACCGATCTGTAGCACGCGATTGGCGAGGGATGCACTGCGGTGCAAATCGCGCGCGACGGCGACGTCGAGGGCAAGGGGCTTTTCGCAAAGTACGTGCACCCCGGCATGCAGTGCATCTCGAACGGTGTCGGGGTGCAAGGGCGTTGGCGACACGATGATGCACGCCTCGACCATGGCGAATGCATCCGAAGGGTTTTCGAACGTCGCCACCCCCGGGAAGAACTCATCGGCTGCCTTCCGCGAAGCAGGCGACGGATCGACGACTGCGACGACTTCGAGACCTGCGACGTCGCGTAGTGCCGCAGCATGAGTACGGCCCATACGACCGAGCCCGATCAGTGCGGTGTTGATTCGAGCGGTTCCGGTCATCGCACCAGCCCGCGTACTTCGGCGATGGTGACGACTCGCTGCTCGCGCGCCGAAATTTCACATGCCACTGCGATCTCGGTTGCATGCACGGCGGACGCAGGGGGGCAGGGGTTGACTCCACCGTCGGCAAGCCATCTGACGTACGCCGCCGTCTCGTCTCGAAATGCGTCACGGAACCGCTCGATGAAACCACCCCACGGTCGACCGGCAATGAGACGCTCCTCGTCGAGCGAAAGCAGAGGAGTTCGCGAAGAGAGACCGGCTGCGACGGTGTCGCGCGAACCGAAAATCTCCAACCGCACGTCGTGCCCGCGCGGGTCATGACGAGTGCCCGAGATCGCGACCTGAACGCCGTTTCTGGTCACCAAGTGGATGAGTGAAACATCACCGTCGTCGAACTCGGCGTATTGCTGGTGCTCGCGCACGCGATGGCTTGCGAATACGGACTCTGCCTCCGAATCGGCAAACCATGTTGAGATGTCGAAGTCGTGAACGTGCAGGTCGCGGTAGATGCTGCCGCTACCTTCGAGAAATTCACGCGGAGAAGGTTGGTGGTCGTGGGACACCAAGTGCATCACGTAGAGGGTGCCGATCTCGCCGGACTGGATTCGCCGTTTTGCTTCACGCATCGCCTTGTCGAAACGACGTTGGAAGCCGATTTGGACCTCGCAACCAATCGATGCGGCTTCTTCGACGATCTTGCTCGTGTCGTGCAACTCCAGTGCAATCGGTTTTTCGCAGAAGATTCTCCGGCCCTTGCCCATCGACTTGCGCAAGAGTTCGGCGTGGTTTGCCGTAGCAGTGGTGATCATGACGGAGTCGAAATCGCGGGGATCGACCGAGTCGAATGGAGCAGTCTCGACGCCGAGCGAAGATGCGAGTTGTGTGGCGCGTTCGCCGTTGCGATTGGCAACCACGATCCGGGTTACCTGGGGATGAGTGACGAGGTCCTCGACACGAATCTGACCCATGCGGCCTGCGCCGTAGACGAGTATCTCCACGAGGAGAACCTAATTCGTCTCGCGCCCTAACATCAATGTGATGCGCGGCTCGGTCGTCACCGTTGGACGAGTCAGCGTGGATCTCTACGCGCGTGAGGCGGGTGCGGCCTTTCGGGACGACCAGACCTTCTCCAAGAGCGTGGGTGGTAGTCCGACCAATGTCGCAGTCGCCGCGGCGCGTCTGGGGCATCGTGCCACCCTGGTCACAAAGGTGGGTGGCGATGAACTCGGTGGATACGTGGTCGAACGTTTGCGCGGATGGGGTGTGGATACGACACACATCGGGGTGGCGCATGCCAACCTCACCCCCGTGGTGTTGGCAGCACTCGACCCGCCGGAGGAACCGAGACTGATCTTCCATCGCCAGCCCGATGCGCCCGACACGACACTCATTGCCACGGACCTCCCTGAAGAGATGCTCCTATCGTGCGACGTGTTTTGGATGAGCGGCTGTGCTCTCTCGCGCGGATCGACTGCGGATGCATCGATGACGTGGTTGCGACAGCGGGATCGACGCCCACACACCGTGCTCGACCTCGACTACCGTCCGTCGTTCTGGGGTTCGGTTGACGATGCGCGTCGCGCGGCACAGGCAGCAATTGGATACTGCAGTGTGGTGGTGGGCAACCGTATCGAGTGCGAGATGGCGCTGGGCACCGGCGAACCCCAGGATGCAGCCGACATGCTGCTCGACCGTGGCGTGACGCTGGCGATCGTGAAGATGGGGGCTGCCGGTGTCCTTCTCGCAACGACAAAAGAACGAGTGACGGTGAAGCCATTGCGGATCACGCTGGTATGTGGTTTGGGTTCGGGTGACGCATTCGGCGGCGCCCTCATCCATGGGTTGGTGAACGGCTGGGATGTGCGCACGATCGGCGAGCATGCCAATGCCGCCGGCGCCTACGTCGCAACTCAGCTGACGTGTGCCGATGCCATGCCGGATATCGGACAATTGACTGCGTTCATGAACGACCCGAAGCATCAATCGTGAGCGTCCAGGCAATCTCCGACGAGACGTGGGCTCGACTATTGCGAGAGCGAGCCGAACGGCCGCAGGCATTCGTTGAAGCGCTTACAGGACGTCGTCGTCGACGACTCATGGGACCGGATCGCCGATTGCTCATCGTCGCGGCCGACCACACTGCTCGCGCAATCGTTGCCGCGGGTAACGCGCCGTTTGCAATCGCGAATCGTCGCGACCTACTCGATCGCCTCGTGCGAATTCTGCGTCACCAGCAGGTCGATGGATTGCTTGCCAGCGCGGACATCGTCGAAGAACTCGCGTGGCTCGGCGCACTCGAGGAGAAGCTGGTCTTCGGGACCATGAATCGCGGCGGATATCTGGGGGCTGCCTGGGGTCTCGACGACCGCATGACGGCCTATGACGCCGAGCATGTTGCAAGCCTCGGCCTCGATGGAGGAAAAGTGTTGTTGCGTATCGAGCACACCGATCGCGGTGTGGCCGCAACACTCGCCGATGTCGTGGCGCAGATGCGACTTCTCGAAGAGCGTGGCCTCGTGTGCATCGTCGAGCCCTTGCCGTACGTCATCGACGCCGCCGGTCTTCCGGCGCTCGACAAGAGCACCGACCGGCTCGACAAGATCGTCTCGATTGCCGCGGGTCTCGGTGCCAACTCGATGTTGACGTGGCTGAAACTGCCGGCGTGGGTAAGTGCGACGACCCTGGGTCGTGCGACGACGATGCCCATACTCTTGTTGGGTGGGGACCCTGGAGCACATCTTGAGGTGACGTTTGGTGAGTGGGAGCAGTCGTTGCAAGTACCGAACGTGATTGGGCTCGTTGCAGGACGACCATTGCTCTTCCCGCACGGTAGGTCGGTTGAAGAGATCACCGATCGGGCGGCTCGACTCGTACATGGGATCCGATCGTGAGTTGGTATCTGCCAAACGGCTCGCTGGCCACTGCCGAGCAGCCGCTGTCACTCACCGTGGAACGTGCCGGCTGGAACTACTGCGGCCTCGAGGTGTACGACTTGTCACGTGTGCGCGACGTTGAATTCGCGTTCGAAGATCGGGAGGCCGTGATCGTTCCTCTCTCAACGCGCGCAATGAAGGTGACGGTGAATGGAGCCACCTTTTCGTTGGCAGGACGCCCGGGGGTTTTCGCTGCCGTCGCCGACTGGTTGTACGTACCAGTTGGTGCGTCAGTGAGCGTGACGGGTGAGCCCGGTGAGTTTGCGGTGTGTACGGCCAAGGCAGATCGTGAGTTTCCCGTTCATCACGGCCGTGCCGCAACGGTGCCGGTGGAGCCGCGCGGTGCGGGTTTTGCCACGCGTCAAGTCAACAACATCGCGACGCCTGATTCGTTTCGCAATGCTCATCGAATTCTGGTGTGCGAAGTGCTGACGCCAGGAGGGAACTGGTCATCCTGGCCACCACATCGCCACGATGGAGTAGCGGGCTGTCAATTCATGAACGAGGAGATCTACTACTTCCGGCTCGGCAAGCAGCAATCCGACCACGGTGATGCCGAAGCCACGGGCTATTTCCACGCCTACACCGTCGATGGGACGGTGAATGACACGGTGACTCTGCGTGATGGCGATGCGTACATACTCCCCGCGGGTTACCACGGGCCGTCCATCGCTGCGCCCGAGTATCCGATGTACTTCCTCAATGTGTTGGCCGGCCCAGCCGAGGACCGAACGATGGCTTTCTGTGACGACCCGAGCCACCACTGGATTCGCGACTCGTGGAAATCGCAGCAGATCGACCCACGCGTGCCGATGACCTCGGCGAATGGCAGAGTAGTGAGATGACACGCAAACGTATCGGTATCGCCGTGCTCGGTCTCGGCTGGATGGGCCAAGCACACAGTCGATCTGCAATGAGGATTCCCTCCCTCTTTCCGGAGTGCGAGTTCACACCCGAGTTGGTGGTCTGTGCCGACACCGACGAAGGTCGTCGTACTCGCGCCGTTCGGGACTTTGGTTTTGCACGTGCAGCCGCCGATTACCACGACGCGGTGACCTCGTCGGATGTGGATGCCGTTTGGGTCACTGCGCCGAACATGTTGCACCTCCCGATGATCGAGGCCGCGTCACGTGCCGGAAAATCGATCTTCAGTGAGAAGCCGATCGGTGGAAAACCCGAACAGACCGTTGCCGCGTATCGGTTGGCGACACAGCACGGAATCGCAACGGGTGTCGGCTACAACTATGTCTGGGCACCACTCGTCATCCATGCGCGCAGCTTGATCGAGTCGGGCGCAATCGGAAAAGTAACCCACTACCGCGGTCGTTTCCTCAGCATGTATGGAAGCGATGAACTTGGTTTGCTGACTTGGAGATTCAAGTTTGCCGAATCCGGCTACGGCGTCACCAGCGACATTCTCAGCCACTCGGTTTCCATGGCGCATTACCTCATCGGTGGAATCACCGAAGTCGTGGGAATGAAACACAATACGATCACGCACCGACCGCTCCCCACCGGTGTGGCGAGTCACTACGGTCGCGGCAAGCCGGAAGATCCGAAAGGTGAGGTCGAGAACGAGGACTTTGCATCGATGTTGTGCAGGTTCGAGAACGGGGCAACCGGCACGTTTGAGACGAGTCGTTCAACGGTGGGACCCGAGAGCCAAAATGCGTTCGAGGTCTATGGCACCGAGGGTGCGCTGGCTTGGAATCTCGAGAAGCTCAACGAGTTGCAGTTCTACCGCCGGGACAGCGGGCCGAACACCGGCTATACGACGATTTACGGTGGCGATCGCTTTCCATTTCATGGAGCCTTCGCACCGGGCCAAGCGAATGCAATTGGTTTTGAGGATCTTGTTGCAATCGAGGACTACCAGTTCTTGACATCGCTGGTGCGGGGAACTCGATTCACACCGGGATTCGCAGAAGCCGTCGATGTCGTGAGCGTGCAGCAGGCACTCATCAATTCGTGGACTTCACGAACATGGGAGCCGGTAGTCGACCTCAAGAAATAGGAGTACGTCAGCCGTTCAGTCGGTGAGCAATGCGTCGGCAAAGGCCCGCAATGTGGGGAATTCCCAGTGGGGAGTGACGGGTTGAGCGGCAGGTGTTGCGCCAGCAGCGCGGGTCGTGGATGTGGCGCCGTCGGCACTTGCAGCTGCCCGTTTTGCCCCGTAGCGGTTGATCCATACGGTCTTGAGGCCGACGGCCTGCGCGGGAACATGGTCGTGATAGAGGCTCTGTGCAACGTGTAGGTGTTGCTCGGGTTCGATACCCATGTCGCGAACGTGTTGTAGCAACACGTGAAAGTTGTGGAGATCGGGCTTGTACGAGCCGATGTCCTGCGCCGTGAGTATCGCATCGAACTTCACGCCGAGTCGGGCGTTTGATCCGGCGAAACTCTTGTTGTCGACATTGGAGAGGATCACCAGTTTGCAGTTGCGTTGGAGGTCGAGTAACGCCTCGTGACTGTCGGCGAATGCCGGCCAGTCGGGCACCGATGATGCGAATGTTTGTGCATCGACTTCGCACTGGTCCGCGCCATGTGATGGATTCGGCAATCCCATACTCGTTGCCATCCGTCGCCATGTCTCCGCGAGGATCACCGGATACGTCCAGGTCGGATTTGCATCCTGTACGTGGGTCTCATGCGAAGCAAACAAGGAGAGAATCTCTGCTTCGGTTGGATGAACGCCGTGCGGTGCGGCCAGACGACCAACCGTGTCGGCAATTCCAAACTCCCAGTCGATGAGGGTTCCGTAGCAATCAAAGCTGAGTAGGCGAGCGTCGGCGAGTTTCATCGTTTGGTCCTTTACCGCTGGCATTTCGCGCAGAGGCCGAGCGCATCGAGGCGATGTCCCGACACGGTGAACTTCGACGACCGAGCTGCTCGAGCAAGTGCGGCGTCCAAGGCCTGCTCGGTATCTGCAGTGACGACGAAGTCGTCGATTGCTCCGCAGCGCACGCAGATGAGATGGTGGTGGTGACCGATGAATTCCTCGGTCAATTCATATCGGGCGTGGTCGTCATTGCCCGACACTTTGTGGATGATCTCCATCTCTTCCAAGTCGGCCAGGTTTCGATACATCGAACTCTGGGTCAGACGCGACCCTCGTTTCAGCAACTCGGGCACGCTCGCCGGGCGTCCGTGTTGCAGGAGTAGGTCCACCAACTGTCGTCGACCAGCGGTGTACACCAAGCCCGATTTTCGCAGGCGCTGGGCTACTTGGTCGTGAACCGACTCGCTGTGCGCCTTCACTGTGACGAGCGTACCCAAGTACATGGTGCGCCAACTCCGTACCGTAGGGTCGCAGTCATGGGTGATGGCGTGCGGGATTCCAACCAGCAAACTCGCGGTGTGCGCGTCCTCGTTACCGGGGCCACCGGATACGTGGGTGGTCGTCTTGCGCCATTGTTGTTGGAAGAAGGCTTCAACGTGCGCGTGTTGGTGCGATCAGCGGCGAAAGTTGCGAACACCCAGTGGTTCGGTCAAGTGGATGTCGTGGAGGGTGATGCGATGAGTCGTGCGTCGTTGGACGATGCGCTCGCCGGGGTGGACGTGGCGTTTTATTTGCTGCACTCCATCAGCACGGGTGCGAAGTTCGACGATCTCGAGTCGGCGATGGCTCGTACATTCGCCGAGGCGGCGGCAGGAGCCGGCGTGAAGCGCATCGTCTACCTGGGTGGCATAGCGAACGACGAAAACTTGAGCAAACACTTGGAGTCGCGTCGTTCGGTCGGCAAGGTGTTGGCGAGCACCGGGGTTTCGGTCATCGAGTTGCGCGCAGGCATCATCATCGGGAGTGGTTCGGCCTCGTTCGAGATGCTGCGATACCTCACCGAGCATCTTCCGGCAATGGTGACTCCACGTTGGGTGGACAACCCGACTCAGCCCATTGCAATCGTCAACATGTTGCACTTCTTGGTGGCCGCCGCACGAGCGCCCGAGCACGTTCGCGGCGTGTTCGATGTGGGTGGCGCGGAGACCTTGACGTATCGCAACATGATGGCGCGATACGCGAAAATCGCCGGCTTGCGTCGTCGAATCATCGTCCGAGTGCCGTTGCTCACCCCCAGAGTGTCGAGCATGTGGGTTGGTCTGGTTACCCCGGTGCCGGCATCGATTGCGCGACCGTTGATCGACTCGCTCATCAACAAGGTGGTGGTGGATCCGGCGAAATCCGTGCTCAACGTGCTTCCGCCACCCCCGGGCGGATTGCTCACGTTCGATCAGGCAGTGAAGCGTGCCATCGAACGAACCAATGCGCCGACTCGATGGACGGATGCGTCACGGCCGTGGGTGGCGTGGGACGTCGCGGTCACGGATCCAGCGTGGACCGGCGGAACCTTGTTCGTCGACGAGCGAGAACACACCACTTCGGCATCGAAAGAAGCGGTGTGGAGCGTGCTGTCGTCGTTGGGTGGTACCACGGGTTGGTATGGATTCGAGTGGTTGTGGCGGTTGCGCGGACGAATCGACTCGGTGTTCGGTGGCGTCGGAATGCGTCGAGGACGACGTGATCAACACGTGCTACGTGTGGGTGATCCGCTCGATTTCTGGCGAATCGTCGATGTGAAGGATGGCGAAACATTGTTGCTGCGAGCCGAGATGCGAGTTCCCGGCCAAGCATGGCTGGAATTTCGATTGAGCGATGCCGCTCATGACAGTGCCAATGGCGGTGACGCCCAACATGGTGCGGGTACCCATGTCGTGCAACGTGCAATCTTTCGACCGCGTGGATTGGCGGGTCGACTGTATTGGTGGGTACTCATCCCGTTTCATGCGATCATTTTCCCCGGCATGCTGCGAAATGCCCTCGCTCATGCCGAAAAGCGTCGAGATTGACGTGCAATACCCGAAAATCTGACAGACTTCCCTCGTGCCACAGCTTGAGGGCCAGTACGTTCCGAGCACCATGCAGTGGGTGCGAGATCAGGTGGACACCTACGAGCGAACGGGCGGCCGTGAGGCGGGCACGTTACGTGAAACGGGGATTCCGGTCATCATCGTGTCGATGCGTGGTGCGGCATCGGGGAGCGTGCGCAAGATCGCGTTGATGCGCGTGGAGCACGAAGGCGAGTATGCACTCGTTGCGTCATACGGCGGTTCGCCGCAGCATCCTGCCTGGTACCACAATCTGGTGGCCCACCCAACGGAAGTCACCGTGCAGGACGGCCCGGAACCATTTTTCGTTCACGTTCGATTGGTGGACGGCGCAGAGTACGACACCTGGTGGCACCGGAGCGTGGCGGTGTTCCCGCCGTATGCGCAGTACAAGGAAAAGACGACTCGTCGGATTCCACTCTTCGTTGCGACACGAGTGGGCGCTCGTTCCACCGGGGAGGCGTGAACCCGTGAATCTCATTGGTCGTTGGATCGCACTCACGCTCGCAGTGTGGTTGTCCGATGTATTGATTGGTGGTGTCAGCATTGCTGACGGAGTGTGGAATCACCTGTGGGTGGCTGCGCTCTTTGGTCTGGCGAATGCCATCGTCGGGAACATCATCCGTGTGGTGGCGTTCCCGGCACTTTTCTTGACCCTGGGCGTCTTCAGCATCGTGGTGAACGCATGGATGCTCATGTGGGTGGGCAACCTCAGCGACGCCCTCGATGTCACAGGTTTCTGGCCTGCTTTTGGTGCCGGTGTCATCATCAGCCTGGTGTCGACGATTCTTGGTCGACGAGTCGGCAATCGCGACTGACTAGCCGCGCGCGTCGCTCATCTGTGATTCGGTGGGACGCTTGAAAATCAGCACCATTGCGATACCGGCTGCAAGGTAGATGAACGCGTTCATGAGCCATGCACCGTGAATCTCCGCCTTTGATACATCGAGCACCGATGCCCCGGAGCCGCGGGCTGCTTCGATTCGCGCCAATGCAGGAGCGGCAATCGCAAGCGAGAGCGCTGCACCGAGTGCAGTACCCACTTGTCGGAACGTGTTGTTGAGTGCCGAACCCATCGCGAATTGTGCGGGCTTCAGGAATGCGGTTGCGGAACTCGACAATGTCGAAATGCTGAGACCGACTCCCACGCCAGTGATGAGCATCCACGGTAGGTACCGCGTGACGTATGCCGGACTGTCGGGAATCGTGGCGTTCAGACCGAAGGTGCCGACTGCGAGCATGAGAGCCCCGATGAACAGCACTCGAGAATGTCCGAGTCGATTGGCGTAGCGACCGGCGAACGGAGCGACGAATGCCGCGCTTGCCGGACCGGGCATCGTTGCCAATCCCGACAGGGCAACGCTGTACCCCCACACGGCTTGCAGCCAGAAGGTGTTCAGCAGCCACATGCCGATGAACCCCATGCTGAACAACACGCCTGCGATGTTTGCTGCAAGAACGAACCGCAGTCGGAACAACTTCAGATCGAGAATCGGAAACGTTGCCCGATGGCACCGTAATCCGAATGCAAGACACAACACGATGCCTGCGCCGAGCGCACCGAGCGTTCCTTGGTCGAGCCAGCCCCACACTTCACTCTGCGAGATGCCCAGCACCACCAGCGCAACGCCCGAGAATCCGAGGGCTGCGCTCGGGTAGTCGACCTTACGTTGAGCGTTGGGGTCCTTTGACTCACGCAGGATCTTTCGTCCGAGCACCACGGTAAGCAGCGTGAACGGGATGTTCACGAAGAACAAGGATCGCCAACCGAGCGCTTCCACAAGCAGTCCTCCAATTGAGGGCCCGAGCGCAGATGCAAGACCACCAGTTGCGCCCCAGATGGCGATTGCCTGCGTGCGCTTCTCTACGGGAAACTCGGGAAGTACCAGGGCCAGCGATGCCGGTGAAAGTTGTGCGCCACCGAACGCCTGTACCACGCGTGCCAGCACGAGGAACCATGTGGTTGGGGCGAGTCCACACAGGAGCGAACCGAAACTGAACCACAGCACACCCCGCAGGAAACTTCGTTTGCGACCGAATACATCGGCGAATCTTCCTGCCGTGAGCAGGGCCGCGGCGTACGCGATTGCATAGGCGGAGAACACCCAAGTGAGCAAGCTTCCACCACCGAGATCTTCGTCAATGGTGCGTTTTGCCACCACCACGATGGAAAGATCGAGCGAAACAAG
>JAFMJP010000130.1 GCA_017853375.1 Actinomycetota bacterium
TTTCTGATCGAACACTTGGGAGGAAGTGTTGCCAACGCTTCTCACGAGCACTGATCGTCAATCTTGATGTCGCGTGGTTAGTTTCGATTTGAGACTTTCAGAGACAAGGAAAGCATCGGTCAGCTGATGCACACGGCCGCCGGCAGTCCCTTCGAATCTCATCCATGCATTAGTGAACTAGCGTCAATTGAGGCGACACCACTGACACTGGGCGACCACTCGTGGGGTGATCTGAGAAACCGAAGGGAAGTAGATGCTGGTAATTCGTGGATCAATCAACGGGACCCAAGGGGAACTCAGATTTGAACCCCGCACCAACTGGCTGAAGTTCACTGCCAATGGAAGCGATGTTTGGGGTGTCGATGCAAGCGGGATGTCGATGACCGTCGAATTCGATGACCGTCGAATTCGCGTCGCTGGTCGGCTTCTCGAGAACATCAGTTCTCCCTATCTGTCGTATGGATCGGGCACCGAGACCTACACGGTTCCTGCAGGCATGGCGAAGTTGAGTGGGGATGCGCACTCACCCGGGGTTTCACCCGCACGACAAAGCGGTGTGGGTTCCTCAGCAGCGACTTCAACATGGACGCAAGGACACACACCGTCGCAGGCTCAACGACAGGTTGTGTCGATTGCCCGCAAAGTGGAGGGTCACGGGTCAACCTTGCATATCGCAAACGTCGCCGTGCTGATTCTCAACTTGTGCGGGGTGGCCATCACTCTCTTTCTCTACCTCTCGAGTGACACGTCTCCAGCGTTCAAGTTCACTGCCGCCGTCGGATTGCTGTTCGTGGCCACAATTGTGTTCCTCGCATACGTGGGCATTGAGTTTGTCATCCAACTCGGTTTGTTGATTGCCGAATGGTCGAAGAACAGCAATTCCGTGTGATTGTGTCGCCACCGAGTCGATGCCCTTGTGTCTTGCGGAGGTTGGCCCTTCTTGCTGTCTTGTTCGTGAGTCTTGCCGGGTGCGGCGAAAGTGCTCCAACGGTCACCACCGAAGTGTCACCGGCAAGAGACCTCGAAGTGGCCGAAGAAGCCTGGAGAAATTCTGGGATTTCGAGTTACGAGTACAACCTCATGAGGTCCTGCTTCTGTAATTATCCGGGGCCATTTCATGTCACCGTTAGAAACGGTTCTGTCGAAAGTGTTTCTACGATTGAGTGCCCAAATGGCGAGGATGTCCACCTCATCTGTGAGTCCCCATCAAGGCGCTATCCAACTTCGGACGGCTACACAGCCGGGGGCTTGTTCTACCTGATTCGCGACCGCATTGATGATGGGCGGTTCGCTGCTGCATACGACCCAGTCACCGGGTTTCCCATGTCGTTCTATTCCGATGGTAAACCTGGCGTGATCGATGATGAATACGGATTTAAGGTCACCAAGTTTCGGCCGATTGATGAGTAATCAATTGGCAGCGAACTAGCGGCGCGCTGCTGCTTGTTCGACGGCGGTTCTCGTCGGAAGACTCGGCACCGCCCCGTGGACCGTGGTCGCCAATGCCCCGGCAATGGCAGCAACACGGCAGGCATCATGCAACGGAGTGCCCCGCGCCATCTCTGCACTCATCGCACCAATGAATGCATCACCCGCGCCCACAGTGTCGACAGGTGTCACCCGGAACGGGTCCACGTGAACCGTGGACGTCCCCGTCACGATCTGCGCGCCGTCCGCGCCGAGAGTGAGAACGACCGCACCCGCTCCATGACCGAGCAGTGTGTCCGCACCGCCGAGCACTCGTGACTCGGTCTCGTTCGGTGAGATGACGTCGCAGTCGGCAATCATGCTGGGGCTCAGCGGAATGGCCGGTGCCGGGTTGAGGACGGTGATGGCACCGTTCACGCGTGCCTGCCGCAACATCGAAGCGACGGTTTCCATAGGGATCTCAAGCTGTGCGAGGAGAAGCCTGCACTGCGGCAACACGATCTCGGCGTCATGACCAACCGAGCCATTTGCCCCTGGCACGACGACAATCGTGTTCTCGGCCGACGAATCGACACTGATGAATGCCCGACCGGTGGCTGTATCCACGACACGAAGCCCCATCACGTCGACGCCCTCCGCGCGCAGGACCCTGGTGAGCATTCGGCCCGCCTCATCATCGCCGACGCACCCGATGAATGCCGTCCGCGCACCCATCCGTGCGCACGCCACCGCCTGGTTCAATCCCTTCCCTCCGGCGTGCTCCTCGTAACCGTCCGCCAGCAGCGTCTGACCGGGCGACGGCAACTTGTTCAGCCGCACGACCAAGTCGAGATTCGCACTGCCGACAACAACAACATCGAAGATCTCCTCTTGTTTGCCGGCCACGTGGTCACTCTGCCACACCGGCACTACTGTCGCGGTTGTGACCGAACGTCCGAAGATGATCCTTGACTGCGACCCGGGACACGACGATGCAGTGGCGTTGGTGGTGGCGTCACGATTTGCCGACCTCGTCGGGGTCACCACCGTCGCGGGCAATGCACCTCTCACCCACACCACCCGCAATGCCCGCATCGTTCTGGATCTTGTCGGCTCCGATGTCCCGCTCCACAGCGGTGCGCAACGGCCGCTGGTGGCGCCGCCGCGCCACGCACAGAACGTCCACGGCGAGAACGGTCTCGCCGGTGCCATGCTCCCGGAACCGTCACGGCCTGCAGATTCGCAGGACGCTGTCGGGTTCCTCATCGACATGTGCCGTTCCACGGAGGGACTCTGGTTGGTGCCCATCGGCCCACTCACGAACATCGCGCTCGCCCTGCGTGCGGCCCCCGACATCGCGGACCGCATCGCGGGAATCTCGCTGATGGGTGGCGGCACCTTCGGCAACCGGACACCTGCCGCCGAGTTCAACATCTGGGCCGACCCGGAGGCCGCCGCAATCGTGTTCGCGTACGGCGGCAAGCTCGTCATGAGCGGCCTCGACGTCTGCCACCAGCTGCAGGCAACGCCCGAGCGGGTCGATTCGATGCGCAGGATCCCCGGCACCCTCGGGCCGCTCTATGCGGACCTGTTCGCCTATTTCCTGCCCACCATCGAGAAGTTCATGCCCGACCTGAGGGGCGCACCGATGTTCGACGTGTGCGCGGTGCTCTCGGTCACCCACCCGGCGCTGTTCGAAGGAAGTGATGAACACGTTGTCGTGGAGACAGCAGGCGAGCACACCGCGGGCATGACGCTCATCGACATCCGCCCCCGGTTGGGACGACCGGACCCGAACTGCAGGGTCCAGTGGAAGATCGACCACGAGGCATCGTTCGCGCTCATTGTCGAGGCGCTCACCGCGTTCAGCTGACGGCACTGTGCCGCACTGGTAGGTTCGCCCGCATGACCACGCCATC
>JAFMJP010000131.1 GCA_017853375.1 Actinomycetota bacterium
TTGAGACAAGATTTGACCGACTGGAGACGAAGATCGATCAACTCGCATCAATGAAGCGTTACGTCATTACCACCGGAATCTCACTTGCCGCAATCATGTGCGGAGTTGTGGCGCCACTGTGGTTCAGCTTGCCGTAGAGCGAGCGATCAAGCGTCGGGCAGTTTGTGTTCGGCGAAACGGTCACGAAGCGTTTTCTTGGAGAACTTTCCGACTGATGTCTTTGGCACCTGATCGATGAACACCACGTCGTCGGGCAGCTGCCATTTGGCCAACTTTGGCGCAAGGAAGGCAAGAATCTCCTCCTTGGTCACCGTTTCGCCGTCCTTGGGTACCACGCATGCGAGCGGTCGCTCAGACCACTTCGGATGCGGTACTCCGACAACGGCAGCTTCCTTGACCTTGGGGTGCGACATCAACTCATTTTCAATTTCCACCGATGAGATCCATTCGCCACCCGACTTGATGAGGTCTTTCGTACGATCCACGAGCCGAATTCGACCCACGGAATCCACGACGGCCACATCACCCGTTCGCAGCCATCCGTCTTTGGTGAAACTCTCTGCTGAGCGCGGGTCGTTGTAGTACGAACTTGCAATCCATGGCCCGGCGCATTGCAACTCTCCGCTGGTTTCGCCGTCCCACGGCACCATGGTGGTGGTGTCAGGTTCCACCACGCGGAAGTCGACACCGAGCACGATGCGTCCGACCGTGGTACGAATCTCTGCCTGCTCCGCAACCGGCAACTTCTGCTCGGCACTGTTCAGCGTGCACACCGCAGCAATTGGTGACGTCTCGGTCATACCCCATGCCTGCAAGATCGGCAGACCGATTTGCTCGCGGTACGCCTCGCTCAGCGCTTTGGGCACCGCAGCACCACCACAGACGATGGCCCGAAGAGACGACGTATCACGGCCCTTCAACTCGGGCAATACCGCCATCCAAATGGTCGGCACACCAGCACCGACGGTGACTTTCTCGTTCACGATGTGATCGGCAATTGCCTTGCCCGACAGATCGGGACCCGGCATCACCAAATTGGCACCACATGCAGTTGCCGCATGAGTGAGGCCCCAGGCGTTCACGTGAAACATCGGCACCACGGGCAATACCGTGTCGGATTCGCGTACGCCGATCGAGTCGGCAACCATCTCTGCCATCGTGTGCAAAAACGTGGAACGATGCGAATACACGACACCCTTCGGGTTGCCGGTGGTTCCACTCGTGTAGCACATGCTCGCTGCCTGATTCTCGTCGGCAACGTTCCACTCCACTGCTTTGGCGTGCTGCATCAGCGACTCGTACTCGTGCACTTGCACACCGGCCACGCTTTTCGGCACTTCTCCCTTTCCGTCATTCATGAACACCAGATGCTTCACCGTGGTGAACGTGGGCATGAGGGGCTCGAGAATTGCCCAGAGCGACGTGTCGCAGAAGATCACCTCGTCTTCCGCGTGATTGACGATGTACGTGAGTTGTTCGGGGAAGAGACGGAAATTCAACGTGTGCAGCACACGACTCGAACACGGTGCCGCAAAATACAACTCGAGGTGACGTGCGGAGTTCCACGCCAAGGTGGCAACGCGACCATGTGTGGAAATCTTCAGGTCATCGAGCACTCCGCCAAGTAGCCGGGTGCGGTCTGCCCACTCGCCGTACGTCGTAGTGACCTTTCCATTGGCAGTGGCGGTGATGATTCGTTTGTCGCGACTGAAGCGCTCCGCACGCTCAAACAAATGCACGAGCGTGAGCTGTGTTGGCTGCATTAAACCCTTCATGTTGCCCCCTTGGGTCTTCGGCATTGCACCGTGTCGGTCATCGCTCAGAGTACACAGCGTGGCACCGTGCCGCACAAATGGCGAACTATCTTTCATGTGTGCCCACACCAATCGCGCGCCGCTCGGTACTTGCCGTCACCTCCGGTTTGTTCGTGCTGGGCACGATCGGCTCCAACATTGGTCCTGCACTCGTCGACGAACGCCCCGAGTTGGTGCTGTTGATGTCGTCGCGTAACCGCAACCTGTTCGGCTCGGTTCCCTACATCGAATTGCTCCCCTACGTGGTGATCGGATTCTTTCGAGTGCTCGCGGCTGCCGTGGCGTTGTACTTCTGCGGGAGATTCTTCGGCGAAAAGGCCGTGCGCTGGTTGGAGGGTCAGGCTGGTGAGCCACCACGTATCTATGTGTGGCTCGAACGTGCCGTCGACAAAATGGGCGTCTGGGCCGTCATCATCTTCCCCGGCAGCAACGTGGTGTGTTTGCTGGTGGGTCACCGTGGAATGAAGCCGCGAACCTTCTTGGTTTTCGTGTCGATTGGTATTGCCATCAAGTTGTGGCTGCTCCGTGTGTTCGGAGGTATTTTCGAAGACCAGATTCGCTCGTTCCTCGACTTCATCGACCAATATCAGTGGTGGCTGGTCATCGGATTGTTCGCCCTGTCGCTTCTGCAAGGTCAGTTTCGTCGCGGACCAAATCGTCCGAACTGATCACCTACTCACCGCCAAACCACCATCTGGTGAGACCACCCTCCACGAGCCTTTCTCGAAACTGGGCGATGTCGGTCTCCCCTCTAGCTACACCCTCTTTGATCAACTCCAATCCGTACCAGAAGTTCACGACCTCGAGAATGATGTCGTGGTGTTTACGACACTTCGCAAACTCGATCACCTTCACTGCCCGAACCATGAACCCATTCTCCGAGCGCTCGGGAAAATCGCTCTCGTCGTACACGACCGAGAAGGTTCCGAAATAGGGAAATCTATTCCATCGGTCGCAGAACCGGTGAGGAGCATTCGGCACGACTACCCAAGCTCGACAAAGAAGGTCGTCGTAGAACTCCGATGGCTGCCCCAGGTCCAGATGAATACAACTCTCGGCACGCTCGAGTTCGATCACCACATCACCGGCGTCGTCGGTGAGCGTGGCACTTGCACCCCATTCGAGCGCAAGATCAACGATCTCCTGGGCCGTGTAATACTCGCGGGCCGGAGAGTCCTCGGTTGAATGTTCGCTCATTGTCGGTTTCCTTTCGTGATTCGTTTCATGTCCACGTTCCGACGGCTGTGGCTTGTCGGGTTGTTGCAGATGGGTGGATGTTGCACCCGAACATGAAGGGTGATGCTGTTGGGACACTCCGGACATTGCCAGAGATGGGTGCGGCGTGGAATGGGTTCGTTGAACATGGGGCAGCACTATGAGGCACCGGTGTTCGCAATTGCAACTACCCCGCAGAGTTGGAGGCTCCTACTACGTAGGAGCCTCCAAAAAAATTTCCACAGTGCGAGCGCTTGCGCGAGAACAGACCGGTGTGCGCGCTCGCGCAAGAAC
>JAFMJP010000035.1 GCA_017853375.1 Actinomycetota bacterium
TGGAAAGCGCGTGAAGCGCAAGCTTCCGTGGGTTCGAATCCCACCCCCTCCGCCATACGTGGCCCAAACCTTCTGTTGCAGTGTGATGGTTGACTGCGCAAAACCGCCTGGTGCTTCCACAGATAGCGTTGCCAGACGGAAGGGTGCCAGAGCGGCCGAATGGGACGGTCTCGAAAACCGTTGTGGGTGTATGCCTACCGTGGGTTCAAATCCCACCCCTTCCGCCATTCTTTTGAGATGAACGACGGAGGTACTCCTGGATCGCAGTGCACGCTTGGCGGTGATTCACCGCTATCTCACCGCGGTTGACGACCTCGGCTCGCTCCAGATCGATGGTCGCAGCGTGCGGAGTCGCTTGCAGAACGAGGCAGATGACCTGTGGTTTGCGAGCACCGTACGCGAAAGCAGTTTGTGGACGGACGACCGGTTGTTTGAACGACTTGGATTACTCACCGGGAATTCACAAAAGACCCGTCCGTCATCGACGACATCGGCGACCTCTCGACTCCGTGTGGCTGCGGTGTGGTGTCGGGCCTTGGCGCACTCATTACGTACGCGCAGGAGAACCGATCCCACGGAAGTGATGTTCGTCGAATATCTGCCACCGACGTACACGGCAGGTCGGCATGGAGAGTCTCAATACTTTGGCAACCTACCAACCGAGGTACGGCGTCTTGGGCGCTCCGTCGGGTTTCTGCACATTCACTCCGAAGGACCGGTAACGCGAGCACCTCGGGAGATACGGAAACTGCGTCGTCAGCTCTCGACGAAGTCGAGCCCACATGTACTGCTGACTGACTATTTCACATTTGGCGTGTGGTGGAAGGCCTTCCGTTCGTGGCGCGCTCTACAACAGCACGCGCCAAGCATTTCTCAAATCGACTCCTCGCTGATACCCGGTACGGATCTCTCTTTCCTCTGGCCGACGTGGCGTTCGATGTATGACGAGTCGATTCGTGGCACGCACTCGGTAAGGACCAGCTTGCTGACTGCAATGTTTCGCGAGGCGCTACGCAAGAACAAGGAGACCGTTGTATGGCTGAGCGCCTTTGAAGGCCAAAGCTGGGAGGCAACGTTTGCTCGAAACGTCCAAAGATCTTCAGCAACGTGGATTCCGTATCTACACACCATGTTGCGTCCATGGGATCTCCGTGCTCGCACATTCGTAAAGGAATTTCCACCCCATCTCTTGGCAGTGCACGGTCAACATGACCACAGCGAGCTCGAGAGTTTGCACCCATCGCTCGTCCTGGTGGAAGCATTACGGTACGGACATCTCGCGGCAGAGTCAGGACAGAAGCGTCCTCCGCGTTTCGATGACACACGATGGCTCATCGTCGGGGGTGCCGAATGTGATCGCTCCAATCGTGAGTTGCAGGAAGTATTGACTGCGATGCGGTTGCAGTCGGTAACCCCCCATGTGGTGATCAAGTGGCACCCACAATGTGGAGCACCAACCGTCGAGCTACCTGACAACGCCAGCGTGAGTGGTGAACCACTTGCTTCACTTATCGACAAAACCTCTGTCGCCCTGATGGTGGGAAGCGCAGCACCTCTCGATACGTATTTGCGAGGAATTCCGTCGTGTTCGTTGCGCACACCATCTGGTTTCTCGATGACTCCAGTCGAAGAGAGTGAGAACTTCCACACTGCGCGCGACGCAAGCGACGCAGTGTCCTGGCTGCTGGCGGCGCAGTCCAAACCGTCGTTTACGCCGCCGGTTGAACGATATTTCTCTCTTGATGCCGCACTTCCACGATGGCGATCACTTCTTGCAAGTGTGCTTGCTGACTAACGATTTGCCAAGAATCGTCGAGCGCGATCCAAGTCTTCTGGGGTGTCGATAGCGATACCCACCGAGTCCACTTCGATCATCCTGACGGTGATGCCAAGTTCCAGAAAGCGAAGAATCTCGATGTCTTCGATGTGTTCGAGCGGTGTCTTGGCGGTTCTTTCTGAGAACGCCTTGAGTGCACTCTTGCGAAACGCATACATGCCGATTTGTCGCTTTGCAGTCGAAAACTCCAGCGACTTGCCTGTGGGAATTGCGCCTCGGCTGATGTAGAGCAGACGATTCTGCTGATCAACCACCACTTTTGGAACGGTGGAACTTCGGAAATCTGCTTCGGAGGAAATGTGGGAGTATGCGTTGATGACTCCAGCTGCAAGGTCGGCACGCGAGACCGCTGTCAACAGGGAGAGAAGTCCAGTCGGATCAAGAAATGGTTCGTCCCCTTGAACGTTGACGAACCACTCAGCATTGTGCCGTTGAGCAACCTCCGCGACCCGATCCGTACCCGTAAGACATGATGTCGACGTCATCTCCCATTGAATGCCGTTTCGCTCGCACTCGGTAGCGATTCGCTGGTCATCAGTAGCCACGATGATCACCTCATTCGGCACGGCCTTGCGAACCTGCTCTACGCAACGAAGTAGGACCGACTTTCCACCCAAGTCGGCGAGTGCCTTCCCCGGGAAACGACTCGACGCAAAGCGTGCAGGAATGACGACGAGGTACGACCCTGACGGTGTTGCACTCACAGAGGAGCAAACATTGATCGCTGAGGAATTCGATATCCGGATTTGGTGAGTGCAGTAACCGGTATCGAAGTGAACGTTTCAATGAAGAGATCGAGCGTTTCCTGCATCATGATGTGCCGTACGTCGTTCTCGCTGTAGCCGTCGACACCTACCAGAAAGATCCGCTTGGCATCGCCGTTGGCGATCAAGCTCAGTGCGTACCCAGCCACGATGGGGTGGGGGATGATGGCCCCGGCCCCGTCAAAACCAAGTTGTTGTGACTCCACGTGGTAGCCAACGTCCCGATGTCGTTTCACTTTGATATTCAGTGACCTAAGGAGCTCGCCGGGTGCGACCACCTCGCAGCCGAGTTCGCTCAGCGCAGACGCGTCGAGCATCGCGCGCTCAGGATGGCACACGGCAACGGCATCAACCAGAGACATATCAATTGGTAAGTGTGCATTGAGCCCCAAGACGAATGGGTGATGCTGGCGAATGAACATTTCAATCTCCGAACGCTTCGCTCGTGCTTCGGGACCATTTGCCACGATCAGCACATCACGTGCAGTACACCAGTCGTCGACACTCCTTCCGCCTACAAAGTGCAACGGCTCGCCCTGCACTGCCTCAGTGAGACGACGAACGTCGAAGCTGGTGGCTCCGCGTTCGTTGAGACGGTTGAGGGCCAGAGTGATTTCCGAAGGAGAGTATCTGTCGTCCTTGGTGAGTTCCATTACGTAGGTGGGGTGCACGGCGAGATTGGCCGACTGGAAGTAGTACAAACTCGATCCCCAGCCGTACGCGTCCTTCAACTCTGCGAAGTCACGTTCCACGAGGTTCACCAATGGCTGCACGTTGGCTTTGGTAAGACCGCGTCGGGCGAGTTCCATCACCAGATACTCCGTGCGAACGTTGCCGGGACCACGTCCCATACCTTGAATGGTGGAGTCAACGATCACCGCACCGGCATCAATGGCTTCCATGGTGTTGGCGAGCGCATAAGACATGTTGTCGTGGAGGTGGCATCCAATTGCCGTACCGAAGCCGTCAGCCAAAGCATGCATGATGGGTGCAATATCGGCGGGCCGAAGTGAACCGAACGAGTCTGCGACGTAGGCATATTCGACATCGAACGATTTGGCCTGTGTGCCAAATTCAGTGATGTGAGGGTGATCGACTTCGGAAATCTGCATCAAGTTGAGCGCAACCTCATAGCCAAGTTCACGGAGCTCCTCGATTGCCGGTCCGAGCTTGTCGACCTCGTTTCGATTTGCTGCGATACGCACCATCGACACTTGTGAGTGGTTGCGACGGGCGAAGGAGCTGCGAATTGCGACGCGTTGATCCGCGGCCTGAATGAGTTCCTTTGCGTTCATCATGACTGCAAGTGACAAATGCGGGGGAACCGAGAGGCGCTCAATGAATGCATCCGTGGTATAGGCGGTCGCACCGAGGTATTGGTTGGTATGCAAAGTGCGAAAACCCAACTCGACGATGTCAACCCGCGCCGCTGCCATCGCATCGACATAGCGTTTGACGAGGTCAAACGAATAATCCCAATCGTTGTAATAGCCGCCGTCACGCAAGGTGCAATCAAGAACGAGCACATTGGACGGTGCTCCCTGTTGGGGACGCGTTGCCACGTCTTCAGCGTACTGAGTGCGCTAGTGGCACTGGGCGTACCGTAGTGGTGTGGACGACGTAGCCGCAATGCGCCAGGCGCTCTCTGAGGCGAACCGTGCTGCAGTGCATGGCGATGTGCCCGTGGGTGCCGTTGTGGTGCACAACGGCGAAGTCATTGCGACTGCGTGCAACGAGCGCGAGCAACGTTCCGACCCAACTGCACACGCCGAAATTCTTGCGTTGCGCTCTGCCGCTCAGCATCTCTCTACGTGGCGTTTGGATGACTGCACGCTGTATGTGACGCTGGAGCCGTGCACGATGTGTGCCGGGGCCATCGTGAATGCACGTGTCGCCGTCGTGGTATTTGGAGCAGCTGATCTAAAGGCTGGCGCCATGGGGTCGTTGTACAACGTTGCTGCCGACCCGCGGCTGAATCATGAGCCGAAGGTACGCCACGGCGTGTTGGGAGTCGAGTGCGCGACTGTGCTCGAGGAGTTCTTTCGCGAGCGACGCTAGAGAGTCGCGCGGTTACTTGCAGTACGTTTCGTTCTTTGGCACGGTCAGCGAGATGAGATAGGCATCAACTGCGGTAACCACGCAGGTGTTGAGACCGTATCCCGTGTGGCGGTCTGCTTCCACGATGACGAGGACACCCTCTTCGAGATTCTTTGCGGCTGTTCGTGTGCTGGCGAGCGGTGTGGCGGCATCACCCGTGGTGCCGATGACCACGATCGGCCCGGCCCCCTTACCGGTTACAGCGATTCGCGATTCCACGCGATACGGCCACAGCGCACATGCATATCCATACCCGAAGTTCTCACCAAGACGCTTTGCTGCGGCAGCGAACTTGGGAATATCGGCGTCAACTCCTGCGATGGTGGAACCTTCGGGATCATCCAAGCATGAAATTGCCAAGAAGGCCTCCAGCTCGTTGCCGTACGTGCCATCGAACTGGCGCTGGTAATAGTCGTCGTAGAGCGCAAGGAGCTGAGCACCATTGCCCTTCACTGCATCGGCGAGGGCTGTTTCGAGTTGTGGCCACAGCGTGTTGCTGTACATCGCCTGCACCACTGCGGTATAGAACACTCCCTGTGTCACCGGGGTCCGATCGCTACTGACGACGATTGGTGCTTTGTCGATATCGATTGCGAGTTGGTCGAACAGCGCCGCGGGGTTGCCTTTGTTGTAGATCTTGCAGGTGCTGCGCTTGGCGCAATCAGCCAGAAATGCGGTGAGCTGTTGCTCGAACCCCTTCAGTTGCGCTACCGCTTGATCAAATCCGTTTGCGTTGGGGTCGGATGCGCCGTCGAATACTGCGGCGCGAACCGTGTCGGGGAACATCGTTACCCACGTGGCGCCGAGCTCGGATCCGTACGAGAATCCAAAGTAGGAGATGGTGTCCTCGCCGAGTGCGCGACGGATGGAATCCATATCCCGGGCCGATGCTTCGGTGGAAATGTACTTGAGCATCTCTCCGTTGTTCTTCACGCAAAGATCGACGAATTCCTGCGTGAGGTCGATCATCGACTGCTTGGCAGCTGCATCATTGGGCGGGGAATCGATGCCGAAGTATCGGTCGTAGTCCTCCGTACAGTCCACAGCCGGCGTGGATTCGCCGGTGCCGCGCGGATCCCAGCCGACGACATCGAACCTGTCGGTGAGTTGTGAACTGACGTACCACTCGGCACTCGCTGCAACGTCGGAGCCGCCAAATCCCGGTCCACCCGGGTTCACCAACAGTGACCCGACTCGTTCGGCAGGAACGTCGGCGAGTCGGCGAGTCAGGAAAAGCAAGAAGGTTCCGGAACTTGGGTTGTCGTAATCAAATGGCACTGCCAAGCGTCCGCACTCGAGCGTGCCGGAAGGTGACGGAGCTTCACACGGCCCCCAGGTGATGGAGTCGGTACTGATGACCGAAGTGGCTGGATCGTTGCCGTCGTCAGGTGGAGTGCCGAGGGTGGTCGTTGTGCGCGCCTCTTCATTTGCAATCGTGGGGTCGGTGCTTGCCTCGTACACCATGCGCTCGCCGCAGCTGGAAGCAACGAGCAACGCAGCCACCGTGAGGCCCAAGTACCGCATCTTCGCCATGAGACCGTCAGCCTAGATTTGCGGGAGCAGACCTCACAACGCCGCGCATCTCATGACCGACTTTGACGACACCATTGATGACACCGCCGACCACACGGTCGACGGCATTACCGATGCTGCGAAGAGTGTTTCAGAGCTCATCAATGCCATCAATGTCGTCCTTCATCGCGAGTTTCGGGACGTGTGGGTGTACGGCGAGGTGGGCAAGGTAAGCCAACCGAGCAGTGGACATGTGTACTTCGATCTGGTTGAGGACAATGACGGCGACCGGCAGGTGCTCTCCGTCAAATTGTGGCGTGGAGTGCGCCAACGTCTCACCCCCAAGATGCAGCAGCACGATATGAACATCGTGTCGGGAATCAAGGTTCGCATTCGAGGAACCCCCGACGTGTACGGAGCCACTGGGCAGTTCGGTTTCAAGATGTCGGATATCGACCCTCGGTTCACCCTCGGCGATCTTGCCGCTCAACGTGACGAGATCGTCGCAAGGTTGAAGAAGGACGGACTTTACGAGCGCAACCGACGAACCGCGTTGCCACTGGTGCCTCTCTCAATCGGAGTAGTCACCAGCAAGGGCTCGGCTGCTCACGCTGACTTCATGAAGACACTCGAAGAATCGGAAATCGGATTCACCGTTACCTTGTGCGACGTTCGAGTGCAGGGGGAGGGAGCAGCCGAGCAAGTCGCTGCAGCCATCGCGCTGCTGGATGCTCAACCACATGTGGAGTTGGTCGCCGTCATCCGCGGTGGCGGCTCGCGTACCGATTTGGCCACGTTCGACAACGAGATGGTGGCACGAGCAATTGCTGCCTGCGCGAAGCCAGTATTCACCGGAATCGGCCATGACGTGGACACGAGCATCGCAGACGAAGTGGCGTTCTCGTGGAACAAGACCCCCACTGCGTGCGCCGTGGCAATCGTGGAAAGGGTGAGTGAATTCGTGCGTCAAGTTGATGGCGCAGCACAACGCATAGCCACAGTTGTGCTGGCTGCGCTTGCAAATAGCGAGCGTCGTATCGCCAACGCGGTTGGGCGGCTTCGAACACTGCGCACCACCGCATTGGAGGCGGCAAAGTCGCGTATCGACTTGATGGCATCCGAGATTTCGGGTTTCGACCCCGTCGTATTGATGCGTCGAGGTTGGAGCATCACCTATAACGCCGAAGGCAAGGTAGTCAAGTCAGTGAGGCAAGCGACGCAGGGTGATGACCTCACCGTACGTGTTGCCGACGGCTCCATCAGGGGCACCGTTGTTGGCACCACACGATCCCCATCCAACGAACAGAAAACAAAGGAGAAGTAGCGCTCATGCCTCGCAAGAAGGATGACAACAACATCGGTTATGAAGACGCCGTCACGGAATTGGAGGAAATCCTCGATGCATTATCGGATGATGACATCAACGTGGACGAACTTGCAGAACGTGTCAAACGTGCCACCGAACTCGTAAAGGTGTGCCGAGATCGTATTGCGGCTGCACGTTTGGAAGTCAAGGAGATTCAGCTGCCTGAAGAGTCGCGCTGAGGGAACAATTGCTTCGATGGCTTCGGTACTGATGCTGGCGTAGCCTCGTCACGTGACCTCCACCCCAGCGTCTCTGCGGGAAATCGCCTCTCGCGTCGACGACCGCCTGCGCGCCCTACTGGCTGACGAACAGGCTCGTTGGGTGGAGTTTGACGCCGATCTTGCCACGCCATTTGCCGAACTTTCGCGCATGGTGGTGGGTGGTGGTAAGCGTTTGCGGCCCGTCTTCACGTTTTGGGGTTTTGTCGGTGCCGGAGGTTCGCGAACCGACCCGCGGGTCATTGATGCTGGTGCAGCATTCGAATTGCTGCACGCCTTTGCGTTGTTTCATGACGACATCATGGACGGCTCTCTTACTCGCCGTGGTTCCACCACTACGCATGAGAGTATGCAGGCCGAGCACCGAGCACGGCGCTGGTCCGGGGACGCACGCCGATTTGGTGATGGCGCTGCGATTCTCATCGGCGATTTGTCGTTTGTATATGCCGACATGTTGTTGTCGCACCTTGGTCCACGCGGATGGCAAATGTGGAACGAGCTCCGGATAGAACTCAATATCGGGCAGTATCTCGACATGCTCGGCTCGGCACAGAACGAACGTCGTGCAGAGAAAGCCGCACGTATATGTCGATACAAGAGCGGAAAGTACACGATCGAGCGTCCCCTCCATCTCGGCGCATTACTTGCCAACGAAGCCACACCACTGCTTCCGAACTACTCGGCATACGGCCTGCCGCTTGGTGATGCGTTTCAGCTGCGCGACGATGTACTCGGGGCGTTCGGGGATTCGTCGATAACCGGCAAGCCGGTAGGGGACGATCTACGCGAGGCAAAACCCACACCACTGATGGCATTGGCGTTGTCCCGAGCAACGGCAGCCCAACGTGACGTGCTGCTGCGCGTAGGCACCAGCGTGCTTTCGGACACAGATGTGGCACAGGTGCAGCAGGTGATCGTCGAGTGTGGTGCACTGAAGGAGATGGAAACCACCATTGAGCGGCTCACCAACCAAGCCGTTGATGCGATCAGTGCAGCACCAGTCGATTCATCCGTACGCACGGAGTTGGTGGATCTTGCACATGTCGTGAGCAATCGTCGCGTATGAGTTCCACGTTGTGACGAGCAAGCCGATGCACGTGGTGGTGATTGGCGCCGGACTCGGCGGTCTTTCGAGTGCAGCCCATTTGTCTCGTAGCGGACACAACGTCACACTGCTGGAGCGCGACGCAATTCCGGGCGGACGAGCCGGAGTGATCGCTTCGCATGGTTTCCGTTTGGACAACGGCCCCACCGTATTGACCATGCCTGGATTGTTGGAAGAAGCCTTTGTTGCTGCTGGCGCCGAAATGGCCGACTACGTGAAGATCAAGAAAGTTGATCCGATGTATCGCGCCGTGTACGAAGACGGCAGTGAGTTGTTGGTGCGTCATGGCCGTGAGGCAATGGCCGAAGAGATCGCCAAGTTTTCAAACAAGGTTGAAGCCGCTGCATTCATGAAGTTCTGTGTCTGGTTGGAAGATCTCTACAAAGCAGAGATGTCGTCCTTCATCGACACCAACTTCGACTCCGTGTTGGATTTGGCGCGTCCGTGGCGTGATGGCCTGCGGTTGGTGCAGATGGGCGCCTTCCGCAAGCTGGACAAGAAGGTTGGCGGATTCTTCAAAGACGACCGCCTGCAACGGATCTTCAGTTTTCAGTCGATGTATGCCGGGCTGGCACCATACGAGGCCTTGTCTCTGTATGCCGTCATTACGTACATGGACTCGGTCGAAGGCGTGTACTTTCCCGAAGGTGGTATGCATGCGATGGCTACCGGTCTCGCGCGTGCCGTCGAAACGGCTGGCGTGAACATTCGTTATGGCGCCACGGTGTCTCGCATTCTGCGATCCACTGGTTCGCACGGCTACGTGACCGGAGTCGAACTTGAAGGAGGCGAGCGCATCGCATGTGATGCCGTGGTCTGTAATCCCGATCTTCCCGTTGCATATCGGACCTTGCTTGGCGGCGTGGATGCGCCACGAGTGGCTCGTAACGGCAAGTACAGCCCAAGTTGTCTGCTGTGGGTGGCGGGCGTCAAGGGCTTACCTGCAGCCAACGCAGCACACCACAACATTCACTTTGGTGCCGACTGGAACGGATCGTTCAAGGCGCTCATCGAAGACGGTGTCCGGATGCCCGACCCGTCGATATTGGTAACGCTCCACTCCATCGATACGCCAGGTTTGGCACCAGAAGGTCACACCGCGTTGTACGTGCTGGAGCCAACACCCAACCTGGACGGAAAGATCGACTGGTCACGCGAGCGAGATCGCATCGTCGGCGATGTGCGTGACCGTGTCAGCAAACTTGGATATCCAACCGATGTGGTGGTGGAGCGCATTTATGATCCGCTCGATTGGGAACGATTGGGAATGGAACGCGGTACGCCATTCGCATTGGCACACACGTTCTTTCAAACCGGTCCGTTCCGGCCCAACAACAAGGACAAACGTGTACCCGGATTGTTCTTCGTCGGTTCATCCACCGTGCCGGGTGTCGGAGTACCAATGGTGCTGGTGTCGGGAAAACTTGCGGCACGTCGCATTGCTCACTACGCCGCCCAGCGCGACGGCAGGTAAGTAGTGCCGACACCTCCAACACCCACCACGCATCTTTTGCCCAAGGGCCGCGTCACCCTCGCGCAGAGCTATGCGTTGTGCAAGGACTTCAACAAACGCCATGGCACCACGTACTACTGGTCCACCAAGGTGCTCCCTGCGGAGAAGCGCCCTCACGTACATGCGTTGTATGGATTCTGTCGGTACGCCGATGACATCGTTGATGAACTCGGTCCAGTGCCGATCGCACATCGTCAAACCGCACTTGCAAGCTTTGGTGAGAGGTTCTTTCGCGATTTGGCTGCAGGTTCCTCAGAAGATCCCGTGTTGATGGCGGTGGTGGACACCGTAAGCAAGTTTCCCATCGACCCTGAGTGCTTTCGGCGTTTTCTGCGCAGCATGACGATGGACCTCACGGTGGACAAGTACGAGACTTGGGAAGACCTCCTGCACTACATGGATGGATCTGCTGCGGTGATTGGCGAGATGATGCTGCCAATCCTGGAGCCCCATGACACGGCAGCGTTCCATCACGCTCGTGACCTGGGAAATGCATTTCAACTCACCAATTTCTTGCGTGATGTGAACGAAGACCTGGATCGTGGTCGTGTGTACATTCCCCAGGAGGATGTACGCCGTTTTGGAGTCGATTTTTTGCAACGTGAGTGCACACCACAGTTCGTGGCCATGATGAAGTTCGAGATAGCGCGATGTCGCCAGCTTTACGCATCTGCCGATGAAGGCATTGCAATGTTGCCGCACCGATCTGCTCGATGTATTCGTGCTGCGCGAGAGTTGTACTCGCAGATTCTCGATCAGATTGAAGGACAACAGTACGACGTGTTTTCAAAGCGCGCATCGGTATCCACCATGCAAAAAGCCCTCATGGTGACGCGACTGGTGTTGCCCTTCGGCTCGTAGGCACGGAAGAAGAATGAACGTGAGACTGGCATGACATTCATTGCGAGTCTGCGTCGGCATCCTGCTGCATCGCTGTCGTTGGTGGTCACCGTACTGGCAATGATCGCAACGCCGTTGTTTCCGCGCGGAGAGAACGAGCGTCAATTGTTGGCAAACGTGGTGGTATTGGGGCTGTTGGGTGTCGGTGTATTCAGCGCCCGGGCAGCGTATGGAGCACGGGCAGTGGTCGCGGCGGGCTCGGTCATGGTGTTTACGTTCGGTGTGGAGTTGTTGGGGAGCAGGACGGGATTTCCGTTTGGCGAGTATGACTACACCACTGCACTCTCGCCACGGCTTGGTGGTGTGCCGCTACTCGTGAGTTGTGCATGGGCGGCAATCACATTGATCGTGCATGGCATGTTCGATTTCACTCTGCGCTCAGCGTTGCCACGCGTGTTGCTGATGGCCGGATCCATCACGGCATGGGATGTGTTCTTGGATCCACAAATGGTTGGAGAGGGCTACTGGCAGTGGGAGGCCTCATCACTGGCGTTTCGCGGTATCCCATTGGTGAATTACGCAGGTTGGATCGTGACGGCTCTCGTGACGTCGGCAATGGTGGTGGCGTTGTGCAATCGCGCGTCGCTCGTACCTCGGACGTACGAGGCTGTGAACATTCCGATCGTTGCGTATGCCGTCCTTGCCGTGTTGTCCTCCATCGGGTTCGTGTTTTTCTTCGATGATGTTGTCGTGGCTTTCGTTGGCGCTACTGCGATGGGGTGTTGTCTGTGGATTGCCTTGGCGCTTCGTACTCGATTTTCTGGTGCAAAGGCGTGACCGTCACCTGCGACATAGCCATCGTCGGTGGTGGAGTGGGTGGAATGATGACCGCAATTCGGTTGGCGGCTGCGGGCCGGCAAGTCGTGGTGTTCGAACGCAATGGCGAACTCGGCGGGAAACTTACATCGCGGCAACGCGACGGCTTCACCTTCGACACGGGTCCATCGTTGCTGACATTGCCATCGTTGATTGACGACGTCTTTCAACTCGCTGGTACGCGCCTCGACGACGAGGTCAACGTGGAACGGTTGGATCCGTCGTTTCGATACTTCTGGCCCGATGCTTCCACGGTGACATTTCGTGATCAACCTATTGCCACTGCCGAAGCACTTGAGGCATTCAGCCCAGGCTCGGGTGCGGAGTACTTGGCCCTGCTTACGCGTGCGCGCACCATTTGGAACGTGAGTGACAGAACGTTCTTTGCCGGGGATATGTCATCACCGTTGTCGCTACTTCGACGAATGCAATCGCCGCGTGACCTTCTTCGCATTGATGCCCTACGCACGTTGCAGTTGCGTGCCAGAAAGACGTTCAGCGATGCACGCCTGCAACAGTGGCTTGGGAGATACGCCACCTACAGCGGATCGGACCCCGCACTTGCACCAGCGACGCTTGCGTGCATTGCAGCAGTCGAGGCTGACTTTGGCTCGTGGTACGTACGCGGCGGTCTCGGTGCCCTGCGTGACGCGATGGTACGAGTTGCGCAACGAGTTGGTGTCGAGTTCCGCGTCAACTCGGAGGTAATGAAGATTGAGTCCACGTCGCGACGAGTGACCGGAGTACAACTTGCCGACGAACGGGTGATGGCTCCCGTGGTGGTTGTAAACGGTGATGCCGAACACCTGTATCGCGACTTGTTTCCTCACGGGAAACGCTTACGCTCAGTCGAACGTTCAGATCGTTCCACGAGTGGCATTGCGGTTCTGGTTGGGGTGGAGGGGCGGACACCACTTATTGGTCATCACAACGTGTGGTTTTCGCGTGACTACCGTCGAGAGTTTGGTGATATTCGGGCTGGTCGAGTGCCGACCGAGCCCACCATTTATGGTTGTGTCTCGAGCGTGACCGATGAGTCACAAGCCCCAGCCAACTGTGAGAACTGGTTTCTTCTCATCAATACGCCAGCTGATGTCACCATCAACGCACACGGCCATGGACCATGGTTGCTCGATCGCTTGGCGAGATTGGGGCCCGATTTGCGGAGCCGTGCCCGATTTGCAGAAGTAATCGGACCACACGAGATTGCAACTCGGTACCGCTCGCCAGGTGGTGCAATTTACGGAACGTCGTCCAATGGACGTAGCGCAGCATTTCGCCGACCTGCGATGCGCGGGCCACGTAAGGGTTTGTATCTTGTCGGCGGCGCTACGCACCCCGGTGGTGGGTTACCTCTCGTCACCATCAGTGCGCGAATCGTGTCGGAGCTCATTCTCCGATCTCGGCGTGAGCGATAGCCTGAACAACATGTCGGTCACCGTTCGTATCCCCACCACACTGCGACCACTTTCCGGTGGAGCCGGCACGGTAGTGGTGAACGGAGCCACACTGCGTGAGGTGTTGCAGGGGCTTGAAGCCGTCCACCCCGGATTTGCAGCAAAGTTGCTGGACGATCAGGGAAACCTGCACAAGTTTGTGAACGTGTTCGTCGCTGATGACGATGTGCGCTACCTGAAAGGTCTCGACACCGAAGTATCCGGCGGGCAGACCGTCTCCATCGTGCCGGCCGTAGCCGGCGGTCGCTAAGGGTTCCCCCCGCTTGAGATTTGTGGTCGCGGTTCCGGCGCGACTGGAGTCCACACGTTTACCGAGAAAAGTGCTGGCCGACATCGGAGGTCATCCGATGCTGCGCCGGGTACTCGATGGGGTGAGCAAGGCACCCTCACTCGCAGAGGTCGTGTTGTGCACCGATTCTGCCGAAGTGGCCGACCATGCCCGAGGTTGGGGGTATCGGGTGCTCATGACGTCGCCGGATTGCTCCTCTGGTTCGGAACGAATCGCATCGGTCATTGATCAGTTGCAGGGTGATGTCATTATCAACGTGCAAGGCGATCAACCATTCGTGGACCCGGACATCGTGGAGTCCATGTGCGCGGTGTTTCGTGATCGCACGCCAACTCCCGCAGTCGTGACGCCCGTCTATCCGCTACCGGCAGAAAAGTTGGCGAATCCCGATGTTGTCAAAGTGGTGATTGGTGCGCAGCGCAAAGCCCTGTACTTCAGTCGCGCGTCCGTGCCGTATGTACGAGGGGTGGAGACCAGCCAATGGCAAGATCACGGGGTGCATTGGGGACACGTCGGCATGTACGGATATCGCTCCGACGTCTTGCGCGAGTGGACACACTTCCGGCCGTCGTTGCTCGAGAATGCAGAGAAGTTGGAGCAACTTCGCTTGTTGGAGAATGGAATTACTATTGATACCTACGAGATCGTTGCCCATGTCCGAAACAC
>JAFMJP010000002.1 GCA_017853375.1 Actinomycetota bacterium
ATGTGATGTGCCTCGTCGGCGGGAGTGAGCACTTCACTCTCGTCGATGAAGTCCACGCCGAGCGCCTCCAGCACCTGGGCTTCGACGAAGTGCCCGATGCGAGCCTTTGCCATCACCGGGATGGACACTGCTGCTTTGATGCCTTCGATCATCTCCGGGTCACTCATGCGAGCAACGCCGCCGTCGCGACGAATGTCGGCGGGCACACGCTCCAATGCCATGACGGCCACCGCACCGGCGTCTTCTGCAATCTTTGCCTGGGCAGGCGTGACCACGTCCATGATGACGCCGCCCTTGAGCATTTCTGCCAAACCGCGCTGGACGCGCATGGATCCCGTGGTGTGCTCGTGTGTGGCCATGGTGTCCTTCAGCGTACCGAAGGGCGCCTCAACGGCTGAAGCGCAGGGCGAACGTCACGGATACTTCACCGCTGCGACATCGTCACCTGCGAGATAGGACACGCCTTTGCCGATGCGGCTCAGTTCCACCCACGTATTCCCGGGTGTCAACTTGATCTCGTTGCCGGCGGTGTCCTTCAAACGGAATGGCTCTCCCGGGTTGGAGCGCTCCCAGGTGCCTTGGAACAACTTGCCGGCGGTGAACACCCAAGCCTCCCCCGAGCCAATGGTCTTGGCAACGGGGCTGTAACTGCTCTTGCCGTACAACACGTACAACACCACCACGTTGGCGGCGTTGATTCGTACGTCGTCGACATCGACGTGGGGCTTGTCGTCCTGCGAACGCAGGAAACGACTGAACTCCGCGTTCCACTCCCACAACACGCGAACACCGTCCATGGACAACTTGATTCCGGCCGCCTCACGAGCAGTTGCAGGGATTGCCTCGTCGGCACTCCGATACGCAAACTGTGCCTGTGGCGGGGTTGCACCCTCCGGTGCCAAGGTCCACAACTTGGAGGTATCGGCGATCAAGTTGTGCGGTGCGGATCGCGAGCTCTCGCGGCGATACCCACCGGCATCGTTGGCCGCCGAGTGACTCAAGTCCACCATGGTGGAGGCACGAATCAACTTGGTGACTTCAGCGTTACCACCGCTCCATGCAAAGAGTGGTGCGTTCAGCGATTCCAAAAGATCGACGTCCTGCTTGCGACCGCTGCGAATCGGACCCACCGGATCGCTGTCGGTGGTGTGGAACACTGCCGCAAATCGGGTGAGCATCTCGACGTTCTCTTCGAACACGATGTCTGCTTGGTTGAGTCCCCACTGGGGCCGCGCCTTTGGATGGTTGTCGATCTTGACCACCAAGGCAGGGCGTGTGATCGGCGTGTCCACCGCAAGACCCGTCAACGGGGCCACGATCGGCGGAATGGTGGTGGTCGTGGTGGTCGTCTCCACCACCGTGGGAGTGGTAGCCGTGTCCTGAGAGGCGGTATCGGCATCCGAGCTACCCGAACCGCCAGAACATGCAGTAACCATCAGCAAGGCGGCCAGACCGCCAACCAGTAGAACGCGACGCGAAGTGCTCAACACGGAGTGCTCCTTTGCTTAGATCTCGCGCAAGAGCGCGATGCGCTCGGCGAGTGGGGGGTGGGTATTGAAGAGTTTATGGAAAAACCCCAACCGACCCGTGTCATTCACCCCCGACAAAGGCTGCTCAATCCACATATGGGCCGTAGCCATCGATGCGGAATGTGTCACTGTGCTGTCGGCCTGCAGCTTTTCGAGGGCCGAAATGAGGCCCGGCGGATACCGGGTGAGTTGCACCGCCGACACGTCCGCCAAGGTTTCTCGACGACGGCTCACCGCTGCCTGCATGGCTCGCGCCAGGAGCGGCGCAACGATCAGCAGCACGATGCCGATCAGCGCGAACGGATTGCTGCGATTGTCACGGTCGCCTGCACGCGCGACTCGCCCACCGTTCCACCACATCATGCGGATGGTCAAGTCGGTGAGGATTGCCACCGATCCGACCAACGTGACAGCCAGTGTCATCACCAAGATGTCGTAATTCTTGATGTGGGAAAGTTCGTGCGCAACCACTCCTTCAAGCTCGACACGATTCATCTTTTCCAACAACCCGGTCGTCACTGCAATGGCAGCGTTCTTTGGATTTCTTCCGGTGGCAAATGCGTTCGGGGCCGGATCGTGAATCACATAGACGCGCGGCTTGGGCACGCCACCGGCGATACACAGCCCTTCCACCAAGTTGTGCAGCCGCTTGTACGCAACCGGATCAGCCGGCACGGCACGACTCATGCGCAGGGCGATGGCATCGGACTTCCAGTACGACACGAACGCCATCGTGCCGGAGAACACCAGCGCCACGATGGTTCCCACGGTCCCGTTGCCCACCAGCACTCCCACTGCCATTCCCACCAGCACGAGCACCAGCACGAAACCGAACATCAGCGCCACCGAGCGACGCTTGTTGGCGGCGATGAGGTCGTTCAGAACTTCACCGAAGGCGGCGTGGCCGCAGCCGCCTCTGCCTCGAAGTACTCGCGATCGGAGAAATTGAACCCTTTGGCGAAGATGACTCCCGGGAACGATTGCGTGGTGTTGTTGTAGCGCTCGACGGCATCGTTGTAGAACTGCCGGGCATATGCAACTCGACTCTCGGTGTTCTGCAGCTCTTCTTGCAGGGACAGGAAGTTGGTGTTGGCCTTGAGGTCGGGATACGCCTCGGACAGCGCGAACAACTGCCGAAGGGCGCCGGTCAGGCCGATGTCTGCCGCACCTTGGGCAACCGGAGTGGGGGCAGCCGACATTGCCTTGGACCGAGCGTCGATGACCGCCTCGAGTGCACTCTTTTCGAACGTTGCATATCCCTTGACCGTCTCCACCAGGTTGGGAATGAGGTCCAAACGACGCTTCAGCTGCACGTCGATTTGCGACCACGCATTGTCGACTTCATTTCGGCGACTGACCAAACGGTTGTACGAGAAAATCACCCACACCGCGAACAATGCCACCACGATGAGCACGATCCAGGAAGCGTTCATATCCACGAGGTTACCGTTCGCGCGGAGGGTCTTCGGGGGCATTCCATTCGCCCACCACACGCTCGCGTATGTTCGCGGTTCGATCTCGCAATGTTGCCATGGTGTCCGACATGGTCTCTGCCACGCTCTCTCGCACCGCCTGTGACAACTTGATGAGACGCGGACGACGAAGCAGCCGATCTTCGAAGTAGCGCACTGCCGCACTGGGTTGAACGACGATTCGTGCCTCGGCTTCCGCCGTGAGAACGTCACGGTAGATCTCCAAGTAACGGTGCGCAAGTTTGCGCATCGACAACTCTTCTGCGCGCACGTTGCCGGCCGTGATCAAGCGCGATCGCAACGACGCATCGGTGCCCACTTCGCGCAGAGCCTGTGCGAGCGCTGCCGCATCGCCCGCCGGCACCAGCACGCCATTGTGATCGTTCTGCACGACGATGTCGTAACCGTCGATGTTGCTCGCCACCACTGGAGTTTGGGCAGCCATGGCCTCGAGCAGCACCAGCCCAAACGACTCGCCGTGCAATGACGGCGCGCAGAACGTCGTGCACCGCGCAAGTCGCTCGATCTTCTCGGTTTCCGAAACCCGTCCGAGCCACTCGATTCGCGCAGCAACGTTCGGATCACGGCCGTACCGTTTCCTTACTTCTGCAATGTGCGGTCCATCGGAGCACACCCACAGGCGAAAGTCGTCGGGCAGCAACAAGAAGGCATCCAGCAGAACTTCCAAACCTTTTCGTGGCTCGTGTCGACCACAGAACAAGACCGTTGGATGCACCTCGCGCTGGAGCTGTGGGCGACGGTACGTGTCGATGTCGATGCCGTTGTACAACACTTCGAAGGACCCTCCGATATGTCGAGCAGCCATGTCACGTGCAGCAGCCGACACGGCAACTCGATGGTCAAGGTGCGTGCCGAGCCACTCCAAGCCCTTGCGAACACGGCGGTACCACGCAATGTCACCCGAAGCATGGAACGTGCCCACCATCGGCGCCAAGCGCAACATCAGTGCCGTGACGGTGGGGCCGGGCGCCATGGGTTCGTGCAGATGGAGGATGTCGAAGGCTTCGTCGTTCAATGCGCGCAGCGTTCGCAGGGCGGCGGATGGGTCCGGCGCAAGCGGCACCGTGGAGCCGTTTGCTGCCGTCGGCAAACTATTGCCGAGTGGCGTGACGAATGGTTCTGGGGGCGGTCCGTCACAGGGTCCGAGCACACGCACCTCGTGACCCATGCGACGCAGTTCGCGCGCCAAGCCGAGCACCTGATGTTGCACTCCACCGGGGATGGTCAAGCTGTACGGGCTCACCATGGCGATGCGCAACATGTCGTCGCGGCGGTGCGCCGATGACCCAGCGTTCACCCCCATCACGGTACGGTGGGCAACGCGGGCTTGCACCGCATCACCATGACCACTTCATCACCGCAGTTTCCCGCAATATCCCTCGTCGCATCGCCGACACGCCGAGCAAGCGTGTTGCAGCTCGCACGCGAAGCACAAGACCGTGGATTCACGCACGTGGCTTGCCCCAGTCTTGGTGCAGCAATGCCACTGTGCACCTCGTTGGCGCACGCCACCACGACACTGAAATTCTTCACCTCCATCCAACCGATTTATCTTGCGCATCCGGTAGAAGCCGGCAACGCAGCCGCCCACATTCACGAGATCACCGGCGGACGATTCGCATTCGGCATCGGTGTGAGCCACGGCCCCGTGGTGCAGCGTCTCGGCGTCGCCACCGGCAAACCGTTGAGCGACATTCGCGAATACGTGACCGCGATGCGCACCAACGAAAGGTTCGGTGGTGTGCTTCCACCGATATACCTCGCCACGTTGCGCGACAAGATGCTGGATCTCGCCGTGGAAATTGCAGATGGGGCACTCTGGGCGAACGCTTCACTTCGAGCCGTGCCGTCACAAGTGCAACGGATTCCGAAGGAGAAGCGGTCCACATTCTTCATGGCCAACATGATTCCCACCGTGATTTCCGACGATGTCGAGGCGGCCAGAGCGGTGAACCGTCGCACGCTCGTGATGTATGCGACGCTTCCCAACTACCGCAACTATTGGCGTGCGGCGGGCCACGATGCACAGGTCGATGAGTTCGAGCGCGTACTCGCCGGTGTATCGCGCGACGGACTCGGTGATGCACTCACTGCGGTGATGCGCGACGAATGGCTGGACGACTGCACGATTTCCGGTCCTCCCGGGTTGGTGCGCGAACGTTTTGCTGCATGGACGGCAACGGGTGTGATGCCCGTCGCCGTCATGTCGGCAGTCGACGGAGGCCAAGCCAAGGGTGTGGCGAATCTCTTTGCGGCGTACGCCCGATAGCCCGGACGTACGAACTACTTCGTGTAACCGGGGTCGCTCGGCCAATTCGGTGAGAACAAGTGCCACTGTTCTGGCGCACGCCGAATGAGCGCCTCCAACTCCAGCGCCAACGATTGCGTGAGTCGCTGCACGTCGTCACGCAATCGCCCGCGTGTCGGCAACGTCAGTGGCGGGCGCACCACGGTGTGGTGCCCATCCACGCGTCGAGTGAAGTAGACGGAGGTGGGCAACAACATCGCGCCGGTCCGCAAGGCAAAGAATGCCGGACCTGCCGGGACCGTGGTTCGTTCGCCGAAGAATTCCACCTCCACCCCGTTGCGCTGAATGTCACGATCCGACATCAAGCACACCACGTGGTTGGCCCGTAGCGCCTCTTGCACCGCAATTCCCGCACGGTCGTCGAGTGGAATCACGTTGATGCCTTGCGAGCGACGCACCTGAAGGAACGTTTCGTAGGCCTCGCGAGATTCCAGAACTTCCACCACCGCACTCACACCAAGACCTCGTTGCGCCAGCCAGCGACCCGCCCATTCCCACCCACCAACGTGCGGGAGTGCGACGATGACCCCTTTCCCGGCAGCAAGTCCTTGCTCGATGTAGGAATAGCCCTCGACGGTGAAGCCGGCATCGACCTCACGAGCCGACAACGTGGGGAGCCGAAACGTCTCCAGGTAGTAACGCAAGTAACTCTGGAATGCGTCGTTCACACGCCTCTGCATCTGCAATGGGTTGAGTTCCGGCGAGATTCGCCGCTGGTGCCGCTCCACCATTTTGCGCTCTCGGCGCATGGCGAGCGCCCCGACCCCGCCCAACGACAATGCCGCGGCATGCGAGACCACGGCGGGCGTTACCGCGCTCAACGCATTGGCGAGGCGAAACGCAAGTCCGGGATTGCGGTTGTCAGGCATCGCGGCGACGCGACGAGATTCGCGAACGACGATCGGCAAACGCGGCACGGCGCGACGCACGACGCGAACGTCGGGTCTCCATACGCTCGGCGACCACGGGAGCGACTGCTGCCTGTCGCCAAATCTTGATGAATCGTTGCACTGCGGTGATCGACACCAGTACCAACATGGCCCACATCACCCAGTACAAGCCCGAGTCGAACAGCAAGCCCACGCAGAGAACGACGATTCGTTCCGCTCTCTCCATGAGACCGCCCTTGGCTTGCAATCCGAGCGACTCTGCCTTGGCGCGTTGGTACGAAATGAGCGACGACACCGCCATCACGGCGAAGGGCAAGACCGCCGCGGTCCCACCACGGGTGGAACCCAGGTACCACGCAACGCCACCCAACATGAAGGAGTCCGCGATTCTGTCGATGGTGGAATCGAAGAACGCGCCTCGTTGGCTGGAAACATTGGATGCCTTTGCCAAGGCGCCATCGAGCATGTCTGGCAACGCTGCAGCAATGACCAGCAGCAATCCCACACGCAGGTACCCGGCTCCAATCGCGACTGCTGCGGCAATTGATATGAGCAGCCCCACCACAGTGAGATGATCGGGGGTGATCTTCGTGCGGGTCAACGTGACGCCGACTGGACGCACGTACTTGTCGACGTGGACGCGAAATCTGCCGTCGAACACGTCTCAACCCTACTTGTTGCGATCCGGATTGTCTTCGACGAGACGTTCCACGATGCGACCGTCGACGGCGTCGACGAGAACGAGTCCGCGTTGCAATGGCGGCTCTTCGCTGCTGTAGCAAAACACTCGCCACGTTGGACGGCTACGTACGCCACGCCACACCTGTTGAGCCGACGCATGACCCACTGCGAATCCGACTGCCTGCGTCGCACGAACCAGTGCGTCTCTCTCGTCGACCTTCATTCGCCAGGATGCCGACAAACCGTAGACGGCAAACACCGCCAACAACGCCGCTGCATACAGGAACCCGTCATTCACCAATGCGCTGTCGCTCCCGCGAGTCGCGAGCCATGCAACTCCGCACAGACCGGCAATCACCAGGTACATCACCGCCGGGATTCGTCGCCGACTGTTGTCCGGAAACTGATACGGCCCGACGAATCCCGTGATATCGAGGTCGTCGGGCAACGTGTCGCGGATCTCGTTTGGATTCTTGGAATCTTCGCTCATCATCTTCCTTTCGGCCAGGCTGCTCGCAAGCGGTCGGCCGTGCTGGCGAGCGTTTCGGACAACACCTTGGTATTGGCAATCGTCACCGTGAAGTTGGTGTCCCCCACCCATCGCGGCACCAGATGTACGTGCAGATGCTGCGACACGCTCCCACCGGCGGGTGTTCCGAGGTTGAGGCCGACGTTCAAACCCGAAGGCGCGTAGGCCGACTTGAGCGCAACGGTGGCGTCCCGAACCGCGGACCACAATTCGTTTCGTTCCGCGTCGGTGAGATCCTCGAGATTCGCCACTTGTCGGTACGGCAGCACCAAACAGTGTCCGTTCGTGTACGGATATGCGTTCAGGATGACGAAGCACAATGGACCGCGATGCAAGATGTGCGTCTCGACGTCGGGAAGACCGCTGTTCAAGATTCGTACGAAGACCGACTCCGAATCACCCGGCACGTTGCCGCCCTCCGGTCCGAAGCCCGACACGTACTCCGACCTCCAGCCGGCCCACAAACGTTCGAGCATGACCCGTGCTATCGCCCGGAACCTTCGTGCACATCGGCTCGAAGACGTTCCACGAAGGTGGCAAACGGCGTGTCTCGCTGCACTTCGCCCCCGCGCGGATTCACGCCAACCGTGTTGGCCGCAACATCGTCGTCACCGACCACGAGCACGTAGGGAATTCGCTCCATCTTCGCGGCACGAATTCGCTTGCCGAGTTGTTCATCGGCAACTGCCGTGTCGACCCTGAAGCCGTCCTTGGCGAGTTGTGCCACCAGCGAAGCAACGTGGGACTCGTGTGCGCTCGTCACGGGCAGGATGCGGACCTGCACCGGCGCCAGCCATGTGGGGAACGAACCGCCGTAGTGCTCGAGCAACACCCCGAAGAACCGCTCGACGGATCCAAAGAGCGCACGGTGCAACATGATGGGACGATGGCGTTGGTTGTCGGCGCCGACGTACTCCAAGCCGAATCGCTCGGGCAACTGAAAGTCGGCCTGAATCGTGGAGAGTTGCCACTTGCGGCCGATGGCATCGCGAACATCGATGTCGATCTTCGGTCCGTAGAACGCTGCGTCACCCTCGCCAATGGAGTACTGCACCCCGAGCCGTTCGAGTGCGGAGCGCAACGCAGTGGTTGCCTTGTCCCACATGTCGTCGGTGCCGATCGACTTCTCCATGTTGCGCGTGGAGAGCTTGTACGTGAAGTCGTCGAAGCCGAATCGGCGCAGCACCGAGAGCACGAAACCCAGGAGTGATCCGATTTCGTCGGACAGTTGCTCTTGCGTGCAGAAGATGTGGCTGTCGTCCTGCGTGAAACCACGAATTCGCAACAAGCCGTGCAGGGTTCCGGCGCGCTCGTAACGGTAGACCGTGCCCAATTCGAACAGACGCAGCGGCAGTTCGCGATAGCTGCGCTGACGGTCGCGATAAATCAGACAGTGCATCGGACAGTTCATCGGCTTGGGGTAATACGTACCGTTGTCCATCTCCATTGGTGGGTACATGCCGTCTTTGTAGAAGTCCAGGTGTCCGGACGTCTCGAACAAGTGGGAGTTGGCCAGGTGCGGGGTGTACACGAACTGATATCCACCGTTTTGGTGTCGCTCGCGGCTGTAGTCCTCCATCAACTTGCGAACGATGGCCCCCTTCGGATGCCACACCGCCAGCCCCCCACCCAACTCCGAGGGAAACGACAGCAAATCCATCTCCACTGCCAAGCGACGGTGGTCGCGCTTCTCTGCTTCTTCCAACCGGACGAGATGCTCCTGCAACGCCGCCTTCGACTCCCACGCCGTGCCGTAGATGCGCTGCAACGTCGGACCTTTCTCGTTGCTGCGCCAATGGGCACCCGCAACTTTCATCAATGCAAAGTGCGGCAGTTTCCCCGTACTCGGCACGTGGGGCCCACGGCACAAGTCGACGAAGGTGTCGCTGTTTCTGTACACACTCACGGTGTCGCCTCCCGACACCTCGCCCGCATCATCGGCGTCGGCATTGCCCGAGGTGACACGTTGGATGATCTCGCACTTGTACGGCTGGTCGGCGAAGAGTGCGAGTGCATCGCGGGGCGGCATCTCGGACCGAACGAACGGCTGATTGGCCTCGACGATTTCGCTCATTCTGGCGCTGATCGCCACCAGATCATCCTCGGTAAAGGTGCGACCGTTGGGCAGTTCGAAGTCGTAGTAAAAACCGTCCTCGATCGCCGGGCCGACGGTGAATTTCGCTCCGGGGAACAATTGCAGCACGGCTTGGGCCAACACGTGGGCCGTGGAGTGCCGCAGCACGTGGCGACCGGCGTCGGAGTCGGCGGTGATGATCGACACCTCGTCACCGGACTGCAACGCTGCCAGCAAGTCCGTCTCGCGATGGTTGACCACTGCCGCGACTGCGGCCTTTGCCAGACGTGAGCCGATTGCTGCGGCGAGGTCTGCTGCGCTCGAGCCACTCGGCAGCTGTCTCGTCGATCCGTCCGGCAGTCGAACGTCGATCAGCGCTGCGTCGGACATGCGACGATTATTCTACGCTGGCCAACTTTGCTGCCTCGGTTGTTCCATCGACGGCAAAGCGCGGAATCTCCGCCGTGGCTTCCACGAGGGTCTCGGTGCGCTTCTTGGTGGCGTAGGTGTTGCGATACTCCTGGCCCGTGAGTTCGCGAATCTCGAACATGAGTTCATCGGTGATTTCACGCAGCAGCATCGGGTCGTTCGCACGCGCGGTGTAGTGCGACATGTCGATGGGTCGACCCACGGAAATCTTCACGCTTCCACCCAAGCGAGGGATCGGCGAATCGGGTGGTTGGATCTCGCGCGTGCCGATGATGCCCACCGGAAAAATCGGACAGCCGACTTTGAGCGCGAGTCGGGCAGCGCCGGTGTGTCCCTTGTACAACATGCCGTCCCGACTGCGCGTTCCCTCCGGATAGATGCCGAACAGCTCGCCGCGACGCAGGACTCGCTCGGCAGCATCGAGTGCCGCGTGTGATTTCTCGCCGCCACTGCGGTCGACGGGAATCATGCCCACTTTCGGGAAGAACCAGCGCGTCTTCCACGAATCCATGTATTCGCTCTTGCCGATGAAGGAAATGTTGCGTGGTGACAACACCATGAGGAGTGCGGAGTCGAGGAAGCTGATGTGGTTCGGACACAAAATGGCCGCACCCGACGAGGGCAACCGGTCGAATCCCTCCACCTCGAAACGCCACGCCCGCTTTGCAAGTGGTTGCACCACCGTTCGCAAGCGCGACTGAAACTGCGTGGCGCCGTTGAACACCCAATCAGGAAACTGGCGTGGTGCACTCACCACGTCACACCCAGAAGCGCAGCCGCTGGGCGTACATCGACTCCGGCATTCGCCGCATCGTCGATTGTCGCGATGGCCGAAGGAGCATCGAGGTCGTTGTCGAGGTGACGACGAACGGTGCCGAGCATGTCCTCGCCCTCCTTGGTTGCCGATGCCGTAATCGCTCTCTTTGAGTCAACCCCGACCGCCATCCACTTGCCAAGCCGAGCGGTGGCTCGATCGATGAGACCTTTGTCCCACTCCCATTCGTGGCGGTAATGGTTCACCAGCAGCCCGAGACGAATGGCACGGGGGTCGTACTGCTTTCGGAGAGCATCGACGAACACGAGGTTGCCGCGGCTCTTGGACATTTTGTGGCCGTCCATCCACACCATGGCCACGTGCATCCAGTGCTTGACGAACGGTACGCCGGTGGCGGCTTCCGACTGGGCTCGCTCGCATTCGTGGTGGGGATAGATGAGATCAGTCCCGCCCCCGTGCAGGTCGATGGTGGTGCCCAGCTCACGGAGGGCGAGTGCGCTGCATTCGATGTGCCAACCCGGACGTCCAGAACCCCAGATGGTGTCCCATGCCGGCTCATCATGGGCCGATGGCTGCCAGAGCACGAAGTCGAGTGGGTGCCGCTTGTTCGGGTCGTCGACGTTGCCGCCCCGCTCCCGTGCCAACTGCAGCATGTGGGACTCTTCGTATCCCGAGATCGAACCGAATTCGGAGAATCGAGCCACGTCGAAATACACCGAACCACCGGCCAGATAGGCATAACCGCGATCGAGCACCTTGCCGATGAAGCCGCGAATTTCCGGGATTGCCGATGATGCACGGGGCGTTGCGTGCATCGGCACGAAATTGAGCGCTCGCAGATCGTCCTCGAGACGCTGCTCCTCGCGAGCAGCCAAGTCGAGATAGTGCATGTCGAGTTCGCGGGCCTTGGCGAACAACGGGTCGTCCACGTCGGTGACGTTCCGCACGCACTTCACCGTGCGACCAGTGTCGAGCAATCGACGTATGAGGACGTCGTAGGTGATGAAGGTGAAGGCGTGTCCGAGATGTGTGGCGTCGTACGGCGTCACACCGCAGACGTACATCTTTACCTCGTTGCCAGGTGCGAAGTCGACGATGTCGCGTCGGGCCGTGTCGTAGAGGCGCACGCGCTCGGCTATTTGATCCCCGTGAAGCGTGGAGCGACACGCGTCTTGTACCGAACGTTCAACTGCAACAACACCGCAGTGAGTGCTTCGATGGCCAGCGCATTCGACAAGAGACCTGCGTTCAGCGGTCGACAGCCAGAAATGCGCAACACCATCTCACTCACCGTCGACGTGGCCTGCGGATCGTCGGAACAAATCAATACGTCGCTGTCGACTTCGTGATCGAGGGCGCCCAACTCGGTGGCCGGAAGATGCTGGAATGCCGCAACGACCTTGGACTTGGGAATCGCCGCCTGAACGTGCGCCGCAATACTGCCCCGTGGCGGGATGAGTGGTTGAAACTCTTTCCCCACTCGCACCAACGCATTCGCCATGGTGATGACGATCTTGCCCTCGAGGGCGGCGGAAAGTTCGGTGACGGTGGTTGCAGCAGAGTCCCATGGAGTGGCGAGCACGATGATGTCGCTTCGTGCGGCCTGCGCATTGTCGCCACCGGTGAGTTGCAGGTTTCGATCCGCCCATTTCGACTGCAAGGACTCCACTACTTCGCGACCACGCTCGGCGGTTCGCGATCCGATGAACCCCGGATACCCCACCGAGGCAAGACGCACGGCAAGGGCCGAACCTGCGGGCCCGGTGCCGCCGAGGTAGCCGATGCTCGGAAGCGCAGTAGTCATGTCCACTACCGTAGCGACGTGGCGATTCTTGCTGGTAAACGGTTGGTCATTACCGGAGTGCTCACCGACGCGTCGTTGGCGTTCGGCGTCGCCAAACTGGCGCAAGAACAGGGCGCCAGTGTGATGCTCACGGGCGCGGGGCGCGGACTGTCCATCACGGAACGCACCGCCCGAAAGCTCCCGAATGCCGCCCCGGTCGCCGAGTTCGACGCGACCAATCCCGACCATGTCGCCAGTGTGCGTGCCGCAGCCGAGCAACATCTTGGTGGCGTAGACGGGGTGTTGCACTCCATCGGTTTTGCACCTGCAGCGTGCCTGGGCGACGATCTCATGGCCGCCACATGGGACGACGTGTCCGTTGCCGTTCAGGTCTCGGCGTTCTCCCTGAAGACTCTTGCCGATGCATTCATTCCGCTCATGAACAACGGTGGCAGCATCGTCGGGTTGGACTTCGACAACACCGTCGCATGGCCGGCATACAACTGGATGGGTGTGGCCAAGTCGGCGCTCGAGTCAACGAGCCGGTATCTGGCACGCGAACTTGGTCCGCGAGGGATTCGCTGCAACTTGGTGGCGGCCGGACCGATCCGCACCATGGCGGCGAAGTCGATTCCTTCCTTTGCCCAGTTCGAGGACATCTGGAGCCAACGAGCTCCACTCGGCTGGGACATCCACGACTCCTCTGCCGTCGCGCGCGCGTGTTGCGCATTGTTGTCCGATTGGTTTCCTGCCACCACGGGTGAGATCGTGCACGTCGATGGCGGATACCACGCCGTCGGCGCCTAGCGAAGTGGAGACACCCACGAGCGGGAACCGACTCGCGAACGAGTCCTCGCCGTACCTTCGTCAACATCGCGACAATCCGGTGGCCTGGTGGCCGTGGTGCGACGAAGCATTCGCCGAAGCAAAGCGCCGTGACGTTCCGGTTCTCCTGTCCGTCGGATACTCCGCCTGCCACTGGTGTCATGTGATGGCCCACGAGTCGTTCGAAGACCACGACGTTGCCGCGGTCATGAACCGACTCTTCGTGAACGTGAAGGTCGACCGCGAGGAACGGCCCGACGTCGACAGCGTGTACATGGATGCAGTGCAGGCCATGACGGGACGCGGTGGCTGGCCAATGACGGTGTTCCTCACGCCGGATGCCCAGCCATTCTTCGGCGGCACGTACTACCCGAAGCCGACGTTCCTGCAGCTGATGACGGCAATCGACGACGCGTGGCGCAATCGGCGCGACGACATCGACAACAATGTGGCCGCGTTGGTGGAAAACATCGGACGCACGTCCCAGATCTCCGCCAATCCGCATTTGCCGACCATCGATGTGTTTGCAGCAGCCGTCGCCCAACTTGACGGCACCTTCGACGACACTTGGGGCGGATTCGGCTCGGCACCGAAGTTCCCGTCCACCATGGCACTCGAACTCCTGCTGCGCTCGTACCTCAACGACGAATCCCCGAGAACGCGAACCATGATCACCACGTCCCTCGACGCCATGGCCTCGGGCGGCATGTACGACCACCTCGGCGGTGGATTTGCCCGTTACAGCGTCGACGAAAAGTGGCTGGTCCCGCACTTCGAAAAGATGCTGTACGACCAGGCGCTGCTCGTTCGGCCGTACCTGCACGCTTCGTTGGTGATGCGTGAACCTCGATGGCGACAAGTGGTGGAAGAGACCATCGGCTACGTGTTGCGTGACCTGAGCTCGCCCGAGGGTGCGTTCTACAGCGCCGAAGATGCCGATTCGCTCGACGAATCCGGACACTCGCACGAGGGACACTTCTATGTGTTCACCCCCGAGCAAGTTCGACGAATCGTGCCCGCACATCTCATCGACCTTGCGTTGGAGTGGTACGACATCTCCGACGCAGGCAACTTCGAGGGCAAGTCCATTCCCTGTCGCATCTCGCAGCGCGGACGGCTTTCGCGCGACGAGGACGTGGAGACGATTCGTCTACTGCTCCTGGCCGCCCGCAATACCCGGCATCGCCCGTTGCGTGACGACAAGGTCATCACCGAATGGAATGCACTCATGGTGTCGTCCCTCGCCGAAGCGGCAAGTGCTTTCGCCAACGACGAGTGGGCAGCCGCAGCGCAACGTGCCGGCAACTTCCTGTCCACCACCATGCGACGCGGCGACGGACGATGGCTGCGCACATGGCATCGTGACGCAACCCCGAAGCACCTGGCCATGGCAGCCGACCTCGCCAATCTCGTCGATGCGTTCACCCGTCTCTACGAATTGTCGGGAATGGCCCGCTGGATCTCCCTGGCGCGCGAGGCCGCCGATCAATTGCTCACCCACCACTGGGATGTCGGCGAGGGCGGCGTGTTCACCACGCCCGATGATGGCGAGCGGCTGATCGTACGCCAGAAGGATCTCATCGACAACGCAACTCCCTCGGCCAACTCCGTTGCCGCCCTCGCACTCCAGCGACTCGCAGCACTCACCGGAGACGAGCGTTACCGCGAACATGCCGATGCCATCTTCAAGTTGCTTGCCCGCATCGTGGAAAGTGCCCCAACCGCGTTCCCCCATCTGCTGTGCGCCCTGCACCTGCGCCACGTTGGCCCCACCGAGGTGGTGATCACCGGCAAGCGCGGCGAGTTGGTGCAACTCATCCATGGGCAATGGTTGCCCACGGTGGTGTTGGCATGGGGCGAATCGTTCCCGTCCCCGCTGTTTGCCGATCGCCGTGACGGTCTGGCTTACGTGTGTCGTCAATACGCGTGCCAAGCACCCGCCGCACATCGTGACGAGTTGGTGGCGGCTCTTCGTGGCGCACTCTCAGGGAGCTGAGGCGCACTCGGCGGCAGTGCATTGACCGTTGCACCTGCCGTTGAAGCCGGCGGGTCACCAGCCGTTGAAGTGCATGACGATGTCGGCTTTGGCGCGTGCGCGATTCGCGCTCAATCCCGCACCAAACGCCGGATCTTCGAGTTCGACTGGGGACGGTTTGCGTTCGTACCCCATTGCTATCGCACCGATGAGCTGCAGACGTTCCGGAACACCCAATGCGGCCCGTAATTCCGCCTCACCCCGAAACACACCGAAGAACAACGCGCCCAATCCTGCGTCGTGCGCCGCCAACAGCAGTGTCATCGTCGCAAACGATGCGTCGACCGTCCAGTACGGAGTCGGCCACGCATCGAGAGACTCACCCAGTGTTGATCGCGATTTGTCACCCTCCGAATAGCGCTCGAGGTATGCCTGGGGGTCGACAAAGGACAATGCAATGACGGGTGCGGCGAACAGATGCTGCCATCGAAACGACGAACGGGTTTCTTCGGTCATGGTTGCCGACCAGAAGGTTTCGGTCTGCGCACCCTCGAGGACGACCAGACTCCACCCTTGTGTCTTTCCTGCCGACGGCGAATGAGTCGCGGTATTCACGAGACGAGCGAGCAGTTCGCGATCGACGGAATCCCGCTGGAATGCCCGCACCATGCGTCGGCTCGTCACCAATCGCTCGAACGGCGACGGCGCGGATTCGTTCACGGCTGACGGTGCGACATCGCTCACGGCGACGCCGAATCAGCGCTTCTTGCCGAGTTTGGCCAGCGACTCCGCCATGGTCCAACCATGGACGATGAGCACGCCACCCTTGGCGACGTTCACACCCTTGAAGAATGCCGCGATCTCCGGGGCAATCTTGGGCTTCTTCACCGGCTCGTAGTCGATGAAACCGGATTGCGCATTCGTCTTGGCAATGAAAGAAGCCGGGTCGTACTGCGGCTCGATGGCATAACGGCGAGCCAAGCGTCGTCCCCACGCGCGTTCTTCGCCGACGGCGTTGTATTTGGGACGTGGAATCATGCTGGTAACTGCCGCGAACGCCTCGAGCCCGGCTGGTGTGACGAAGCGCGCGCCGATGACGACGTCCTCGTCGGGGAACGCCATCAGCGCACGGTGGTAGGCCTCGGTCATGAGGCCCTTCATCGCTGCATCGCGCTTGGCGGTGCGCTTGACACTCAACAACCCCATGACCACGCAGGGTGTACCACCCAATCGCTCGAGTGTGAGGAACATGAAACCTGCCAGGGTCTTCCCGTCGTACGCGGTCGTGGCCAGCACCCAGGCGTCCTTGGCTTTCGATACCGCGCCGATGCCGAAGGCGCCACCCATTGCGGCGAATTCGTCCAGGTCGGCGTCAGTCAACGCGCTCGCGTCGCGAGTAGCGATTTTCACGCATCTAGTCTGCCAGCAAAAAACCGAAATCCGACAGGCAATGGGCAGCAAAGTCCGCTGCTCGTCATCCGACAACGACTACTGAATGGTGACCGCTTCACCAAACTTGGCACGCAATAAACCGATGACTTTTCCTATATCGACCGAGTACTCGGGGCCCAGTGCCACCACCTTGGTGCCGAACGTGAGAAACACCGGCGAATCACCGGGATGCGACTCCAACAGGCTACGCACGTCGGAGATTTCGTCCGGCGTCACCGCACGACGCGCAAAGTCGATGTGCAGCGACTCGATACCGTTCTTGGGTACATCGACCACGCTGATATCGGAGGCCATCAACGAAGTGCGACCGTCGTCGCGGCGGTCGAGCCGTCCGCGAATGATCACGATCTGATCATCGACTGCCAAGTGGCCCTGTGTCGCAAACAACCTCGGAAAGACGGTGACCTCGATCGAGCCGGCCAAATCTTCGAGCGTGAAAGTGGCCATCTGCTCGCCTTTGCGGGTGAACTTGCGGTCGACACCGACGATGACACCTCCCAGGACGAGATTGTCCTCCGTGCGATCCGGCACCTCGACGATCGGACAGGTGACGCGTCGACCCATCACGGTTTCCAAACCGCGCAACGGATGGTCGCTCACGTAGAAACCGAGCATCTCCTTCTCCAGTCGCAGCTGTTCCGACTTGTCGAACACCAGATTGGGAATCTCCGAACGCTCGGAGTAACCGTCGGTTTGCGACTCGACATCCCCGAACAAACTCATCACACCCTGGTCGCGTTCGCGACGTCGCGTGAGTGCCTGCTCGACGAGCGACTCGAAGACCAACAGAAGGCCGCGGCGTGGGTGACCGAGCGAGTCGAACGCTCCGGCCTTGATCAGCGACTCCAAGGTGCGCTTGTTCAACGCTTGCTCCGGAACTCGATCCAACACGTCGTAGAACGACTCGAACTTGCCGGTGCTTTCGCGGGTCTCGACGATGAGTGTTGCGACTCCCTCGCCCACGTTTCGAATTCCGGACAGACCAAAACTCACTGCCATCTGACCTTCGATCGGCGCAAAGTCGACTCCCGACTCGTTGATGTCGGGAGTTCGCACCGTCACCTGATTGTTGCCCGCATCCGACAAGTACAGGGCTGCGCGATCGTTGTTGCCCTTCACCGAGGTGAGGAGACACGCGAAGTACTCCACCGGATGATGCGCCTTCAACCATGCAGTCTGGTACGTGATCAGCCCGTAGCCGAAGGCGTGACTCTTGGTGAATGCGTAGTCGGCGAATTTTTCGATGATGCCGAACAGTTCACGCCCGAGTGACTCGCCGTATCCACGCTGCGCACATCCGCCGACGAACTTGGGACGTTGCTCGGCCATGGCGACGGGATCCTTCTTGGCGCACGCCTTGCGCAAAGAGTCGGCTTCGGAGAGCGAATAACCTGCGAACTTCTGCGCGACACGCATGATGCTTTCCTGGTAGATCATCAGCCCGTAGGTATCCCCCAACACCTCGGTGGCATCGTCATGAAAGAACCGCGAAGGTTTGCGGTCGTTCTTGAAGTCGGCGTAGTCGTTGTGCATGTTCTCCGCCATGGGGCCCGGGCGGTACAACGCCAACACGGCAGCGATGTCCTCGAACCGGCGAGGTAGAAGCGACCGAAGGAGTGCCCGCATCGGCGTGGACTCCAACTGGAACACGCCGATGGTGTTCGCGGAAGCCAATAGTTGATAGGTCTTCGGATCATCGAGCGGAATGTCGTTGATGGAAAAGTCGGGCTGCTTCTTTCGAATCAACAGCTCGGCATCGGTGATGACGTCGAGATTTCGCAATCCGAGGATGTCCATTTTCAGCAATCCGAGGGATTCCACTCCGTGCATTTCGTATTGAGTCACCACCGGGGAATCTTCCGGCTTGCGACCGGCCTCGGGCTTGCGCTGGATGGGCAGGTACTCCGTGAGTGGTTCCTTGGTGATCACCACCGCCGCAGCATGGATTCCGACGGAGCGCTTCAAGCCCTCCAGCCCGCGAGCCACATCCACCACGCGTTTTACTTCGGCATCCGTGTCACACAGAGCCCGCAGGTCGGCAGCGGCACGGAAGCCGTCCATGTGCTTTTCGTTCTGCTCGAAGCAGTAACGCAGAGGCGTATCGCGACCCATGACGACAGGTGGCATCAGTTTGGCGATGCGATCACCGGTGGCATACGGGTGGCCGAGTACGCGCGCAGCATCGCGGACGGCATTGCGCGCCTTGATGGTGCCGAACGTGATGATTTGTGCAACGCGGTCACGACCGTATTTTTCTGCCGCGTAGCGGATCATCTCGTCGCGATAGCGAGAGTCAAAGTCCATGTCGATATCGGGCATCGACACACGATCAGGATTCAAGAAACGCTCGAACAGCAGGTCGTACTTCACGGGATCGAGATCGGTGATTCGCAACGCGTACGCCACCGCACAGCCCGCCGCCGAACCACGTCCTGGACCCACACGAATGCCTTGTTCCCGTGCGTGACGAATCAGATCCCACACGATGAGGAAGTACGACGCAAACCCCATGTCGCAGATGACCTTCAACTCATAGGCAAGTCGCTCCACCACGGCCTTGGGGACCTCGGTACCCCAACGCTCGGTGGCACCTTGACGTGCGAGGTGCTCGAGGTACGAGCGATCGTCGGCAAAACCCGCGGGGATCGGAAAGTCGGGCAGCACGTACTTGCCGAACTCGATCTTGGTGTTGGCGCGTTCAGCAATCCAGAGGGTGTTGTCACAGGCATCCGGTGTATCGCGGAACAACTGTCGCATCTCTGCGGCGGTCTTGAGGTAATGCTCCTCTCCTTCGAACTTGAATCGCTTCGGGTCGGCGATCGTGCATCCGGTCTGCACGCACAACAACGCGTCGTGGGCCTGTGCGTCGTGCCGATGCACGTAGTGGGAGTCGTTGGTTGCGAGCAGTGGCGCGTCAATCTCACGGGCGATCCTGATGAGATCGGTCATGGTTCGGCGCTGATCGGCAATGCCGTGGTCCTGTAGTTCCACGAACAAGTTGTCGCGCCCGAAGATCTCCTGCAAGCGAGCTGCGGTGCGCTTGGCTTCGTCGTAGTCGTTGCGCATGAGGGCCTGCAGCACGTGACCGCCCAGGCAGCCGGTGGTGGCGATGATGCCCTCATGGTGTCGATCGAGGAGTTCCCAGTCCATCCGGGGCTGGTAGTAGTAGCCCTCCAAGAACGCCTGGCTCGACAGCTTGATGAGGTTTCTGTACCCCGTGTTGTTCTCGCACAGCAAGGTGAGGTGGTAGTACAACTTTCGACCCGCTTCGGTGTCGCCGCCCGAGTCATCGATTTGCCCGCGACGCTGTGGGCGCTCGAAACGCGACTCGTACGCCATGTACGCCTCGGTGCCGATGATCGGATTGATTCCGGCGCTGCGACACGCCTGGTAAAACTCCAGGACTCCGTACATGTTGCCGTGGTCGGTGATGCCGATCGCCGGCTGTCCGTCACCGACGGCACGTTCGATCAACTCATCGACGCGTGCGGCCCCGTCGAGCATCGAGAACTCGGTGTGAACATGCAGGTGAGTGAACGAAGAGGCCATCGCAGGAAAGCCGAGAGTACCAGCGGCCTCCCACGCAACGAGCGACGGGCGAAATTCGGCGAAAAGCGGCTAAATGTACGTGCCGGGTCGCTCGGGCACCGCGGTACCCGACGCCGGGAGTTGACGCATCTGCTCGAGTTGCTGGCGAGCTGCCAACTGCTGGGCGAACAGCGTCGCTTGAATGCCGTGAAAGAGACCTTCGAGCCATCCAACGAGTTGCGCCTTGGCGACACGAAGTTCTGCATCGCTGGGAACGTCACCTTCCTTGAATGGAAGCGCCAACGTCTGCAATTCCTCGCGAAGGTCGGGCGAGATGGCTTCTGCAATCTCCACGATCGAGCGCTCATAAATCTCCGCGAGTCGTTCACGACTCGGCAGATCCAACTGCATCTGGCGCACTTCTTCGAGCAGCCCCTTGATCATGGATCCGATTCGCATGACCTTGGCCGGCTCCTGCACGGTTTCGTCGCCGTTGACGCTGGCTTCACCATCGGCACTCAGCTCAGTCACGCCGTCCAACAATTCGCCGCGTTCGGGGGTGGTCTCGCTCATGATGCGTTAGTTCTATCAGCGTGCGCCGAGCGCCAACAATGGCACATCTACCTCTGCCGAGGTGAGCGAGCCATGTCGACATTGCAGCTGAAAGTAGGTCTTGTCGGCCGGATCATCGAAGCTGACCTCGTATTTGGCCATCACTGCAACGTCGCCAAAGCGACGTCGAACCACGTCGTTGACACGTCGACCAAAGTACCCCTGTTCGATCATTTCGTCGCGCGTCATCACCCACGCAACGTCGCCGTGGTGCTGCTTTGCTGCCGACACCACATCGTCCACCCGCCCGTTGTTGACGTGCAGCCAACGGAACCGGCCTTCGCCGGACTGGTGCGAGAGATGACGCGTCACGTCCGGAGACAGCGGCATCGTGTGTTCACCCACCATGACCTGACCGTGATCGGCGGTGACGAGCAGCACCGCTTCGGGTGGAAGCACGGACGCAAGATCGGCGATCATGCGATCGACGGTGCGAAGTTCGGCGTCGTAGTGTTCACCGAAACCGCGCTCGTGTGCAATCTTGTCGATGCCGTCGTAGTAGCAGTACACGAACTTCTCACCGCGCGCCAACAAGTCGCGCACATCCACCACCATGCTGGACGCCGCGCGCCAGCTGTACATGCGTTGATCACGCAAGTGCGACTCAGTGAACGCAGTTCCATCGAATTCGGCCTTCGACAGGACGGGAACGGACGAACCCAGGAACGGTGGGCACGGCTGCACATCACGCGGCATGAGGCGACGGCGAACGTCACCACGATCATCCGCCCAGCGCAACATCTGCACCACGCGCCCGGCGAAGTCGATCCGGTACCCGACGAGTCCGTGCTCACCCGGAGCCGCGCCGGTCGCGATGGAGGTGAGAGCCGTCACCGTCGTCGTGGGGGCGATGGTGGTCATCGGCGCCCCTTGCATCGTCGCCAAGGTGGCGGTGCATCCAGGCGCACCGACGATGCGGTCCTGCAACTGATGCCATCCGAGACCATCCACCACTAGGAGCACCACTTGGCGTGCACCGCGCGCCACCTCCGGAAAGAACTGAGGCAACGCATCGGTGCCACCGGGGCCCAGTAGTGCAGGCACGATGTTGGTGATGCAGGCGCCCTCGTAGTCCGGGCGGCGAGGCTCGGCGTCGATGATGCGAGGAGCGCGAAGGGCGTGCGGTGTGCACTCTGCGCCAGACATCTCCCCTCCTAGTCAAGCGGCTTCACCGATACGTGCGTCAACGAAGCGGGCGCCGCACTCCCGTGCCCTGCGTTTACGATGGAAGCGTGCGGGTGTCAACGCGGGGCGACTATGCGTGTCGCGCAATGCTGTCGCTTGCGCTCCACTCCGACGAGCCAGGACCAATTTCCGTTCGCGACATTGCCACACGCACGGCCCTTCCGCAGCCGTACCTGGAGCAGATTCTGCTGGCGCTCAAGGGTGCGGGATTGGTCAATTCCAAGCGAGGCGTCGGGGGTGGCTACACCCTGGCGCGTCATCCGGACAAGATCTTGCTGTCGGAAGTGCTCTCGGCCGTGGACGGACCCATCTCACTCGGTGATTTCGGCGAGCCACACCGCGATGGCGCCTGTGATCACGAGGGACAATGCGTGCTACTCGCAATCTGGCATTCCGTGGGCGAACACATGCGCGACCACTTGGCCAAGTTCACCCTTGGCGGAGTTCTCGCGGCTGCTCGCGGTGAATCGCCATGGCCCGACGAGGACTCTCGCACCTCGTCGACTCGACGCCGCTGACGTCCCGCGGCACCGGGTAGTGCCGCCGAACTACGACAACAGGGCCAGCAGTGCCGAAAAATCCTGCGGCATTGGTGCCGTGAACGTGTGTCGCTCGCCCGTGCGTGGATGATCGAAGGCCAATTCTCTGGCGTGCAACATGGGCCGACCGGCGCGCAAGCCGGCACGAACGCCACCATAGGTTGCATCACCCACCACTGGATGTCCGATTGATGCGAGATGAACACGGATTTGATGGGTCCTGCCCGTCTCCAGTCGACACTCCACGAGGGCTGCATCTTTGGGTTCGTGAAACGATCGTTCAACGGCGTAGTGCGTACGCGATGCGCGGCCATCCACCACCACGGCCATGCGCGTGGGATCGCGCTGGTCGCGACCGATTGGCGCGTCAATGACGCCATTGAGCGAGATGGGAACTCCCCAGACCAGCACGGAGTACACACGTGTGACGCTTCGCGAAGAAAGCTGTTCGACCAAGGATTCGTATGCCTGCGAGGTTCTGGCTACGACGATCAATCCTGTGGTGCCCGCGTCGAGTCGATGCACCAAGCCGGGCCGCATCGGATCGCCCACGCCCGCGATATCCGGGTGGCTCGCCAGCAGGAAATTCACCATCGTGCCGGACTGATTGCCCGCACCTGGATGCACGACGACGCCCGCTTCCTTGTTCACCACGATGACGTCTTCGTCGGCGTACACCACATCAACCGACTTGCTGGTGTCCGCAAGAGGAAACTCGGGACCCTTTGCCTGCGTCACGTCGATGACGATGACTTGGCCTTCCGTCATCTTTTCTTTCCCGGCGGTGACGACGACACCATCAACCGACACTCCACCAGTGTCGATGAGCGCAGAAGCAGAGTTGCGGCTGATGTCGGCGATGAGCGACACCACTCGATCGATTCGTACGCCAGCGAGTGAAGCCGGAATGGTTTCAGTGATGCGTCGGGCAATGCCGGACGTGTCATCCGTGGCCAAGCCGGATGTATCGTCGCTCATGAGTCCGTGACCGACGACTTGCGGAACGATGCCACGATCATCAGCATCGCGCCGAGAGAGATCGCCGAATCGGCGATATTGAAGATCGGGAACCACTGCAGGTCGATGAAGTCCACCACGGCCCCACGGAGCCACGCATCACCGCGAAAGAGTCGGTCGATCAGGTTGCCAATTGCACCGCCCACGATCATCCCTGCGGCAACTGCCGCCGCGCCGGTTGCGGATCGACGCAACCACAGCACCATCACGATCACAATGACGAATCCAAGCGCCCCGATGATCGGCCCGGCACCGGTCGCTTGCGAAAACGCCATACCTTTGTTGAACGCCAAATTGAAACGCAGTGACCCCACGAGGTCGATCGTGCGATCGCCCGACAGACGATTCAGTGCCCAGTGCTTGGTGAGCTGATCCGCGACGACGATGCTCGCGATGAGGATCCAGAGTCGTCGCGTTGCCTCGCGGCTCATCTACTGCCCAGACCGCCAGCACGTTCAGTGACGAGCTCGGTGGCCCACGGCAACACTTCAAGACGTTCCCTTGGAATCGGCAATCCCGAGTACAACGAGTACCCGTACTCGCCGATCTCCATTCGCTTCAACGCGGCATCGATTGCCTCGACTTCTGCAAGTGCCTGATCGGAAAGGATGAGGTCGCGCTCACGCTCCACCACCATGGTGTCACCTTCGCCACCTTCCTCACCGAAGTCGACGTCGCCCATCTCCTGGTTGGCGACGATTTCCTGCGCCTCTTGCGTGAGGCGCTTGGCCTGGCCGACCAACTCCACTCGCTTCTCGAGCAACAGTTCCTTTTGCGACTTCAGGAAGGCGATGTCGAATTCCTTGGTGGGCGTGATGCCGTCAACCGGGTCCAGTTTGGTGATTGGCGGCTTGACCGGTTTGGCCATCGCCTTTTCCTGCTGGGCGCGAATTCTCGCTTCCTCTTCGTCGCGAAGGGCCCGAATTCGTGCGCGCTCGGCTTCTCGCGCCATTCGCTCGGCCTCTTTGGCCTTGGTGATCTTGTCGCGCTCGCGCTGTTTTTCGCGACGCTCCTCTTCGATTGCTGCCCGTTTCCGAGCCTGCTCGCGTTTGCGCTCCTCGATGAGCACTTGACGCTCGAGATCGCGTCGTCGCTTCTCGGCCAGTTTTTCCTTGGCGATGCGCTTTCGTTCTGCGAGTTTTTCCCGGGCAATGCGCTTTCGCTCGCGTTCGGCAGCCAAGCGCTTCTGCTTTCGTTCACGCTCGGCCAACAGTCGTGCTTGCTTGCGCTTCTGCTCTTCGGCTTTCTTCTTCAATGCCGCCTGACGACGTGCAGCATCGGCTTTCTGCTTGGCCTGCTTTCGGCGCTTCTCCTCGAGGGCTTTCTTGGCCTTGCGACGCTTTTCCTCCATGGCCTTCTTGGCCTTGCGGCGCTTTTCTTCCATGGCTTTCTTGGCCTTTCGTCGTTTGTCTTCCATCAACCGCTTGGCCTTGCGGCGACGGAGTTCTTCGAGCTTGCGGCGCTTGGCTGCCGCCTGCTTCTGCAGGGCTGCTTTCTTTGCAGCGGCCTGCTTCTTCATCGCAGCCTTTTTGGCTGCGGCTTTCTTCTTCGCAGCAATGCGTTTCTTCTGGGCTGCCTTGCGCCTGGCGGCTGCATTCATGACCCCGTCAGGGTAGCCGCTCTACCCCCACATGGAGTGGCATGTCGTCCAGCGTGGTCGTGGGTGCCGATTCGGCAGTTCCCATTGCCACGAATCGAATCTCTCGAGCCAGGGTCTCCGCTGCCACCATCTGCTCGTGGACTCGCACGGCAGCACCAACGTCCTCCGGCACACCGAGTGTGAGTCGGATTCGATCGGACACGTGCAGCCCCGCATCGCGACGCGCCTGCTGCACGAGTCGAATCACGTCACGGGCGACACCTTCCTGACGCAGGTCGTCGTCCACCGCAAGATCGAGAACGACGATGCCGGACCCGTCGGCGAGTGCGGTACTCGCCCGGTCACCGGTACCGGTGGCAACCAACATGAGCGAATACTCACCATCGCGCAATTCGACTCCCCCAGCGACCACCTTGTGATCGGTGATTGTCCAATCGCCTTGCTTGACGGCTCGAATCACCTTTTGCGTATCCGACCCCAAGCGCGGACCGAGTGCCGCCGGAGTTACCACCAATTCACGCCGGGCATGTTCGTCGACGTCCGCACTGAGCACCACGGTGCGCACGTTGACTTCGTCCTTGATCACGTCGACGAAGTCGGCGAGTGCCGTCGCGCGCGAGCTTGCCACCACCAACGAGGACAACGGTTGTCGGACTCGCAATTGGTGCGTCTTGCGCAACGAGAGCGTCGATGAACACACGTCTCGCGCAAGATCCATTGCCGACACCAGGTCGTCGGCTGCAGCGAGCCCGTCCGTGGTGGGCCATGAGGTGAGATGCACGCTGCGCTCGCCGGTCAGACCCCGGAAGATTTCCTCCGTGGTGAGCGGCAGCAGTGGCGCGGCAACTCGACACACGATGGTGAGCACGCTGTGCAGTGTGTTGATTGCCGACTGATCGCCGTCCCAGAATCGATCCCGGCTGCGGCGGATGTACCAATTGGTGAGCACGTCGACGAAATCCCGCACCTGAGCGCATGCATCGAACAGGTCGTTGCGCTCGAATGCGATGGTGGTTGCCTCGACGAGACTGCGACACTTCGCCACGATGTACCGGTCGAGCACATTGTTGCTTGATGTGTCGAATTCGCCGCGCGTGTGCGCGGCGTTCGCATACAGCGACAGGAAGTACCACGAGTTCCAGAGCGGCAGGATGTGTTGTCGCACGGTGTCACGAATACCCGACTCCGTGACGGAGAAATCCGCCCCGCGAAGGATCGACGACGACAACAGATACCAACGCATGGCGTCGGCTCCATAGGTGTCGAAGACCTTCATCGGGTCGGGATAGTTGCGCAAACTCTTGGACATCTTCTGTCCGTCATCACCGAGCACGATGCCGTGACTGACGCAGCTCTTGAACGCCGGGCGATCAAAGAGCGCGGTGGCGAGTACATGCAGCGTGTAGAACCAACCGCGCGTTTGACCGATGTATTCCACGATGAAGTCACCCGGGTAATGGTTCTCGAACCATTCGCGGTTTTCGAACGGATAGTGAACCTGGGCAAACGGCATCGAACCGCTTTCGAACCAGCAGTCGAGCACCTCCGGAACACGCCGCATCATCGACTTGCCACTCGGGTCGTCGGGATTCGGGCGAACGAGGTCGTCCACCACCGGGCGGTGGAGCTCCCCCACCTTCACGCCGAAATCACGCTCCAGCTCGGCGATGCTCCCGTACACATCGATGCGCGGGAATTCCGGATTGTCGCTGCGCCACACCGGAATGGGCGATCCCCAAAAGCGGTTTCGGCTGATCGTCCAATCCCGGGCATTTTCCAACCATTTGCCGAAACTGCCGTCTCGAATATGGTCGGGCACCCAGGTGATCTGTTGATTCAACGCCACCATGCGTTCCTTGATCGCGGTGACGTTCACGAACCACGAACTCACGGCGCGATAGATGAGCGGTGTTCCCGTGCGCCAACAATGCGGGTACGAGTGGTCGTATGTTTCGTGACGCAACACCACACCCTGCTCTTTGAGCTTCTTGATGATGGGCGGATTGGCTTCGAACACCTGCAACCCGGCGAAGTCGCTCACCTCGGTGGTGAATCGTCCGCGCGAATCGACGGGTACCACCAACTCGATACCGGCTTCGGCACAGAGCCTTTGGTCGTCCTCACCGAAACCTGGCGCAATGTGCACTACACCGGTGCCGTCTTCGGTCGTGACGAAGTCGCCAGCCAGAACTCGGAACGCGCCAGTGTTGGACGTGCCTGCGCCCGCGACATCACTTGAACGATCATCACGTGCACGATCGGCGAAGTACGGCATGAGCGGCGAGTAGCGACGACCGACGAGTTCGCTTCCGCGCATCGTTCCCACCTGTTCGGCACCTGCAAGTTCCCGCTCGTAGGCCTCGCGCCGCGCGACTGCCATGACGTACCGAGTGCCGTCCAACTCATAGACGCCGTATTCCACATCGGGACCAACGGCGAGTGCGAGATTCGACGGCAAGGTCCATGGCGTGGTGGTCCACGCGAGGAGTCGCTCGCCGGTGTCGAGCGTGAAGCCGACCGTGAGCGCAGGGTCTTGCACCATCTTGTAGGTGTCATCCATTCGCGTTTCGGAATTGGAAAGCGGAGTCTCCAACACCCACGAGTACGGAAGCACCCGGAAGCCCTCGTAAATGAGACCCTTGTCCCACAGCGTCTTGAACGCCCACATGACGCTCTCCATGTACGGAAGATCGAGCGTCTTGTAGTCGTTGTCGAAATCGACCCACCGCGCTTGACGCGTGACATAGCGACGCCAGTCGTTGGTGTATTGCAGCACCGACGTGCGACAGTGATCGTTGAATTTCTCGATTCCAAAGTCGGTGATTGCTTGGCGTCCCGAAATGCCCAGTTGCCGCTCGGCTTCCGCCTCGGCCGGCAAACCGTGACAGTCCCAACCAAAACGACGTTCCACTCGCTTGCCGCTCATGGTGCGGTATCGCGGCACTGCGTCCTTGACGAAGCCCGTCAGGAGATGTCCGTAGTGCGGCAAGCCGTTGGCAAACGGAGGACCGTCGTAAAACACGAACTCCGCATCAGCGGTGGGCGCCTGATGCTCGCCGTTCGACACGCCGACTCGCGGATGCTGCTCCACCGAGGCGACGAACGTGTCGTCCGATTCCCAGAACGCAAGGACGCGTGCTTCGATCTCGGGAAGATTCGGCTGCGCAGCAACCTGCGGATACGAGCCAGCCATCAGTCGGCGTTGCTCACAAGCCCGCAGAAACCAGCATTCGCTGCACGAAGCCGAGTGCGAACACCACCACGATGGGCGAGATGTCGAGCGGTCCGATGCTGGGAATGATGCGCCGTGCCGGGCCGAGAACTGGTTCGGTGATCTGAAAGAGCACACGATGCACCGATGACAGTGCACCCCCGCTGGAACTGGGGAACCAGCTCAGAATGATGCGAACGAAGATGACGAAGGTGTACAGGGAGATGAGTTGGGAAATCATGGGTGGGTTCCTCCTCCATTCAACACGGCGAAGCGGTGATGTGCTCGCCGACTAATCGCGCGGAATTCGCACACCATTGGGGGTGATGCGAAACACGCCACGCGAGACCCGCTCGAGTGAACCATTGAGACCAAATGCCAAACCGGAGACGAAGTCGATGATGCGGCGACCCTCTTCCGGATCGGTGGCGATCATGTTCATGATCACGGGTTGTCCGCTCTTGAAGCGCTCCGCGATTTCCTTGCAGTGACCGTAACTCGTCGGCTTGAGCGTGACAGGTTCGACCGTTGCGGCATCGAGTGGCTTCACGTTCTTTTGCGGCTGCCCCACCGGCCCACGTACGGTCACACCGGAGTCGTCACGTGCACGTGTGCGCCGTGGCGGCGGCGCTTCCTCTTCGTAGACGTCGTCGTCGAGCGGTTCATCGTCGTACTCGTCGTCGATCGGCTCTGCGCGACCTCGCACTGGGCGACGGGCACGCACCGACTGATCGCTGTCGTCATACACCTCGTCGGCCCCGAGACCCAAATAATCCATGGCCCGACGGAACATTGACATGTCGCTCAGATTACCTCAGGGTTGCGCGTCGCCGATGGACGCTCGCCAAACAGTGCCGTACCCAGGCGCACCATGGTGGTGCCTTCTGCCAGGGCAATCTCAAGATCACCCGACATCCCCATCGAGCACCCCACGAGGCCCAATTGGTCGGCCAGCGCACGTACCGAGGCAAATGCGTCCCGTGTCCGTTGGGGATCTTCATCGGTGGGTCCCACCGTCATGAGACCATCGACCACGAGACCGGAGCGTTGTGCCTGTTCGACGAGACCGGCTACCCCTCGTGGCTCACAGCCACCCTTGTCGGATTCCCCCGTTGCATTGACCTGCACATAGATACGAGCGCCTGCACTTCGTTTGGCGATTTCCTCGACGATCGAGGCCCGGTCAACGCTCTGCCACACCGACACCACTCCGACGAGTGACCGAATCTTGTTGGACTGCAGGCGACCGATGAAGTGCACCGGTGGATGGGCTGAGCCGACCGCAGTGATCTTGGTAATGGCTTCTTGTGCGTAGTTCTCGCCGATGGCGTCGCATCCGAGACGATGCGCCAGGGTGACCGCCTCCGGACCGAAACCTTTGGTGACGGCACAGACGGCAACGGGACCGCGTGTCGCCCCCGCTGCCACGAGCCGACGAAGGTTGGCCAGTCGTTGGGCGACTGCCGACTCGTCCAATGAGGTGCGACTACTTCAGGAAGTCGGGCACGTCGAGATCGTCGTCGTCACCGTCGTCGGTGCCGAAGATTTCACGCAATCGCGAACTGCCCTTGCCCGATTCCGGTCGCGCATCGCCGCGCGTGGATGTGGAATCGAGCCGGTTTCCGATGCGACCGGCTCCGGCATCCCAACGCTCGAATCCCGACGCGATGACGGTGACGCGAACCTCGTCGCCGAGATCGTCGTCGATGACCGTACCCAGGATGATGTTCGCATCCTGGTGAGCAACGCGCTGCACCGTCTCGGCTGCTTCGTTCAACTCGAAAAGACTCATGTCGGAAGGACCGGCAACGTTCAGCAGAATTCCGCGGGCACCTTCGATGGCTGCCTCGAGCATCGGGGAGGTGATGGCTGCGATCGCAGCGTTTGCGGCACGCTTGTCACCGCTTGCTACTCCGATTCCCATCAATGACGAGCCGGCGTTGGCGAGGATGGTCTTGACGTCGGCGAAGTCCGTGTTGATGAGACCCGGGGTCGTGATGATTCCGGTGATTCCCGAAACACCCTGCATGAGCACCTCGTCGGCCTTCTTGAACGCGTCCAACAAGGTGGTCTTGTCGGTGGCAATCGACAAGAGCTTCTCGTTCGGAATCACGATCAAGGTGTCCACCTTGTCCTTCAACTTTGCGATGCCTTGGTCGGCTTGCACCGAACGACGACGACCCTCGAAGTTGAACGGACGAGTCACGATGCCGATGGTGAGCGCACCTTCGGCCTTGGCAATCTCGGCAACGACCGGTGCGGCACCCGTACCCGTTCCGCCACCTTCGCCGGCGGTGATGAACACCATGTCGGCGCCTGCGAGATGTTCCTGAATTTCGTCACGGTGAGCCTCGGCTGCCTCACGGCCGACCTCGGGATCACTCCCTGCACCAAGCCCACGCGTCAGTTCGCGTCCGATGTCGATCTTGTAACTCGCATCGCTCATGATGAGCGCCTGGGCGTCGGTGTTGATGGCAACGAAGTCGACCCCGCGCAATCCGGCATCGATCATTCGGTTCACGGCGTTGACGCCACCGCCGCCGATACCCACCACTTTGATGACCGCGATCGGCGTGTTTTGCGAGTTACTTGGCATGATGTGTCTCACTCCCAAGTTGAGCATGAGGCTCAACCTTTACTACAGGCACACTAGTCGTTCTGTACGACCGGCTGTCCAGCCGACACATCGATGCCGGCAATGAACTCGACGTTCTGTTGGTTCAACACCGTCACCACGCTGATCAGCTTGTTGCGGATGTCGGTCGGCGCGCCGAGGGTCACGACGGTGCCGGACTTGAGCGTGAACCCCAATGACTCTGGTCCGCTCACGGTGAGATGCTTCACCTTCGAGGCCAGGGACTCGGGCAGCGAGACCGCCAATTGGGCCGCAGCTTGATACACCAACGACGGCACGGTCCCGGGCGGCAGATTGGGACCAACACCCTCGATCTTCATGAATTGTGTTGGCTGGCCGTCCAGAACGGCCAACACACGACCTTCGAAGTCCAGCACACGTGCGCGATTGTCGACGCCGACGAACCAGGCCACCGCGACTCGCTCGTCCACTTCGATGGTGACTCGATTCGGCAGGTACCACGAGAGTCGCGCTCGAGCGATCCACGGATCGCCCTCCAAGCGTCGTTGCGCCCCGTCAAGATCGGCGGTGAACACGCTCGCACCACGCAGGGAGTCGCTGACGCTTTCCAACAACGTTGGATCCGCATAAGTGACACCCGTGACTTCGATTCGTCGCACGGCAAACAGCGGCGACGCAAGGACCACGAGCGTGAGGGCGAAGATGCCGATCAACATTCCAAAACCGGCCAGCGGCGAGACACGCCTGGGCACCAGCCTCGTCCACCATGCGCGTCGCCCGAGTCGATCATCGATGATGACGTCGGCCATCGATGAACCAACCACCGATGCGGCGGGATCGGCGAACGGACTCGTGGGATCGAGGGTGAGCGATGCGGAGCCTTCGGTGCGTTCGTGCGGGAGGAGATGTTCGGAGTCGTCGATCACCACCGGCACGCCGGCCGCGGTGTCGTGTGCGTTCCGCACTTGCGCGGCTGTCGAAATGTCGACCACATCTGCAACCGGAGTGTCCCCCGACGAAGTTCGCGACGTTTCATCCGATGACTCGACCGACTCGCCACCTGGTGTCGGGTCGGGACGCTCGATCGCCCCGGTATCGCCGAACAGCTCCTGCAACTCCGCGACGGCTTCGGCCGGCAATGGTGGCGCCATCGTCACCGCACTCAACGTGTCATCCCCCGCGAGCGGACCAAACAGCGAATCCAACCTGGTCAGTGAACGTGCCGCGGTATCCGCGCCGTCGAATGCTCCACCTACTTGTGCGCCGGCATCCTGCGCAGTCTCGACATCGAAGCCAACCAGTCGAACCTCACTGCGCAGATCGATTCCCAGTTCGTCGTACACACGCGAGCGCACCTCGGCCATGAGCTCTGCAACGTCCTCGGCACTGCCGTCGGGATCGCACTGGATGAAGTTTGCATGCTTCTCCGACACCTCCGCCGTGCCGATGCGCAGTCCGCGCAGACCCAGACGGTCGATGATCGCTCCCGCCGAGCCACCATCCGGTTCCGGGTTCACGAACACCGAACCTGCATTGTGACCCCCGGGCTGATGCTCACGACGCCAACGGACGATGTCCGACATCTCGGTCTCACTTGCCGCTTGATCACCCCAGCTCAAGGCAAACGACGCCGACAGCACCACGTGATACGGCTGGAGATCGCTACCACGGAAACGCAGACCGAGGTCGCTCGCCTTCACGTTTGCCACGATGCCTTTGCCGAGATGAAACACCTTGGCGCTCTCGATGCTCGATGCAACGTCGGATCCGTGCCCTCCGGCGTTCATTCGCACAGCCCCACCTACGGAGCCCGGTACACCGACTCCCCATTCGAAACCCGTCAGACCACGTGCGGCGCTCTGACGTGCCAACACCGGCAGTGGCACTGCGCCGCCGGCCACGACTCGCGGCACTGCCGGCTGCTGCGGCCAGATGATCTCTTCGGCGAATTCTCCGAGCACGATCACGAGACCCTCGAACCCCTCGTCCGAAACCAGGAGATTGCTGCCCCGTCCAATCACGAGGACGGGCACCTTTTGCTCACGCAGGGCGTTGCTCACCGCGTGCAGGTCGTCGATCGAACGTGCCGTCATGAAGAGACTCGCCGGTCCACCAACTTTGTAGGTGGTGTATTGCGCCAATGAGACGTCGCGTCGTACGCGAGGTCCGAGCAAGATGCCGAGTCGGTCTAGCGCCCGCCGCTGGCGCGCGAACGAATCGGTGTCGTCAGTGGGCACGTGACAATTCTCGCCGACGAGCCACTACCTCATCAGGGAATGTCTCGATGTCGCCACAACCCATCGAGATACACAGGTCGCCCGCGCCCGCCTCGTTGGCGACGAAATCAATCAGTGCACCCCGCTCCGCATGCCACTCCACGCGCAGTTCCGGGTGCGCGGCGCGAACCGCATCGACCACGAGTTTGCCGGTTACTCCGTCAATGCGCTCGGTACCCGACGCATAGATGTCGGTGATGACCACGACGTCGGCATCCACGAAGGCATCGCGATACGAGTCCGACAACACCGCCATTCGGTTGAACCGATTCGGCTGGAACACCGCGATGATGCGCTTCCACTGCGACCGCTCGGCGCGGACACCCGCCAACACGGCGGAAATCTCTGCCGGAAGGTGGGCATAATCGTCGACGAAGGTCGCGCCCCCGTCGACCGCTCGCAGGTCGAATCGGCGCTCCACTCCGCGAAAATCGCGCAGGGCTCGAGCGGCCACGTCCGGTGCCACACCGAGTTCGCCCGCCATGGCGATGGCGGCCAGGCAATTGCGAACGTTGTGCTCGCCACGCAGGGGAACTTGCACCTGCGCACTCCCCAGAGGCGAGGTGACCGTGAATTCTGCCCCACCATTCGAGAACCGAACCTCGGTTGCACGAACGTCCAATTGCCCCTTGTCGGCGGCGTTCAGTCCGTACGTGAGCGCCCGGTGGGTTCGCGCCAGCCCGACGGCATGCGGATCGTCTCCACACACCACTTTGGGTCCCGGTATTGCACCGAGATACCGATCGAATGATTCGACGATGCCGTCGAACGAACCGTGTTCATCCAAGTGGTCGACATCAACGTTGGTGAGAATGCCGGCCTGCGGCGCAATGGCCCGGTGGCTGGAGTCGCTTTCGTCTGCCTCCACCACGAACAACTCCCGACCCCAATGCGCACTTTGTGGGAGCTGGGGAACCTCCGCGCCGATGAGATAGCCGGGATCCTTGCCAGCTTCCCGCAAGATCAGCGTGAGCAAGGTGGTGGTCGTCGTCTTGCCGTGCGTACCGGCTACGGCGATCGTTCGACTCTGTCGCGCGATCCACGCGAGCATCTCGGCTCGCGTCCACACTGCAATACCGGCGGAACTTGCCGCCTCGAGTTCGACGTTCGTTCGTCGAACTGCCGCGGAGTACGTCACCACATCGCAACCAGCAACCATCGACGGATCGTGTGGAACGCTCACCTTGACGCCGAATGACCGCAGCCGTTCGATCGTCGGTGACTCACGAATGTCGCTTCCCGACACCGTCAATCCCATTTCTGCGAGGATGATGGCGATCGCACTCGTGCCGGGACCACCAACACCCACGATGTGGATGCGACGTGGATCGTTCAACGTGCAACCGACTCGATGAGCGAACCGATGGCCGACGAACGATTGAGGGCACCCAATGCATACGACTTTGCCGCCAATCGTTCCCGCACGACTGCATCGTCGAGCACCGTGAGCAGTCGTCCGTCGAATGCCGTTGCAAGTTCGTCCTCCTCGACCATCACGGCAGCACCGTTGTCGCTCAACCATTGCGCATTGATCCGCTGATGATCGTCTGCGGCTCGCGCCCACGGGATCACGATTGCCGCCGAACCGACGGTGATGAGTTCGGCAATGGTGCTTGCTCCGGCACGACACACGGTGACGTCGGCTATCTGCCAGACATCCGCCATGTTGTCGTGACTGGCACGCCGAACGTACTGAAGCGCAGCACCAGCCGGTGCGGTGAAATCGGAGGACATGTAACGTTCGCCCGCCAAGTGCAAGACGGCAAGATCACGACGCGTCGAATGCTTGCGCACGAAACCCTCGATTGCGTCGTTCACCACTTTCGAACCGAGTGAACCACCCATCACCACCACGATGCGACGCGCGGGATCGAGACCGAAGATTGCGGCGGCAGTAGCTCGTGCCGTTTCGTCTGCTGCCGAGTTGCGCAGCAGACGGCGAACACTGTTCCGGACTGGGGCACCAGTGTGCTTGGCTCCCGGCAGCGCGGACCCCGCGAATGCCGTAGCAACGGCGGCAGCCTTCCTGGCTTGTCGGCGGGTTGCCAAGCCCGGATGTTGGTCGTAACTCACCACCACCACCGGAATTCGCAATGCACCAGCAGCGCGAACCGCGGGTTCGCTGGCGAATCCCCCCACGCTCACCACCACGCGTGGTCGCCAGAGGCGAAATTGCCGGGTGGCGCGAGCAGTAGCGATCAGGAGCTTTGGCAGGGCCAACAATGATCGCCACAGTGCCTTGGGAGCCACGCTGCGCTGCAATCCGTCCACATCCAAGAGCAATCTGGGGTAGTCGGAACCAGAGAGCAATCGCTCGTCGCTTGGTCGACGCGACGCCACGAACGCGATGGAACGCGGAGAGCGACCCCGGTCCACCAACTGCTCGGCAATCGCCAGCGCCGGGATGATATGGCCAGCGGTTCCGCCGCCAGCAATGACGGCAAAGACTCTCGGCGACGATGGAGTGTTCGTAGTCGTCACAAGACTGGGGAGAACGCTAGCGCAGCCCACCAGTTGCGACGGGAGGTCAGGAGGCCTTTCGTGCGATGTTCAGCAACAGGCCGGCAGCACCCAACGTGATGAGCAGTGAACTACCGCCATACGAGATGAGCGGCAACGTCAGACCGGTGACCGGCATCGCGCCGACGACACCACCGATGTTGATCACCGCCTGAACTGCGAACCATACCGTGATGCCCGCTGCGAGCAACGCACCCGAGTAATCGGGGGCGCGCATCGCAACGACGAAGCCGAGAAATGTCAGCGCAAAGAAGCCACCAATCACCAACGTGGAGCCCACCAAGCCGAACTCCTCGGCGATCACCGTGAAAATGAAGTCGCTGTGCGCCAGAGGCACGTATCCCCATTTGCTCGTACCGGCGCCCGGACCAACTCCCAATGTGCCGCCATTGGAAATGCTGAGCATCGACTGCCACACCTGGTACCCGGTGTGCTCCCGATTGGCTTCGATGTCCAAGAATGCGGTCCAACGACTCATGCGGGATGCAGAGGTGAGCACGTAGCCCAGACCGGCCACCATTGCGCCGAGTGCCGTGGCACCGATCCAGCGCACCGGACAACCTGCCATGTACAACACGGTGAATGCGATTCCCGACAACACGATGGCAGCACCGAGGTCGCTCTGTGCCATCGCGATTCCTGCCGCGACGACCCACGCGAAGACGGCGGGCTGGAACGTGCGCTTGAAATCGGTGAGTTCACGTTGACGTCGACCGAGGTTGTTGGTCAGATAAATGATGAGTGCAAACTTGAGCAGTTCGGACGGCTGAAAGCGAATCGGTCCCATCTCCACCCACGCACGCGCCCCGTTGACGGTGATGCCGAGCGGGGTGAACGGCAAGAAGTTCAAACCGATGACGACGACGAGCATCGGCTTGTTGAGTCGTTGCCAGGCGCGGTACGGCATGCGGTACGTCCCTGCCGCGACGATGACACCGAAGAAGGCCCACATCAATTGTTTGAGGAACATCGTGAACGCCGAACCGCCGTTGTTCACCGACACGATCGATGACGCCGAAAGCACCATGACGAGTCCGAGCGACACGAGCACGGTGACGATCATGAGAATGCCGTAAAACAGACGACCAGGTTCCTGCTCGACGACTGCGCCGTCGTTCAGGCGACGACCCGCGAGTGCGGCACGACGGCGTTCGCGCAACGACGGCAACGGAATGCCGCCGGATGGGTCCATGTTTACTGCTGTCATTTCGGGTTCTCCTTCGTGAGATCGTGTACGCAGCGCGCAAAGTCGTCCCCGCGCTCGCCGTAGTTGGAATACCAGTCGTAACTCGTGCAACCCGGCGACAGCAAGACGACATCGCCGGGCTCGGCCACACGTTGTGCCGCCCGCACTGCATCCTCCATCGAGTCGGCTCTCGTGACTGCGCACACTCCGGCGAAGGCCTCCTCGATCAACGACGCCGAGTGACCCGTTGCCACTACCGCACGCATGCGCTGCGGTTGACTGGCCATCGACGTCAGGTCGAGTCCCTTGTTCTTGCCGCCCGCAATGAGCACGATGCGATCGAACGACGTCAGCGCTGCTTGCGCCGCATGCGGACTGGTGGCCTTGCTGTCGTTGTAGTACGACACTCCGTCGACTTCGGCGACGAATTGGATGCGGTGCGGCGCGTGCTGATAACGAGCGAGTGCATGCGCAACGCCTTCGACCGTGCCGAGGCCGGACTCCAACACCAGCGCACTTGCCGCCAAGGCGTTGGTGAGATCGTGTGGCAGCGCACGACCCAGCTGCCCCACGTCGACGATTCGACCGCGAGGTCCGACGAGCGCGTCATTCTCCACCCGGTAATCCGCGTTGTCGAGACCAAAGGTCACCACGCGTGCGGCCGTCGCGCGCGCACTTGCAACGATCGACTGGTCTCGCACCGGCGCCACCGCAACGTCGTTGGCACGTGCGGCGACCCAGATTCGATCCTTGGCACGTCGGTACGAGTCCAAATCCCGATGCCAGTCGAGGTGGTCGGGAGCGAGGTTGAGCCACGCAGCTGCCTCAGCGCGGAAGTCGCGGGTGTAGTGCAAGCGAAAGCTGGAGCACTCGACGGCAAACGCGGTGTGGTGTTCATCGAGAACTTCCACCCACGGCGTTTCGGTGTTGCCCACCGCCGCTGCCTTGTGCCCCGAAGCACTCAGCATTGCAGCCGCCATCAATGTGGTGGTGGTCTTTCCGTCGGTGCCGGTGATTGCAACGATCGGACGCGGTGCACCGCTGGCTTGCTCGTGACGATATGCGAGTTCGATTTCCGATACCAACTCCACGTTTGCCCGAATTGCGCTGGCAATCACGGGATGAGATTCCGGAATTCCCGGACTCGGGGCAACCTGGCCGAACTCCCCCATTCGCCGCGCACACGCCATGGCCGCATCGGGGCCTTCGAGCAGCTCGGCGCCAATGGATGCAGCGAACTCCTGATGCTCAGCCGACACGCGATCGTCGGCCAGGACGATGCGCTCACCGCACGATGCAAGGAAGCGCGCGGTGCTTCGCCCGGCGACTGCAAGTCCGTACACGAGCGTGGTCATGATGCTGCACACGCATTCGTCGGCGAGGTCATAACACGGCATCCCCGATGAGACGTATCTCGTTGGTGAAGTCCGCGATGAAGAGCGCCACGCCTGCCGCAACGCACAGTGCCGCAAGCAGCCAGAATCGGATGATGACGGTGGTTTCCGGCCATCCCGACAATTCGAAATGATGATGGATTGGCGACATCTTGAAGAGTCGCTTCTTTCGACCGCTCGCCTTGAACACGCCCATTTGAATGGCAACCGAACCGGCCTCCATCACGTTGATGCCGCAGATGATCGGCAACAGGAAATGCGTGTTCGTGGTGACCGCAAGCAAACCCAGGGCCGCACCAATGCCGAGCGCGCCAACGTCGCCCATGATGATTCGTGCAGGTGCCGCGTTCCACCACAAGAAGCCACCACACGCCCCCGCCATGGCCGCCGCGAGCACGGCGAGGTCGAGCGGGTTCACCATCGAGGAGTAGATGTCCGAATTTCGGAAGGCAAAATACGCGATCAAACCGAAGGCTCCGAAACCGAACATCGCCGAACCGGCAGCGAGACCGTCGAGGCCGTCGGTGACGTTCACCGCATTGGTGGTGGCCCACACCATGAGCGCGGTCCATATCACCCACACCGGCGTGCTCACGTCCCAACCCGGAACTTCGGCGCGGGTGAATGAGATGGTTTCACTTACTCCGGTTTGTGTGGCCATCAGCCACATCAACGCCACCACGATGCCGAATGTGATCCAGCCCTTCTTCTTCCAGAAAATGCCGCGATTGTGTTGGCGTCGCACCTTCAAGTAGTCGTCGAGGAAACCGATCGCAGCCAGGATGATGATTGCGAGCCACATGAACAATGCCTGGTCGGAGAACACCAGACCTTCTCGCGCATGTGGAATGAGCCAACCAAAGAACGCCGCGAGCAGGATTGCAATGCCACCCATCGTTGGCGTGCCTTGCTTGTGCATGTGGTGCGTCGGGCCGCGGTCTTCGGCACCAAGAATGGGCTGCCCTTTGCCCAGGCGCGCAAAGAACCACATCAACGCGCGTGTGAACGAAATCGACAACACGATGGCGATGGCACTGGCCATGAGAATCGCAATCACTGCCCCACCCCCATGACTTCACGCGCGACGTTTGCATCGTTGAACGGAATCTCGACGCCTGCGACCGACTGCACGCTCTCGTGACCTCGCCCCGCGATGACGACCACGTCCCCGGTGGAGGCCGAAGCGCACGCGCGTTGGATTGCACGTCGACGATCAGGTTCCACCACCAGACGTGAGCGATGCAACTGTGGAATACCCGTCACGATCGCCTCGATGATCGCCTCGGGCGATTCATGTCGAGGGTTGTCGCTCGTCACGACGATACGGTCCGCTTCGCATGCAGCAGCCCCCATCTCGGCGCGTTTGCTCGGATCACGGTCGCCACCACAACCAAACACCACGGTGACGCCGGAACGAGAACCATCGATGACGAGGCCACGCGCCGCGGCGATCACCTTGCGAAGTGCCTCTGGCGTATGCGCGTAGTCGACCAGCACGGCAAAGTCACCGGAATGTTGCACTCTCTCGAATCGGCCCGGTATCTGGCTCATGCTTGCCAACCCGGTCGCGATGTGCTCCATCGAGATACCGAGTTCCGCCGCCGTGGTGGCAGCAGCCAGAGCATTGAGCACGTTGAAGTCTCCTCCAACGGCGCACTGAATTCGTGCACCCCTCCAGGTGAAGCTGCTCCCACCGACTTCGAGCCTCACATCACCGGCATCGCCGTATCCGAACGAGGTGATGGCAACGTTCGACTCGTCGGCGATTTTGCGACCGTAGGCATCGTCGCGATTGACGACACCCCTACTGGTGTAGTTGCTGGTGAACAAGCTGGCCTTTGCAGCGAAGTACGCGTCGTGCGTTCGGTGAAAGTCCAGGTGATCGTGTCCGAGATTCGTGAAGATTGCAGCTGCAAATCGCATTCCGGCGACACGCTGCAGCGCAAGTGCATGGGACGACACCTCCATCACTACGGCCCGGGTTCCACGGTCGCGTTCGTGGGCCAATGTGCGCTGGAGTTCTGGGGCTTCCGGCGTGGTGCGTGTGCCACTCAGAGTGCCCAACACGCTCGTACGTCGACCCGACTGCGACATGATCGCGCCAAGCATGTGTGCCGTGGTGGTCTTTCCGTTCGTGCCGGTCACACCGACGACCGTCATCGCCGAGCTCGGATGATCGTGGAACGCAGCGGCCAGATGCCCCATTGCCGAACGCGTGTCGCTGGCAATGATTTGCGGAACTTCAATCGTGTCCAGCACGTGGTCCACGAGCAAGGCCGTTGCGCCACGCCGAACGGCATCGAGTGCAAACTCGTGACCGTCGTATTGCTCTCCCCGCACGCAACAAAAGATCGCACCTGAACGCACCTCGCGACTGTCGTTCGTTACGTCGGTGATGTGCACCGATGCGTCACCCTCCAACCGCATCGAAGGCAATGCGCCGAATGCTCCACTGGCAGCAGGTTCTGCAAGCCCGGGCTTCCCCACTCGCGCGAGCACTTCGCCCAGAGCGAGCATTGGTTCAGTGTCCTGGCCCGAGTTCGGCTGGACGTGAGCCGACGCAGCCCGTGTCACCCGGCTCGGGTCGCAGGCTCAATTCATTGACGATGACTTGGCCGATGCGAGCAAACACCGGAGCAGCGGCAGTTCCACCGAAGCGGTCGCGCGAACCCGGGTCCGGCTCGTCGATCGACACCAGCACCGTGAATTGCGGCTTGTTCGCCGGCAAGAATCCGACGAACGAGGCAAAGTACGCACGCGACCCGTCGTCCTTCAGATAGGTGCCGTTGTCTTGGCGAATGTATCCCGTGCCGGTCTTTCCGGCAACGGAGAGGCCGGGCATTTTGGCGAGCTGTGCCGTGCCGTAACAGACCACGTCGGTCATCAGTGAGCGCATCGTTGCTGCAGTTGCGCTCGAGAGCACTCGACGAGTCGGTGCATCAGGAGTTGGAGTGCTGACGCCAGCGTCGTTCACCGTTGCCGACACGAGTTTTGGCCCGATGTACACGCCATCATTTGCCACCACATTCACTGCGGACACCAGCTGCACTGCGGTGGATGCGTACCCGTAGCCGTAGGCATAGGTGAACTTCTCGGTGCCTTCCCAGTCACGTGCGAGTTTGAGCAATCCCTTGGTTTCTCCCGGGAACTGCAAGGAGGTTTTCTCACCGAACCCGAACGCCGCCAACCACTGACGATTGCGCTCTGCGCTGAGGGTCTGGGAAATCTGGATCGTTCCCAAGTTGGAGGAGTCGACGAGAATCTTGCGAACGCTCATCGGCTCGGTCTTGTGCGGATAGGCGTCCTTGATCTCCTGCTCCCACTGCGTGCCCTGGTTGAAGGTCTGCCTGCCCGGCACGATGAAGCTCGACTCGGGCGTCACTTTGCCCTCTTCGATTGCGGCAGCCACGCTGAAGACCTTGGCGACCGATCCCGGCTCGTGCGCCTCGACCGCCGAGATGTTGCCTGCGACGTTGCCGTAGGTGCCGTCATCGTTGCGACGCACGTTCGACATTGCGTAGATCTCTCCGGTTTGCGTATGCATTACCACTGCGGTACCACTGCGTGCCATGAGTCGTTCGACTTGCTGCTGCAGGATGCCATCCACCTGGAATTGCAATGCTCGATGGATGGTGGTGACAAGATCCCCGCCATTCACCGGGGCTACGTATTCCGTATCCGCAGACGCAATGCTCTGACCGCGGCTGTTCACTTCGCGATTGAGCTTTCCGTTCACGCCCGTGAGCACATCGTTGTACTGCAACTCGATTCCGCCGATTCCCACTCCGTCCAAGTCGGTTCGCCCAACGATGGGTCGCAGCCCCTCCGTGGTGAGGGCTCGACCGTTCTCGCGGTACGAACTCACACCAGGCAGCTTGAGATCGGCCACGGCCTGAGCAATGGCCGAGTCCACCTGGCGCACCACGTAGGTGAAGCTCGAGCTCTTGTTCTGCAGACGCATCGCGAGTTCGTTTTCGGCCTCGGGTGTCAGCTGCAACACCATGGACAACGCGCGGGCCGTGGTGATGGGGTCGGTCACCTCGCGCGGATCGGCAAAGATGGTGCGCGTTGGAATCGGAATCGCCAATTCCGCTCCGTCACGGTCGTAGATGCTGCCTCGCTCTGCGGGAATGTCACGGGATCGAGTCCGCTGGTTGACGCTGATTTCCCGGTATTCCGATGCCTTCACCGTCTGCAGGACGAACACTCGCAGGTACACCAACGACAGCACCAGGAAGATCACCATGAACATTGCAGAGATGCGCTTGCGCATGTCGCCGGCATGGATGTTGTCGGTCATCTTGGTGACGCCGTAGCTGGAGATTGCACCGAAGAAGTCGCCCATGTTCATGGTTCGCGACTGCGGGTTGCGCGAAGCACGCGATCGAGCCGACTCGGTGGCGCGGGGGCGTCGGAGCGGTGCCGTGTCGCTCATGGCCTGCTCACCACTTCCACCGGCTGCATCTGCGCAAGGGCGCCTGCCGATGCCACACCGGCTGGCGGGTCGGCAAAGAGCGGATTCATCTTCGAAGTACTCGCCATCACTTCGGCAACGACCTGGGCCGGGACTTCCACGAACTTGGTGCTGAGACCCTGGTACATACCCATCATCACCGCTTCTTCGCGCAAGCGGCTCGGCGAGAGCAACTCGGCACGCTCTTGGCGCAGATTGTCGTAGTGCGACTCTGCGAGGCGGAGATCCTGGGTCAGTGCATCGAGACGCAGCTGCTGTTCGGCAATCGTTGCCTGAAACACCACCACTGCAATGGTGAAGACGGTGAGCGTGAACACCACCAAAGTTGCACGTGATACGGCGCTGCGACCGCGCACCGGCTGCGGCACGACCCGCAGATGCGACCCGGACTCCCGCTCGTGCCGTGGTGCAGGGGTAGGCGCCGCGTCGATGTACTCCGGCACTCGCTCAGCCGAACCGTCACGACGTCGCGAGATTCGCGGCACCGACGCCTGACCCGAATGCTGAAGTTGGCGTCTGGCGCGGGCGCGAGCGGTTGCCGAGGATGTCATGCGGCGACCTCGCAACGCTCCATTACACGCAAACGTGCCGAGGAGGCACGTGGGTTTCGCTGTTGCTCGGCGGCGCTCGGTTGTTTCGCCACCCGCACTTTTTGCCACGCACGGGGGGCCGTGCGCGACGGATGCGCAAATGGGGTGGCGATATTGGGGCGCGACGAGTCGGTTTCTGCCTCGCGCATGACGTTCTTGACGATGCGGTCTTCGCCGCTGTGGTACGACAACACGGCGATACGACCCTTCGGAACGATCATCGACATGACACCGCGCAATGATTTCGCCAAGATGTCCAACTCTGCATTGACCTCGATACGGATTGCCTGAAAGGTGCGCTTGGCGGGATGTCCACCCGTGCGACGAGTTGCTGCAGGAATCGCCCCGGTCACCACCGCCGCCAACTGTGCCGTCGTTGCAATGGGGCGAGCGGCAACGATGGCGTCGGCGACTCGCTTGGCAAACCGCTCATCGGCGTTTCGTCGGAGTATGTCGGCAATGGTGTCGGCGTCGTATTCATTCACCACGTGCCAGGCGGAGACGCTTTCGCTGCGATCCATTCGCATGTCGAGGGGAGCATCGTTCCTGTAGGAAAACCCACGTTCTGCGATGTCGAGTTGTGGTGAGGAGACACCGAGGTCGAAGAGGGCTCCCGATAGCTGGGTGATTCCCAGATTTCCGAGGACTTCCGTTGCGCGATCGAATCGTGCGTGCACGGCAGTGAAACGTGCCGCGTCGTCGCTACCGAGTGCGGCTTTCACGGTGTGTGCGTGCTGAATGGCCATCATGTCTCGATCGATTCCCACCACATGCAGACCGGAATGTCGCCGGAGAATCGCCGTTGCGTGTCCCGCCATCCCGAGTGTTGCGTCGAGCAACACTCCATCGGGAATCGACGTGAACAGTTCGACGATCTCTGCGATCATCACTGGATCGTGGATCTCGCTCATCAGCAGTCCCCCGGCCAACATTTGCCTCCGGGATTTCTCCCCGGATGGCGAAGACGGAAGCGGGCGGAGTTGGGGCTGTCCATCTTTGCTGACCGGGAGACTGCTGATGAGCGAAACCTCAACGTGACCAGTGGTCGCGTCGAAGTGTGCCTCGGTTCTCCTTTCTGTTTCTGTCGTTGAATTTCATGAAGCGCCGCCAGCCATCTGCGCGGCCCCTGCCTCGCTCACGCGTTGGTGGCGAGTGGGGTCCCAGATTTCACAGCGGTCGAATGAGCCGCTGATCACGACGCGCGAGTCGAGCGTGAGACCGGCATAGGCGCGAAGCTTTTCGTCGATGTTGATTCGACCCTGCGCATCGACCACGACTTCGACTGCACTTGCAGCAAGGGCGCGCTGTTGCGTGCGATCCATCTCGCCACGACGAACTTTCTCGATGATGTCCTTGGCGACGTCTTCGAATGCTTCGGCAGTGAGGATGTCGACGC